>NZ_DATMRV010000156.1:0-91627 GCF_035565795.1 Pseudorhodoplanes sp.
ATGTTCGCGACATTGCGCCCCATCAGTCGTGCGCCGCCTGCCGAGATATCCGTCAGCCAGAATGGATTCGTCCGCGTCCCGTCTCCGCTATCGACGCAGTAATACGTGTCCTGTTCGGTCTGCGCCTTGAGAGCGGGCGCGTTGTCTCGGGCAGTCATGGATGGACGGTTGGGCGATCGCGTTCGGTCATCGATGGGCAAGCCATACCGATCGAGCCCAGCTCATTCCAACACCAGCGCGCGTTAACGTTACTCTCACTGTGCGCATGACGAGCCGCTACGGCAGCAGCAGCACTTTCCCGAAATGCTTGTTCGCGCGCACATAGGCGTGCGCCTCCTGGACTTGCGAAAGCGGGAAGCTGCTGTCGATCGGCACGCGAATGCGGCCCGAGATCACATGATCCCAGATGTCGTCTTTCATCGCGAGCATGATGTCGCGCACCTCTTCGATGCTGCGGGTGCGAAAGGTGACGCCTGTATAGTCGATACGCTTGCGTGCGTGCAGTTCGAAGTCGAACTCTGCCCTGGCGCCGGCGAGCCGCCCGATATTGACGATCCGGCCCTTCACGGCGGTGCAGCGCATGGTCTGGTTCACGGTCGGGCCCGACAGCATGTCGACCGTCACCTGCAGGCCTTCGCCTCCCGTCGCTTCCAGAACCTGCTCCGGCCAATCCGGGTCGGCGGTGTTGAGAGCAAGGTCCGCACCGAATTCCTTCAGGCGTGCGCGCCGCACGTCGTTGGTTGAGGTGCCGATCACAAGCCTTGCGCCAAGAAGCTTGGCCATCTGCAGGCCGATGATCCCGACGCCCGAGCTTGCGCCCTGCACCAGCACAGTCTCGCCGGCCTTGAGGCGGCCCGCCGTGACGAGTGCGTTGTGGAGCGTGTTGAGCCCGACAGGCAGGATCGCGGCCTGCTCGAAGCTCATGGCATCGGGAATCTTCAGCGCCCGGCGGTGGTCGCACAGGGCAAGTTCGGCGTGGCTGCCGGTCGCGTGACACATCATGCGATCGCCAGGCTGGAAGTCACGCACTGCTTCGCCAACCTCCAGGACTTCGCCTGCAAACTCGATTCCGATCGGCTTTGCGTCGGCGCCAGGGCCGCTCTTTGCCGCCGCCAGGTCGGCGCGGTTCAGGGCCGCTGCCTTTACGCGCACGAGGAGGTCGTGCGGCCCCGGTGTTGGCTCCGGCACATCCTGAAGGACAACCCCGTTCGGTGATGCAATGCCAGCCTTCATCAATCGCTCCTGACGCGATGCGCGTAATTCGTGAAAATATCGAGTGCTGGGCTTTACCTCTGCGCCAGCACCTTGTCGAAACGCTCACGGAAGCGCGGCAACGCTTCGGGATTGAGCATGCGCTGCGGCTGGCCGCCGCGCAGGATGTCGATCAGTTGCTCTGCCGCCATCAGGGCAAGCCGCCGGCGCGCGGCATGGGTCACGCCGGCCGTGTGCGGGCTTGCAATCACGTTCGGCAGCGTGAGCAACGGATGGTCCGCGGGCGGCGGCTCCTGTTCCCAGACGTCGAGGCCCGCGCCTGCGAGGTGACCCGATTTCAGGGCCTCGTATAGCGCCGCCTCATCGTGGATCCCGCCGCGCGCCGCGGTGACAAAGAATGCGCGCGGTTTCATCGCAGCATATTCGCGTTGTCCGATCATGCGCGTCGTTTCGGCAGTCAACGGACAATGCAGTGACACGAAATCGGATGCCCGAAGCAGTTCGTCCAGCTCGACCTTTCGCGCGCCGCGCGCGGTGATGGCGTTCGCACCGACATACGGATCGTAGGCAAGGACCGTCATCGCGAACAGGCCGGCGCAGAGTTCGGCGACGCGTGTGCCGGTGTTGCCGAAGCCGACAATGCCTACGGTCTTTCCATACAGATCGTCGCCCATGAACGCGATGCGATCGACAGGATCGCCGGTGCGGAGCGCCTTGTCCGTCTCGCCGATGCGCTTGGTCAGGGACAGCATCATGCCGAGCGTGTGCTCGGCTACGGCTTCGCGATTGCCCCCGGTCTGGTTCACCGCAATCACACCGGCATCGGTGCAGGCCGAGACGTCGATGGCATCGAAACCGGCGCCGCTTGCCGAAACCACCAGGATTTGCGGGCATTGCGTGAGGAATTCACGGCCGATCCGCAGATGCTCCGGGATATCGAGCCGTGCTGAATCGATCTGGATCGCATGCGATGCGGCGAGTGTGCTGTGCAGTGCGGCAAAACTCTGCGACTTGTCGATCCGCACCAGAGACAGGTCGGGGCAGGCTTCGATCGTGCGGTCAAAACCCGGATCGATATAACCGCCGATGTAGGAGACCTGCATTCGCGCACTCATCGTTCACCTCCCGCGCGCCGTTCCGACATATCAGCATTATGATATCTGCCGCGCCGGAACGACCGTACTGTATCGAGCCCCGCTGATCGTCGGCGGCTGTTGAGACCACACAACAAGAGACTTCTGCCGCCGTCAATCACCTGGCGCGCGACAGTTTCCCGGAGGAGACGACGTGAAATCCAGTCTGTCCGCATTGATGATGATCGCGCTCGCGTTATCGGTCACGGCCGATGCGAAGGCGCAGTCCTATCCCAATGGGCCTGTGACGTTGATCGTGCCCTATCCGCCGGGCGGACAGATCGATTCACTCGCGCGCATGGTGCAGCAGAAGCTTCAGCCGATGCTCGGGCAGCCTGTTGTGGTCGAGAACCGGCCGGGCGGTGGCGGCAATCTTGGTACCGCGCAGGCATTGCGATCCGCCCCCGATGGACACACGTTCGTGCTTACGACCGACGGCGTGATGACGCTCAATCCGTTCCTGTATCCGAATGTGGGCTTCGATCCCGCGGCCGCGACACCGTTGACGCTGTCGACCGAGACGGTGGTTGGGGTCGCGGTGCATAATTCGGTTCCGGCGAAGAACATTCCGGAGCTGATCGCCTACGCAAAGGCCAACCCCGGCAAGGTCACGTTCGGCACGTCGGGCGCGCCGCAGCAGATCATCGGTGAGATGCTGAACCGGCTGGGCGGCGTCCAGATGCAGCACGTGCCCTATAAGGGCGTCGCACTGGCAATGACCGATCTCGTTGGCGGACATATCAACGTCGTGGTTGCGACCATCACCTCGATCCTGCCGCATGTCGGCTCGGGCTCGATCCGGGTCGTCGGTGTTTCCGGCAAGGAGCGATTCAAGCAATTGCCGGATGTGCAGGCGATCGCGGAGACCTATCCCGAGATCGTGGTCGCGACCTGGTCCGGCTTTTTCGCTCCGCCTGGTACACCAAAGGCTGTCGCCGACCGGCTCAGCGCCGACCTGATCAAGGCGATCAAGGAGAAGGACATCGTCGACAAGCTGGCGAAGACGGCCGAGACTGTGGTGGCGACCAGCCCGGCGGAGGCAAGGGCACGCCTGAAAGCCGACAGCGACCGTTGGGCGAATTACCTGAAGCAGGTCACGATCAAGCTTGCGCAATAGAACGTTATTGTGAGCGCGGCGAAGCAATCCGGCATTGTGAAGTGAGATGGATTGTTTCGTCGCTGACGTTCCGCGCAATGACAGACAAATGATCCAGCCTTAATTCACCCCCCGAACAACTTGCGCAGGCGCTCCAAAGTCTGCGCGATCATCGCGCCTGCAACGCGCAGCATCAGTGCCGGTCCCGACAATGCTTGCGTCGGGACCGGCGCTGCCGTTTCCGAGGCGGCGCCTTGGGTTGCCGCCATGCCTGCGGCGAAACGGGATGCGAATTCATCGAGGATGACCTTGGCCACGGCGGGACCACCCGTACGGGCGAAGTCCTCCAGGACGCCTTGCAACTCCGCAACCGACACGATGTTGACGCGGGTCGATGGCTGCGCCGCGCCGTTACTCGCGTCATGGAGGGCATAAGTGACACGCACCTTGAAGCGGGCGGCACGCTGATCGGACGAGCCCTGGCCCTGCAATGCACCGGTCCTCGCCGCGGTATCCATCTCCGACGTCATCTTGCCGCGGAAGACCAGCCGCTTCGGCCCGAACGTCACGGTGATCGCGCCGATATAGCTGCCGTCATCGCCGCGCCCTTCGATCGAAGCGCCGGGCAGATACTGCGCCATGCGCTCGATGTCGGCGAAGGCAGCAATTACCTCCTCCGGCCGACCGGGAACGGTGATGTCACCCTCCCACCTCATGACGGACGCAACAGCGGTGCGAGGTTTTCGAGGCCGAAATGCAGCTTGCGATAGGTATCGCTGACCGTGCTCGGCGAAATGCGCGCGTCGATCACGAACACGCCGCCTTTGGCGATGCCGGCCTTCAGCGCCGCGCCGATGTCGTCTTCGGCGGTCAGCACTACGCCATCGCCGCCAAAGCTGCGGACCAGCGCGACGAAATCGGGGTTGGACCATTTGGCCAGCGATGGCTCGAAGCCCTTGGCCCGGAGCTTGTGGACTTCGGCGCCGAACGCGTTGTCGTTCATCACGACAACGGTGAGCGACAAACCTTCGCGCTGCGCCGTTTCGAGTTCCTGCACATGCACCATCAGGCTGCCATCGCCTTCGATCAGAACCGTAGGCCGGCCGTCTTTCGCGGCCGCGACGCCGACAGCCTGAATCAGGGCCTGTCCGATCGAGCCGAACTGGTAGGTGATGATCTGTTCGGCCTGTCGGGGCAGAGGCAGATACATCACGACGAAGCCGAGATAGTGCCCGACACCGGTGACGATGCGAACGTCGGGCGGAAGCGCGCGGCCGAGCTTCTGCATCAGGCCGCGTGGATCGACACCATCGGTCGGCTTGTCGAGCTGCTTGGGGCTCGTGTTCATGATCGTCTGCGTGTCCGCGGAACGATAGCCGGCCTTGCGGACCTGTCGCGCTTCCAGCATGCCGGTCAGCGTGGCCGCTGCGCTCCTGGCGTCGCCGCGCGCGAACAGGCCGGGCAGGGGGCCGATCTCGTCGGGTGCCGGCTTGATGTCGATACGGGCGACATTGGCGGAGGGGAACAGCAAGCCGCCTTCGGTGGTGAAATAGCCGAGCTCCGCGCCGATACCGAGGACGAAGTCGCAGTCGGCAAACAGCTTCTCGGTCGGTGCGCTGGCGAAAGCGCCTGCGACGCCGATGTCGTAGTCGGCGCCGGTGAAGAAGCCCTTGTTCGGCAAGGTGGTGGCAAGCAATGCGCCGCTCTTCTCGCCGAGCGCGATGATTTCGTCACGCGCGCCGGACCAGCGGGCGCCGCGTCCGGCGATAATGATCGGCTTCTCTGCCGCCATCAGCGCTTCCATGATCGGCAGCAGCGACTCTTCGGTCGCGACAACCTGATCGGTGGGCTGGATGAAATTGCGCGATGGCTTGTAATCGAAATCGAAATCGAGGGTCTTGAACTGCACATCGATCGGAATATCGAGGAGAACCGGTATCCGATGTACGCGCGCGGCGTAGAATGCTTCCGCGATCTGGGCCTCGGCCGTATCGGCGCTGGTCACTTCCTGATAGCGCGCGCCGCAGATCTCGCCGAAACGGCGATGATCGACGAACTGTGTCCGGTCCTTCGGATTCTTGCCCTGCTGGCCCAGCGCAAGAATCATCGGCGTGCGATTGCGGCAGGCGACGGTCAGCGGCGTCGCCGCCTGGGTCAGTCCCGGTCCCCATGTAACGGTTGCGATCGGAAGCTTTCCGGTGGCGCGGAAATAGCCGTCGGCCATGCCTACGGCCGCTGCCTCGTGCCGCGTCGAATAGATCGCGACATTGGGGAAGCGTGCGAGCGCGCCCCAGAACGGCATGTTGCCGTCCCCCATCAGTCCGAACACGGCTTCACAGCCCTCATCGACAAAGGCCTTGGCGACGGCCTCGTAAACCAGCATCGGGTCGCACTCCTGCAATCGGGAGGCGGCACCCTATCAATAGAAGCGGATGCCGCGAGTGCGGCGAAGCGGATATCAGTGGAGTGATGGAGCGCGGTCGCGATTGACATTAAGGCGCCGCTTGGGGCCCGTACGGGCAGGAAAACAGGAGGAACCGATCTTGCGCATTTGTATTTTCGGCGCTGGAGCGAGCGGCGGGCATTTCGCGGTGAAGCTGGCGAATGCCGGTCATGCGGTGTCGGTTGTTGCCCGCGGCCCACATCTTGCGGCGATCCGGTCATCCGGACTGACGCTGAAGCTGAAGGACCGGGTCATGCAAGCGTCGGTGGCTGCGACCGACGATCCGGCGACGCTCGGACCTCAGGACGCCGTCATCGTGACCGTAAAGGCGACCGGACTCGCCGCCGTCGCAGACAATATCGCGCCACTCATCGGGCCGGAGACGGTGGTCGTGTTCCCTCAGAACGGGATGAGCTGGTGGTATCCGCTCGCGCTACCGGCCGACAAGCCGGCACCGCCTCGCGTGCCGGTCTTTGCGCTGGCCGACCGGTTCCTGCCGCATATGACCATCGCGCAGATTGCCGGCGGCATCATCTACTCGGCGAACGAAGTGGAAGCGCCCGGCGTCATCAAGAACAACTCGCCAGCCCGCAACAGGCTCGACTTCGGCCCGATTGACGGACGCGCGCCCGGCGTGTTCGCGCCGCTGCGTGACGCGTTCACAAGCTCTGGGCTTGAAGCGCCGGAGATTGACGACATCCGGCAGACCGTCTGGCATAAGCTGCTGATCACTGCGAGCGGCTCAACGATCTCGCTCGCGACCCGCAACAAGGCTGCAATCTCGAAGACCGATCCCGCGCTCGGCGGTGTCTATATCCGTATCGTCCGCGAATTGCTGGCCGTTGCGGCCGCGCATGGTTACCCGCTGGCCCGCGAACTTGATCCGGACAAGATGCTGCAAGGCCTTCTCGATCACAAGCCATCGCTGCTGCAGGATTATGAGCAGGGGCGGCCGATGGAGATCGGCGAAATGGTCGTGTCGCTGATCGATTTTGCGCGCGCCGCGGACATAGCTGTTCCGACCTATGATGCACTCGCGGCGATCACCGCGCGGCTTGCGATTGACAAGGGGCTCTACAGCCCGGCGTGATTGCCGCGGCCGGGACGCTGTCTTTCAGAGGCGCCACCGGTCTTGCCGGATTGTTCTGCGAAGCCCTGAACCGCTTCGCGCAATTCATCGATCAGCGACGACTGGCGCGCACGGATGCGTTCCGTGCGTCCGGCAATGCCGATGGCGATTGGCGGATGATCCGGGAGCGGAGGCATCAGCATGCCGAGGCCGCTTGCGCCCGGTGTCGCCTCTTCATGGCAAACCGCGTATCCGCATTCGCGGATCGCTTCGATCTCCGCAAGCAGCACCGTCAGATTGACTGACGGTTTCCGATCGTTGGCATTGATCCGCCGCACCAGCGCGCCGATCTCGGTATTCGATTTCAGGCTGAGCAACATCTTCCCGGTCGCGGTGCGGCCGATCGGGCGCAGCGTTCCCGAGCGATGATGGAACGGCATCGCATAGGCCGGCGATTCCAGTGTCTGGATATATTGCACGTGCACGCCGTTCTGCATGCCGAACAACACTTCTTCTCCGGTCCGCGCCTGAAGGTCGTAGGCGAGCTTGGCAAGGTCGCCGGAGAAGAAGAAGCCGCGGGTGATCTGCGCTCCCAGAAGCGCCACGCGCGCTGTCGGGGAATAGCGGCGTTGCCGGCTGTCGTAGTTCAGATACCCGAACGCATGCAGCCCCTTGAGCAGCATTGACGTGCTGGATTGCGGATAGTCGAGTGCGCGCACGACATCCATGACGGACAAGGGCGTTCGTCGTTCGCCGAACAGTTCCAGGATCTCAAAAGCGCGTTGTGCGGATTTTGCGGTAGAGGACGTCATGGCGCATTATCCTTCGCGACAGGCCGCAATACAATATTGTTCGTCTTTGCTCCGCACGGGGAACCGTTGTATGCAGCGCGAAAGACTTCCGGGGGGCCGCTGAGAGAATGTCCAAGATCGTTGAGCGGACGCTCGATTTCATCGAATTGTTTGCGGCTGAACGCCGGCCGCTGTCGCTGTCCGATATCTCGCGGCTGCTGGGCATCCCGGCATCGAGTTGCCATGATGTACTGCGTGCGCTGGTGGCGCGTGGATATCTCTATGAGATGGGGCCGCGCGCAGGTTTCTATCCGACCGTCCGGTTGCTCAATCTCGCGAAGATCATCTCCGAGCACGATCCTATCCTTGTCCGCGCAGAACTGCTGATGCGCAAGATTCGCGACACCATCGACGAGTCAGTGTCGCTGGCCAAGGGCAGCAAAAATAGCGCTACGTATCTGTTGGTTCTGGAGCCAAGCCATCCGCTGCGGTTCATTGTCAATGCCGGCAGCCAGGTTCGCAGCTTGCACGCGACGTCCGCAGGCAAGGCTTATCTCGGAAGCCTTCCGTCCGATCAATTCGAGGGCTGGCTGAAGGCTGCGAAGCTCACGCCTATGACCGCAAACACCATTCGCTCGAAAGAGGCCTTGCGCAGCGACATCGAGACCTCGAAGCGCCGCGGCTATTTCCTCAATCGGGCTGAAAGTGTCGAGGATGCGACGACGGTATCCTCGCTGTTTCGCTGGCATGGCGCCGACTACATCGTGACGATCGCAGGCCCCACTTCCCGCATGGGCGCGAAGCTCGATCAGGCGATCAAGCTTGTGACGGATGCCTGCAAGACCCTCGGCGAGGGCGGAGCGCGCTAAGGCGCTTTCCGGCGGCCGTCTCCAACAAAAGTTGGCAGGGGTCAGATTGACTCTGCGCGCGAGCGGCCATAGAAGAAATTCGAAATAGCGACATTATTTTCGGTATAGCGAAATCGGAGGCGCCGGATGAAAGCATCCGGAACACCCACATCGCGTGGCCCGCTGTCGGGAATCCGCGTGATCGATCTGACGACGGTGGTGATGGGGCCGTCGGCGACGCAGATCCTTGGCGATCTCGGCGCGGACGTCATCAAGATTGAAAACGCGGGCGGCGATTCCATGCGCTGGATCGGGCCGAACCGCACCGAGGGCATGGGTCCGCTCTATCTCAATGCCAATCGCAACAAACGCAGCGTCGTCCTCGACCTGAAGAATCCGGACGATCGTGAGGCGCTGCTCTCGTTGCTGCCGGATGCAGACGTGTTCGTGTCCAATGTGCGCCCGCAGGCGATGGCGCGGCTGGGCCTTGGCTACGACACGATCTCGGCGGTGAAGCCCAACATCATCTATTGCCTTGCCGTCGGTTACGGCTCCGATGGTCCGAATGCGGGTCAGGCGGTCTACGACGATCTCACGCAGGCGGCCGCCGGCATCGCCGGTCTGTTCCAGACGATTGACGGAGCACCGCGCTACGCACCGGTCAACATCAGTGACCGTGTGGTTGGCCTCTATCTCGCGATCTCCATCATCAGCGCCCTGCATCATCGCGCGGTGACTGGCGAAGGCCAGGAGATCGAAGTGCCTATGTTCGAGACCATGGCGCAATTCGTGCTCGCCGATCACATGGGCGGCGGTGCATTTGTCCCGCCGATCGGCAACATGGGGTACAAGCGTCTGCTGTCGCGCGTGCGCGGACCTTATCCGACAAAGGACGGGTACCTCGCGCTCGTCGTGTATTCCGACAAGCACTGGCGTGCGTTCTCGACCATGGCTGGCCAGCCCGACCTCCTCGATACCGATCCCCGCTTCAAGTCGCCGGAAACGCGCACGCAATACGCCGAGGATATTGGGAACTACCTCAAGGACCATCTGCCGCAGAAGACGACGGCGGAATGGATCGAAGCGCTGCGCGCAGCCGATATTCCAGTGCATGCTGTGAACAAGATCGAAGATCTGTTCGATGATCCGCATCTCAAGGCGGTGAAGATGTTCTCCGAAATGGAGCATCCGACCGAAGGCCGGGTAAAGGTTGCGCGGTTCCCCGTGAAGTTTTCGCGGACACCCGCCTCGATCCGCTGCCTTGCCCCAAATCTCGGCGAACACACCGAGGAAATCCTGCCGGCGCGCAAGAAAAAGCACGCGCAGACATCCGAAGCCCAACCAACCAAGACCAAGACCAGCACTGGGAGCTGACCCGTGAAAACCTTCGACGCCCTTTGTTCTACGCCGGAACGGCGCGAAATCCGCGATGCGATCCGAGCGATCTGCGATCAGTTCGACGATGAGTACTGGCTCGAGAAGGACAAGACTCATTCCTTCCCGTTCGAATTCGCCAAGGCGATCGCCGATGGCGGCTGGCTTGGCATCGCGATGCCGGAGGAGTTCGGCGGCGCGGGTCTCGGCGTCACTGAAGCCGCCATCATGATGCAGGAGGTCGCGCATTCGGCCGGCGCGTTCGCCGCCTGCTCGACCATCCATATCAACATTTTCGGACTGCACTCGATCGTCAAGCATGGCACCGAGGAGCAGAAGAAGAAGTGGCTGCCGGACATCATCAGCGGCAAGGCGCGCGCCTGCTTCGGCGTCACCGAACCGGATGCCGGCCTCGATACGTCGAAGATCAAGACCCGTGCGGTGCGAAAGGGCGACCGCTACATCGTCAACGGCCAGAAGATCTGGACCTCGACCGCGCAGCAGGCCGACAAGATCGTGCTGCTCGCGCGCACCATTCCGATCGAGGAGTGCAAGAAGCCGACGGATGGCCTGTCGTTGTTCTATACGGATTTCGACCGCTCCAAGATCGAAGTGCGCGAAATCCTGAAGATGGGCCGGCACGCGGTCAATTCGAACCAGACCTTCTACGACAACCTCGAAGTGCCGGTGGAGCATCGCATCGGCGAGGATGGCAACGGCTTCCGTTACATCCTCGACAGCCTCAATCCGGAGCGCATCCTCAATGCCGCCGAAGCGATTGGCATCGGACGGCGGTGCCTTGAGCGTGCGGTGAAATATGCCGGCGAGCGCGTGGTGTTCGGCCGCAAGATCGGACAGAACCAGTCCATCCAGCATCCGCTTGCGGAGAACTGGTCCGAGCTGCTGGCCGCCGAGTTGATGACGTTGCATGCGGCCGAGCTGTACGATGCCGGACAGCCCTGCGGCTCGCAGGCGAACGCGGCGAAGTATTTTGCGTCGGATGCCGCCTTCAAGGCCGCCGATCAGGCCGTGCGCACGCATGGCGGCATGGGCTATGCCGCTGAATTCCACGTCGAGCGCTATTTCCGCGAGGCCGTGGTGGTGCGGCTTGCGCCGGTGTCGCGCGAGATGGTGCTGAACTTCATCGCCGAGCGTGAACTCGGGTTGCCGAAATCCTACTGACGCGGAGCACTGGCGTGGCCGAGAAGATTGTCAATATCGGCGGTGCATCGGGCGCCTGGGGCGACAGCCCCATGGCGATCCCGCAATTGCTGACAGCCGATGTCCATTATCTGATGATGGATTATCTCGCCGAAGTGACGATGTCGCTCCTGGCGCGCGCCCGGATGAAGGATGCGAATGCGGGCTTCCCGCCCGACTTCGTGGCTTATCTCAAGCGGTCTCTGCCGGAGATCGCCAAGCGCGGGATCAAGGTCGTCAGCAATGGCGGCGGGGTCAATCCCCAGGGTGCGAAGCGCGCACTTGACGCCGCCTGCGCGGAACTTGGTCTTTCGCTGAAGATCGCAGTGGTGGAAGGCGACGATGTGTTGCCGCGCATCGACGCGTTGCGTGCGACCGTGCGCGAAGCCTCGACCGGCGAGGAACTGCCGCCAAAGCTTCTGACGGCTAACGCCTATCTCGGCGCATTACCGATTGCGGAGGCACTCGGTCGCGGTGCGGATATTGTCATCACCGGCCGCTGTGCGGATTCTGCGCTCGCCCTCGGCATCCTGATGCACGAATTCGGCTGGAAGGCCGACGACTATGACAGGCTCGCAGCGGGCAGCCTGGTCGGCCACATTCTCGAATGCGGGCCTCAGTCGACCGGCGGCGTGCACACCGACTGGGAGAAGGTGCCCGGTTGGGACAATATCGGCTATCCGATCGCCTCCTGCAAAAGCGATGGCAGCTTCGTGCTGTCGAAGCCCGACAATACCGGCGGCCTGATCGTGCCGGCCTCGGTTGCCGAACAGGTGCTCTATGAGGTCGGCGATCCTGCCGCCTATATGCTTCCCGACGTGGTCGCCGATTTCACCGGCGTCACGCTGGAGCAGGTCGGCGAGAACCGCGTCCGTGTGTCCGGCGCGAAGGGTTATGCGCCGACATCGCAATACAAGGTTTCCGCCACGTTCCAGGATGGTTGGCGCGGCGTTGCCGTCGTTTCGATCGTCGGACCCGATGCGGTACGCAAGGCTGAAAGAACCGCCGAGGCGCTGCTCGCGCGCGCGCGGATGCATTTCCGCCAGCGCCAGCTTCCGGATTTCACTGCGACGCATATCGAGGCGCTTGGCTCCGAGTCGGCTTACGCTTCGAAGGCCAATGCACGGCACACGCGCGAAGTGCTGATGCGGCTTGTCGTCGATCATGTGGATCGTGAGGCGATCGACATCTTCGCCCGCGAACTCGGTTCTGTGGGTCTTGGCTTTGCGCAAGGCACGACCGGGATTTTCTCCGGGCGCCCGAAGCCCACGCCGGTGGTGCGGCTGTTCACGTTCTTCATCGACAAGGCGGCCATGCCTGCGCCGACGGTTCAGATCGGCGACGCCGCGCCTGACGCCGTCAATGTGCCGACAAAGGGCGGCTATACGCCGAAGCCCGTGGTGGAGCAGCCGTCAGAGCCCGCCGCCGGTGATGCTCTCGTTGAGGTTGATCTGCGGTCACTTGCCGTCGCCCGCTCCGGCGACAAGGGCAACGGCTCCAACATCGCAATCATCGCGCGCGATCCGAAATACGTGCCGCTGATCCGTCGTGAGGTCACGACCGAAAAGATGGCTGCGCATTTCGAGGGCCTCGTCCATGGCAAGGTCACTCGGTTCGAGGCGCCCGGCATCAATGCGTTCAATTTCCTTCTTGAAGACGCTCTCGGCGGCGGCGGCATGGCCTCGCGCCGCATCGATCCGCAAGGCAAGGCCTTCGGCCAGATGGCGCTGGAAATGAAGGTGAGCGTGCCTCGCGCACTCGCTCAAGAACTGAAAGCCTAAGAAACCCCGAACCAAGAAAATCCAGAACTAAAAGGAAACGGACCGATGAGACGCCTGCTGGCATCGATGATCGTGATTGGCATGACCTTGGCCGGAACTCTGACCGGGCATGCGCAAAGCTATCCAACACGCCCGATCACAATCATCGTGCCGTTCCCGGCGGGCGCCTTGTCGGACGCTGCCGCTCGCATCCTCCAGCCGAAGCTTACCGAAGCGCTCGGACAATCGGTCATCATCGAAAACCGTGGCGGTGCCGGAGGCGTGATCGGCGCGGCGCAGGTCGCCCGAGCGCAACCGGATGGATACACGCTCCTCGTCACGGTCAACGCGCCGGTGGTGATGGCGCCCGCGATTCAGAAGAACTATCCATTCGACCCCGTGAAGGCGCTGTCGGGTGTCGCGCTGCTGAGCGAAACCTACCTTGCGCTGGTGGTGCGCTCCGAATCGCCGATCAAGTCAATCGCGGATCTCATTCGCCTTGCGAAGGAGAAGCCCGGCCAGCTGACGTTCGGTAGCGCAGGCGTCGGCTCGGCGCATCAGATCGCCGGCGGGCTTCTGAGCACCAAGGCCGGAATCTCGATCAATCACGTTCCCTTCCAGGGCGGTGCGCCGGCGGTGCAGGCTCTCGTTGGCGGGCATATCGACATGAGCTTTGCCACTCTGCCGTCGGTGATGCCGCTGGTGAAGGACGGTCGCCTGCGTCTCGTCGCGCTCGCAGAGCCGAAGCGCTACGACGGCATGCCAGATTTGCCGACGATCAGCGAGACCGTGCCGGGTGTCGTGTCGACGGCCTGGGTGGGCATGTTTGCACCGGCCGGCACGCCGAAAGACATCCTCGAACGTCTCTACAAGATCCTTGATGACGCCCTGCGCATGCCGGACGTGAAAGAAAAGATGATTGCGCTCGGAATGGTCCCGGTGCCGCAGGGACCGGCCGAATTCGACCGCGTGATTGCCGAAGATCTGAAATTCTGGCGTGGTGCGGTCGAGACGGCGAAGATCGAGAAGCAATAGGGACGGACCGTGCGAGTCTGCATTTTCGGAGCCGGTGCGAGTGGCGGGCATTTCGCCGTTCGCCTTGCGCGCGCCGGCCACGATGTGTCGGTGCTCGCACGCGGCCCCCATCTTGCGGCCATCCGCGACCGCGGCCTGAAACTTCGGACGGGCGGCGAGGAATTGTCCGCCAATGTCGCTGCCAGCGACACACCGGGTGATTTCGGTCCGCAGGACGTCGTGATTGTCGCGACCAAAGCGACCGCGCTGCCTGCGATCGCTACTCAGATCGCGCCGCTTGTCGGTAAGGACACGCTGGTCATTTTCCCGCAGAACGGGATGACGTGGTGGTATCCGGTCGGCTTGCCGGCGTCGCATCCGACGCCGCCCGCGCTTCCGATTTTCGATCTGGCAAAGACGTTCCTCGCGGCGATGAGGCCGGATCAGGTGATCGGCGGGATCATCTACTCGGCGAACGAGGTCGAGGCGTCGGGTGTCATCAAGAACAACTCGCCCGAACACAACAGGCTGGAAGTCGCTGCGATCGCCGGACGCGAGGTGCCGGCACTGTCTGCGCTTCGGCAGGAATTCGAGCGCGCCAGAATCCTCTCTCCCGATCCAGGCGACATCCGCACCGCGGTCTGGACGAAACTCGTCACCAATGTCAGCGGATCTGGTCTCGGATTTGTCACCTCCAGTCCGTCGGATGGTGCGCGCAAGGACAGGGCCATGTCGGAAATCTACCGGCGGCTTGCGCGCGAGATGATGGCGATTGCCTCCGCCCATGGCTACGAGCTTGGGCTTGATCCCGAGCAACTGATCGCCAAGCTGCTCCATCACAAGGCGTCGATGCTGCAGGATTACGAGCAGGGACGGCCGATGGAAATCGCCGAGATCATGCTTGCGCCGCTCGCATTTGCGCGTGCCGCAAAGCTCTCGACACCGACGCTCGATACGGTGGCCGCGATTGCCGCAAAGCTCGCGAAGGATCGCGGGCTTGTCGGTGCGGATGTGCGGGTTGATGTCTGACGCAGATCGAGCGTGGCCGGAATTCGGCTGATCTCGCTTACCGCGTCACAACAATGAAATCGGTATAGAGCCCGGTCTCGTTGCCGAGACCATGATCGGATACGATCAGCGACGCCCCGGCGGAGACATATTCGGAGATGCGCTCGACGACTTCGGGCGCAATCTCGATCCGATCGAGGACGGCGGCAGCGCCGAGGCTCGGAATCGGCGATGGCGCCTTGCCATGCGGCTTCACCGGGACTTCGATCTGGCGGCCGCGGCGATCGAGCTCGATCCGCGTCTGGACCTTTTCGGTCCTGGGCAATTCCTGCGGCATGCTGACCACCGTCCAGCGCAGGTCCTTGCTGCCGTCCGTCGCGAGGGCGGAGAAGACATGCGTGCCGAAATTTGCCGTCTCGTCCTTGAAAGTGACCGGTGCGCTGAACAGCGGAATGAAGTGCTGGCGGACATAAAGCCGCTTTTCCTTCTTGCTGATGAACACCGTGATCGCCCCGCTGGGGACCGTCCTCTTCTGCTTGGCCTCAAGCGACTGAGCGAAACTCGCAAGGATCGGTTCCGGGATATCTGCCGGCTGCGGATAGACGGAGGCGGTGGTGTCGCTCTTGTCTCCAGCGAGTTCGGGACCCGATGGCAGGCTCGGCTGTTGCAATGGTTCGGCAAGTTGCGATTTCGCCGGTTCGGACTGGACGCGTTGTTCGGCCTGCACAGGCGCGGCGATGTCGGCTTTCGGGGCATCGCTTGAATTGATCTGCTCGACCGAGGAGGTGAGGTCGCGCATCGCCGGCTTTGCCGCGTCACCCTCCGGGCGGTCGCCCGCACCGTCGGTCGCGAAGGTTTCCGCAAGAGCGGTGCGGACAGGTGGCGTGGTCGTATCGAATGTCTTGCGCAGTTCAGGCACGGATTCGACGGTCGGCGCCGCTTTCGGCTGGAACAGCATCGCGTGCGTGATGTCGACCGGCGCAACGTCCTCGCGCGAGACGATCACGCGTGTGTTCATCCTGATCGTGCGCCAGAGATAGTGAGCGTATTGCTCCGGCAGACGGATGCAACCATGCGAGGCGGGATAGCCGGGCAACGCGCCCTGATGCAGGGCGATGCCCGACCAGGTAAGGCGCTGCATGTAGGGCATCGGCGCGCCACTGTAGATATTGGAGCGATGGTGCCGGTTGCGCTGAATCACGCTGAAGACGCCGTGCGGGGTCGGGTTCGTGGCCTTGCCGGTCGAAACAGGAGACTGCGAGACCAGCTTGCCGTTGGCATAGAACGACACGTTCTGGGATTTGACCGATACGATCAGCATGTGCGGTCCGGGGGGCGGCGGCGCGTCCTTGATCCGCTCCACCGGCTTGATGTCATGTTTCTGGGGCTGACGCGGCGCGCGGCGCGCGCGGTCCGGCCGCTGGGGCTCGATCCGCGGTGGCGGCGGCGGTTCGTCGAAGCGCTGGAAGAAGGGATCCCGGCCGAAGAAGCCGCTCTGGGCCGCCGCGTCCCGGGCTGACCCCGCCACCGCAACCAGAGCGATCAGGCTGACGCCCGTGAACTGCGCTGCTTTCAACACGCCGAAAACCGAACTCTGGCTATACACGGTCTAAATCCCCGCCACCGGAAACCCGCATTCTAGGTCCCGAATCCGAACATAATGTTAGTGGATGCAACTTCTGCGGTCATCCGAGCCCGCCCGGACGCCAGCATTCGGATCGTTAGTGTTGCATTTACGGAAAATATCTGACCGATAGCGGGCAGATCGGCTCCTGCAGGGAGAGCACCATGAGTCAAGCCGCAGAAAAACTTAACGTCCAGCGCCCGGGGTCCATCAAGGACGCCCACTTTGATTGGGAAGATCCGCTCAACCTCGAAGGAGAATTGACCGAAGAGGAGCGTATGGTCCGCGACACCGCGCGCGGATACGCACAAGATAAGTTGATGCCTCGGGTGATCGAGGCCTACCGTGACGAGAAGGTCGACCGCGCGCTGCTGCCGGAAATGGGCGCGCTCGGGCTGCTCGGCCCGACCATCCCGGAAGAATATGGTGGCGCCGGCCTTGGCTACGTTGCCTACGGATTGATCACACGCGAAATCGAGCGGGTCGATTCGGGCTATCGCTCGACCCTGTCGGTGCAGTCCTCGCTCGTGATGTACCCGATCTACGCCTACGGCACCGAGGCGCAGAAGAAGAAATATCTGCCGAAGCTCGCCTCGGGCGAGATGGTCGGCTGCTTCGGCCTCACCGAGCCGGACCACGGTTCCGATCCCGGATCGATGGTGACGCGCGCGGAGAAGGTGCCGAACGGCTATCGGCTGACCGGCGCCAAGATGTGGATTTCGAACTCCCCGATCGCCGACATCGCGATCGTCTGGGCGAAGCTCGATGGCAAGATCCGCGGCTTCGTCGTCGAGCGCGGGACCGAAGGGTTCTCCACCCCGAAGATCGAAGGCAAGCTGTCGTTGCGTGCGTCTGTGACCGGCGAAATCGTGCTCGACAATGCCTTCGTGCCGGAAGATGCGCTGCTGCCGAATGTGTCCGGCCTCGCGGGTCCATTCGGCTGTCTCAACAACGCGCGCTACGGCATTGCCTGGGGCGCCATGGGCGCCGCCGAGTTCTGCTGGCACGCCGCGCGTCAATATACGCTCGACCGCAAGCAGTTCGGCCGGCCGCTCGCCGCCAACCAGCTCGTGCAGAAGAAGCTCGCCGACATGCAGACCGAGATCGCGCTTGGCCTGCAGGGCGCGCTGCGCCTCGGCCGTCTGATCGAGGAGGGCCGTGCGGCCCCGCCGTCGATTTCGCTGATGAAGCGCAACAATTGCGGCAAGGCGCTCGACATCGCCCGAGTCGCCCGTGACATGCACGGCGGCAACGGCATTGCCGACGAGTTCCACGTGATGCGCCATGTTGCCAATCTCGAGACGGTCAACACCTACGAGGGCACGCACGATATTCATGCGCTGATCCTCGGACGCGCACAGACCGGGATCCAGGCGTTCTTCTGATCGCCTGCTGCCTGCTTGTGAGCGCATAGCTCGTCTGTGATGCCCGGCCTTGGTGCCGGGCATCAACGTCTTTACAGGGTCACGCAGGCTGGTTGGATGCCCGTGGCACTGGCTGATGCTGCCGCGCCGCTCTGGCGCGAGCGTCGGGATCGCGGCGGGTGCTGGGGAACAATGGATTTTGCAGCCGTAGCATTGCTGATTGCTGCCGGACTTGCGGGCGGCACGATCGCAAGCCTTGCCGGCGGTGCGGCCTTGATCACCTTTCCGAGCCTCATGGCGGTCGGACTTACTCCGGTCGCAGCGATTGCGACCAATATCGCAGCGCTGACTCCGGGCAGTTTTACGGCCGCGCTGTCCGACCGCTCGCAATTGCCGCCATTCGATCGCGGGTTCGTCGGATTGGTGTTCGCATCGGTGGTTGGCGCAGGCATCGGCGCGGTCCTGCTGATGCTCACGCCAAGCCGGACCTTCGAAATTCTGGTGCCGTTGCTGATTGGCTTTGCCACGGTGCTGTTCGCGTTCGGCGAGCAGATCAGCAACGCGCTGCGCGCCCGCTCGCTCGCCAAGCATGGTCGCGAGCCCGAGATCAAGCTCACGTCCATTCCGATGCTGCTGCCGGTTTCGGTCTATGGCGGCTATTTCGCTGCGGGCGTCGGTGTGTTGCTGGTGGCCGTTCTGCAGCTCGCGACATCGGGCCAGTACCGGCCGGCCAACGCCACCAAGAACCTGGTCGCGGCGTTGAACGGGTCCGTCGCGATGGCGGTGTTCGCGATTGACGGAAGCATCAATTGGCCGGCCGCACTCAGCATGATGGGCGGCGCACTGATCGGCTCGTTCATCGGCGCGCGGATCGCACGTTACGCGCCGAAAGAGATCATGCGATGGGTGGTGACTGCGATCGGTGTGATCCTCACCGCAGTCTATGCGTGGCGCTACTGGTTCTGAGGCGCGCGGCGCCTCAGGCCCGCGTCAGTTCGCACAATTCCACGACCCGTCCGGTCATCGCGCTCAGCGGATCGGCAAGCGGCGCCACGACATTGAAGTGGTGTGTCCCAGGGATGGCTTCGTAGCGTGTCTTTACGCCGGCGGCGCCCCAGGTATCGGCCATGACATGGGACAGCCGGATGAATTCCGGCAGTTCGTCTCCGCCGACCACGAGGTCCAGCACGCGGCCCTTGGGAGCGGGCCAGAACAGCGGCGAAATCGCATGAGCCGAGGCGTCGTCGAGCTTGAAGTCGACGTTCATGTCCGTGTTCACGAGCCCGGCGAGGTCGAACACGCCGGATATCGCGTAGCCGGCCGGGACCAGGTCCGCGGGCGCTGTCTTGTCGAGGCTTGGCCAGTCGGTCGCCATCATGCAGGCTGTGAGGTGTCCACCGGCCGAGTGGCCATAGACCATGATGCGTTTGCCGAAGCGCTTCCACAGAAACAGCACCGCCGCGCGCATCTGCTCGATGATCTCTGCGATCGAGACCTGCGGAGTGAGGTCATAGCCCGCAACCGCAACCGAGACGCCATTCGCCGTCAGCCCGCGCGCCAGATGGCTGTGCTCCTTCGGGCTCATGGCGCGCCAATAGCCGCCGTGGATGAACAGGGCGAGCGGGGCATCGGCGTCATTCGACTTGAACAGGTCGATATATTGCCGCTCGCTCGGCCCGAAACGGATGTCGAGCTCCGCGCGGCCCTCCTTGGCCATCATGTCGCGATAGGCCGCCGCGTCGCGCTGCCACTGGGCGACGATGATCGGGAAGTCCGCAACGGCCGCACGGTTGTTGTAGGCTGCGCTGTTGTCGGTCGACATTATGGTACCCTCGCCGGACCCCTGAAAAAACCGGCCGGACATTGCGTCAGCCGCGCTCCAAGCGCAAGCGATCAGGGCTTGATCGGCAGGGGCGGATCGGCGGTTCATGGCAGCGTTGCAAATTCGCTTTCGCGGTGCTGACAAACCGGCTTATCTGTCATCCATGAAGCTCAACGGCGTCGCAACCCGGAGCGTCTGGCTCGAACCCGACGGCTGGTCGGTCGGGATAATCGACCAGACATTGCTGCCCTGGCAGGTCGTGCGGCTGCAATTGCTCAGCGCCGCCGACGCGGCGCATGTGATTGCCAGCATGCAGACGCGCGGTGCGCCACTGATCGGTGCGGTCGCTGCCTACGGGCTCGCGCTGGCGCTGCGGGCGGATGCCTCGGACGATAACCTCGCCAGCGCCTATGACATGCTGCTCGCGGCGCGCCCGACGGCAGTCAATCTGCGGTGGGCGCTGGACGATGTGTCGGCCTTTGTCCGCCAGCATTCGCGGAGCGACCGTGTCGAAGCGGCTTACCGGCGCGCTGCTGCGATCTGCGACGAGGATGTCGCGATCAACGAAGCGATCGGACGGCATGGGCTGCCGCTGATCGAAGCCATTGCCACGCGCAAGGCGCCGGGCGAGCCCGTCAACATCCTCACGCATTGCAATGCCGGATGGCTTGCGACCGTCGATCTTGGGACTGCGACGGCGCCGATATACACGGCTCATGACGGCGGCATTCCCGTCCATGTCTTTGTCGACGAAACGCGACCGCGCAATCAGGGGGCCTCGCTCACGGCGTTCGAACTGGGCCAACACGGCGTGCCGCATACCGTGATCGCGGACAATGCCGGCGGGCATCTGATGCAGCATGGTCAGGTGGACATGGTCATCGTCGGAACCGATCGGACGACCGGACGTGGCGACGTCTGTAACAAGATCGGGACCTATCTGAAGGCGCTTGCGGCGCGCGACAATGGCGTGCCGTTCTACGTCGGGCTGCCTTCGCCGACGATTGACTTTGCGCTCGATGATGGCGTTGCCGAGATTCCCATCGAACAGCGCAGCGCAATTGAAGTGACTGCCATGTCCGGCCGCACCCCGGACGGCCGGATCGGGACCGTGACGATCGTTCCGGACGGATCACCTGCTGCGAACCCCGCCTTCGACGTGACACCGGCGCGTCTCGTCACCGGCCTCATCACCGAACGCGGAGTGATCGAGGCATCGCGCGAAGCGCTGGAGCGCACGTTCCCGGATCACGCCTCGCGGCGGCACAAGCGTGAGGCGGCCGAATGAGCGAGTTGATCCGTCGCATCGCGGAGATGCCGGTCGACGGCCGGCAGTCTCAGACCGCGCTGACAATCGCGCGGGGCACGATGCGGCTTCTTCTGTCCCACGGGTTCACCTGCGTCAGCGAATTGCCGCTGCCGTCAGGCCGGCGCGCGGATCTTGTCGCCATCGGGCGCAGCGGTGAGATCTGGATCGTGGAGATCAAGTCATCGATTGCGGATTTCCGCGCCGACCAGAAATGGATGGATTACCGGATGCATTGCGACCGTCTGTTCTTCGCGACGACGGTCGAGGTGCCGTGCAACATCTTCCCGAAGGATACCGGGCTGATCGTTGCCGATGGCTTCGGCGGAGAGTTTGTCTGTGACGCTCCCGAGCACCGCTTGCCGGCGCCGACGCGCAAGGTGATGACATTGCGGATCGCGCAATGTGCGTCGTTGCGACTGCAGTCGCTGATCGATCCAGCAGGGCCTTACGGCAACGAGATGTAGCCGACGCGCCGGCGGGACGTTTACCGCGGCGCGCGCTTGGCCAGGATCCGCTGCAACGTACGGCGATGCATGTTGAGCTGCCGTGCGGTCTCCGACACGTTGCGCCCGCACAATTCGTAAATGCGCTGGATATGCTCCCAGCGAACGCGGTCCGCGGACATCGGATTTTCCGGCGGTTCGGGCTTCTTGCCTTCGACAGAGAGAAGCGCGTTGACCACGTCGTCGGCATCGGCGGGCTTGGCAAGGTAGTCGACCGCGCCAAGCTTCACGGCGTTCACTGCAGTGGCGATGTTGCCGTAGCCTGTGAGAACGATACCGCGCGCTTCGGGGCGTCGGCGCTTCAGGGCCGAGATGACGTCGAGGCCATTGCCGTCGCCGAGGCGCATGTCGACGACCGCGAAGGCGGGCGCCGAGCGCTCCACCTGCATCAGACCTTCCGAAACCGACTCTGCGGTAGTGACGGCAAATCCGCGGCCCTCCATGGCGCGGGCGAGCCGCATCAGGAAGGACTTGTCGTCCTCGACGATGAGCAGCGAGCGCTCGCTGGGTATGGCCGGTTGCAAGGTCATGGAACTCTCCAAAGACGCCTGTTCGCCCCTAACTATGCGTTCGCAGCCTTGGGCTCAAGCTCGGACGGGCCCTTGAACTCGAAATCCTCGCGTGGCCAGCGAACCGCAACCACGGCACCGGACTCCGGGAAGGCTTTGTTGACAAAAGTTAACTTTGCGCCGGTTCGCTCCAGCAAAGTTTTCGCGATGAAGAAGCCCAGCCCCATGCCGGTGTCGCCTGTTGCGTACATCCGGCGCAACTTGCGGCTGCGGACATAAGGTTCCCCGATCCGGCTGATAATCTCCGGCGCGAAGCCCGGTCCGTCGTCGCTGATCACGATCGACACGGTATCGGCCGTCCACTCCGCGGTGATCTCGACCTTCTCGCGCGCAAAATCCACGGCGTTCTCGACCAGATTACCGAGCCCATACAGTATCGCGGGATTGCGCGGGGCCACCGGTGACGATTGTCCCGGCGGCATCTTCACGTCGATGGCGATGCCGAAATGCCTGTGTGGTTCGGCGACCTCCTGCAGCAGGGAAGACAGGGGCAGTCCGTCGAAGGGCACGCCTTCGGCCTGCAGTTCATTGAACTTGGCGAGAATATCGCGGCAACGTTGCGCCTGCTCGCGCAACAGACGGACGTCGTCGGCATGCGGCGATTTCGGATCGATTTCACGTTCGAGTTCGCTGGCGATCAGCGTGATCGTCGACAAAGGCGTGCCGAGTGCGTGCGCGGCCGCAGCGGCAAGTCCGTCGATCTGCGTGATGTGCTGCTCGCGCGCCAGCACGAGTTCGGTTGCGGCAAGGGCGTTGACCAGTTGCCGCGATTCTTCGCTGACCTGCCACGCGTAGAGGCTGATGAACAGGATCGCGAGCAGGATCGAGAACCAGACTGCGAGCATGTAAGTGTTGGGAAGAACGGGCATCGGCCCGTAATCCTCCGACCATGGCAGCGGCTCGTGAAAGAAGATCAGCATGGTCATGCATGCAATCGCGAACAGCCCGAGCAGCATGGTCATGCGCGCCGGCAGCGCGGTCGCAGACAGAAGCACCGGGCCGAGGAAGAAGAACGAGAACGGGTTATCGAGGCCGCCGGTGAGATACATGAGTACGCCGAGCTGGCCGATATCGAACGCGAGCAGCCATGCCGCGCGGCTGGGTTCCAGTCGTCGCGCCTGCTGGAACCGGATCCGCAGGGCAATGTTCAGCCAGGCCGACAGCACGATCGCGGCAAGGCACGCGTAGATCGGCAGGTCGAATTCCAGCCCGAAATAGACCACCAGCACGGCAACGGTCTGGCCGATGATCGAAAGCCACCGCAGGCGCACAAGCGTATCGAGCCGCAGGTTGCGGCGCGGCATTGGCAGGCGGTCGAGATCCATCGCTGACATGCCTCAGGTTCTAGTCAGGTGGGGCGTCACATGAAACTGCGCTTTTGCGCGCAGCGTCAAACGGCCGGAGGGGGCCGGGCTTGCGCTTCCGGGAGGGGAAGCGCAAAACCGGCGGCCTGATCCTGCCGGACTATCCATGCCCGCTACCGAACCTGCCATTTCGCTCGATCGCGCCGTCAAGATCTACAAGGGCGGCATGGCGGTGAACGGCATTTCGTTCGCGCTTGCGGCTGGCTCCGTCACGGCGCTGCTCGGCGGCAATGGCGCAGGCAAGACCACTACCATTGCCATGATCATGGGACTGGTAACGCCGACCTCCGGACGGGTGGCTGTGCTGGGCGCGGAGATGCCGCGCCGGCGCCATCGTGTCCTGCACCGCATGAATTTTGAAAGCCCGTATGTCGACATGCCGATGCGGCTCACGGTGCGGCAGAACCTCACGGTGTTCGGCAAGCTCTACGGCGTGTCCGATCTTGATGAGCGCATCCGGGAGCTTGGCGCGCAATTCGACCTCAAGGATTTCCTCGACCGTCCGACCGGCAAGCTTTCGTCGGGACAAAAGACTCGCGTCTCGCTCGCCAAGGCTTTGCTCAACCATCCGGAGATTCTTCTACTGGACGAGCCGACCGCCTCGCTCGATCCCGACACAGCGGACTGGGTGCGCGCCGAGCTGGAGCGCTATCGCGCCGAGCGCAGCGCCACCATTCTCCTTGCGTCCCACAATATGGCTGAGGTCGAACGGCTGTGCGATCGCGTCATCATGATGAAGCGCGGCGAAATCGTCGACGATGCGGCGCCTGACAGGTTGCTTGCGCGCTACGGTCGCGAAAATCTGGAGGACGTGTTTCTCGATATCGCGCGCGGCCGAAGAACGGCGCAAGACGTGTCCGAGGTCGCACCGTGAATCTCCAGTCCCGTCAACACCCGGCGCCCGAGGCGATTGCGTTCTCACCGAACCGCATCTTCGCGATGGTCCTCCGCTATTGGTATCTTCTGCGCTCTTCGTGGCCGCGATTGCTTGAGCTGATCTACTGGCCGGCCGTGCAGATGCTGATGTGGGGCTTCCTGCAGCTCTACGTATCGGAGAATGCCGGTTTCTTCGCGAAGGCTGGCGGCACTTTCATCGGCGCGGTGCTGCTTTGGGATATCCTGTTCCGCGGTCAGCTGGGCTTTTCGATCTCGTTTCTTGAAGAGATGTGGGCCCGAAACATGGGCAATCTGATGATGAGCCCGCTGCGACCGGGTGAATTCATCTGCGCGCTGATGATCATGAGCATCGTGCGTCTTGCCATCGGCATGGTTCCGGTGACGATCCTCGCCATCGGTTTCTTCAACTTCAATCTCTACAGCTTTGGCTTCGCGCTCGCGGTGTTCTTCATGAACCTGATCCTGACGAGTTGGGCCGTCGGTATTTTTGTGTCGGGAATAGTGCTGCGCAACGGCATGGGCGCCGAGAGCATGGCCTGGACGATCATGTTCCTGCTGCTGCCGCTGACCTGCGTTTACTATCCCGTTTCGGTCCTGCCGGTCTGGTTGCAGCCGGTCGCCTGGGCGTTGCCGCCGACCTATGTTTTCGAGGGCATGCGGGCTTTGCTGATCGATCATACCTTCCGCGGCGACCTGATGGTCTGGGCCTTCGGGCTCAATGCAGCCTACTTTTTCGCCGCTGTTATTGCCTTTTTGGCCCTGCTGCGCAGCGCCCGGACAGTGGGATCGCTGATGCAGACGGGCGAGTGACGGTTATCTAATCAGTTGAGAAGGACTTTCGCCTATATTGACGGCGCGAACAAAAGGCTTGATGTTGCGTTGCAATAGGATGCCGGAACGCGACAAAATGGCAATTGGCGAATTTGGTGGTGCACCCGCCCTGCCGACTGAAGGCGGGCCGGTCCTCTCCAACGGCATGTATTGGCTCTACGAGATGAGCCACGCAGCCCTCAATCCGGCGCGCGCCTTTGCCGATGTGACGCGCCTCTACATGAAGAACCCGCTCAATCCGTGGTCGCACACCACGGTCGGCAAGACGCTCGCGGCCTCCGCAGAAATGTTCGAACGTTTCACGCGCCGTTACAGCAAGCCGGAGTGGGGCATTCACGAGACCATGGTCGGTGGCGAGCGGGTCGATGTGCACATCACGCCGGTCTGGGAACGACCGTTCTGCCGGCTTCTCCATTTCGAGCGCGTGCTGAAGACGCCGCCGCGCCGGGCGCAGCCGAAGGTCGTGATCGTTGCGCCGATGTCCGGACACTACGCGACGCTGCTGCGCGGCACGGTCGAGGCGTTTCTGCCGAACCACGACGTCTACATCACCGAATGGACGGACGCGCGTCTGGTGCCGTTGTCGGAAGGCCGCTTCGATCTCGACGATTACATCGACTACGTTATTTCCATCCTGCATGCGCTGGGCGGCGATTGTCACCTCGTCGCGGTCTGTCAGCCTTCGGTGCCGGTGCTGGCGGCCGTCGCGCGCATGGAAGCCGAGCGCGATCCTTATGTGCCGCATTCGATGGTGTTGATGGGAGGTCCCATTGACACACGCGTCAATCCGACCGCGGTCAACAAGCTCGCCGAATACCGGGGCGTCGACTGGTTCCGGCGCAATGTGATCACCAAGGTGCCGTTCCCGCATCCCGGCGTGATGCGCGATGTCTATCCGGGCTTCTTGCAGCTCAACGGCTTCGTGAGCATGAATCTTGACCGTCACCTGGATGCGCACAAGGAGCTGTTCTTCAACCTTGTGAAGGGCGACGGCGACTCCGCCCAGAAGCACCGCGAATTCTACGACGAGTATCTCGCCGTCATGGACCTGACCGCAGAGTTCTATCTGCAGACGGTCGACACCGTGTTCGTGAAGCACTCTCTCCCGAAGGGCGAGATGATGCATCGCGATTTGAAGGTCGATCCGTCGGCCATCCGGAACGTCGCGTTGCTCACCATCGAGGGTGAAAAGGACGACATCTCCGGGCTCGGCCAGACCGAGGCCGCGCATCGGCTCTGCACGAATATCCCGCCGGATCGCAAGGCGCACTATGTCCAGCCGGGCGTCGGCCATTACGGGGTGTTCAACGGCTCGCGCTTCCGGTCCGAGATCGCGCCGCGCATCTCGGATTTCGTGCTGACCAGCCAGACCGGCCGCGCCAAGGGGGTGCGCCCGGTTCCAAGGGCAGTGGCCTAGGGATCGGACGCGCGAATCAGTCCGCGGTGATAAAGCCCGGAAACTACGCCGGTTTGATCTCAACTATCTGATTTTTCTTCCGTTTTTCCACTTGCGGGGGGCGCGATGATTGGCCCTCCGTAAAGCGGTGTCGCAAACAAATGATTATAGGTTCATTTGTTCAGTGGCTTTGGTAGTGGTCTGCCGTCCACCGTACCCCAACAGATTGTGTAGGCACTTTATTTTCTGAAAGGTGATGTTCGGAAACCGGACTATGGCAGTATGGGAGGCCGAAGCAGTCGAGGTAGCCATGCCGCTCCGCGCGCTCCTGTACCGGCGGCCGACCGAACCAAAGGCGATCCAGGTCGTCCACGACAAGCACATCTATCTGGTGCGCGTGCGCCGGCACCGGCAGGCGCGCCGCTACACGTTGCGGATCCAGGCGGCGACGCGCGAGGTCGTGCTGACCATGCCGCCGCGCGGCTGCCTGAAGGAGGCGAAGGAGTTCGCCCAGAAGCACGGCGGCTGGATTGCGTCCCGCCTCCACCATTTGCCCAAGGCGCAGCCGTTCGAGCACGGCACCATCGTTCCGCTCCGGGGCCATCCGCACCGGATCGTCCATCGCAAGGGCGAGCGCGGCACCGTGTGGGTCGAGGGTACTGACGACGGCGAGCGCAAGCTCTGCGTCGCCGGCGATACGCCGCACATCGATCGGCGGATCGGCGATTTTCTGCGCAGGGAGGCGAGGCGCGACCTCGAGAGCGCGAGCCGTGCCTTTGCCGAGCGCCTGGGCGTTTCCATCGGACGCGTATCGATCCGCGATCCGTCGAGCCGCTGGGGATCCTGCTCCACGACCGGGGTTCTGTCCTATTCCTGGCGGCTCATTCTCGCGCCGCCCTTCGTGCTCGATTACCTTGCCGCCCATGAGGTCGCCCACCTTGTCGAGATGAACCACTCGGTGCGCTTCTGGCGGCTCGTGGATCGGCTCTGCCCGAATGTGAGGCGTGCAAAAGCGTGGCTTGACATGCATGGCACCGAGCTTCACCGCTACGGTCTGCCGCGCACCCGGACCGAGCCGGACGTGCCGGTCAATGGAAGGCGCCCATCGCGGCGTTGAGACCGCCGCAATAGTCCATGTTAAAGCCCAACACGTTCGCGCTCACAGCGCTGCTCGCCGCGCTGACCGCGTTGGCGCCGCTGTCAACCGATCTCTATCTCCCGACGCTGCCCGATATCGGTCGCGCCTTTGGCGTCTCTCCGTCGCAGGTGCAATTGACGATGGCCGCCTACCTCGTCGGATTCGCGCTTGGGCAGATCGGCTACGGCCCGATCTCGGACTGGTATGGCCGGCGATCCGGGCTGCTCGTCGCTTTGTGCTGCTATTGCGCCGGCAGTCTGATTTGCCTGCTCGCGCCGTCCATCGAAGTCCTGATCGGCGCGCGGGTGTTGCAGGCGTTCGGCGGATCGGGCGCGATCGTGCTGGCGCGGGCGGTGGTGCGCGATTTCTACAGCGGGGCGCGCGCCGGCAGGGAATTGTCGATGATGGGCCTCGTCATGGCGTTCGGCCCGGTATCCGCGCCACTGATCGGTGGCCTGTTGCACGCATTGTTTGGCTGGCGCTCCGCTTTCGCCGCGCTGCTTGCATTCGGGCTGGTGCTTGCGGTGACGGTAGCCCGCAAATTGCCGGAGACGTTGTCCGAAAAACCCGACGAGCGCATGTCGCTGTCGTCGCTGATGACCGGCTATCGTGATCTTGTCCGCATCCGCGACTTCAATCTGTTTCTGCTGATCGGCGCTGCATCCTATACGGGGCTCATCGGGTGGCTGGCAGCGGTGCCATTCATCTATCAAAGCCGCTTCGGACTCACGCCGCTCATGCTGTCGTTCTCGATTTCGGCGAGCGCGACGGGCTATCTGATCGGCACTTCGATCGCGACCCGCATCGTGGTCCGCACCGGGATCGTATCGACAATGGGAATTGGCGCCGCGGTGATGCTCGCAGGCGCGCTCGCGATTTGCGCCACTGTTGCGCTCGACCCGGAGTCGGTCATCTGGGTCACGGCTGCGGTTGCGCTCAATCTGGCCGGGTTCGGTCTCCTGTTTCCGCAAACCATTGCGGGCGGATTATCCTGCTCGGCCGAACGCGCCGGCGCAGCATCGTCGCTCCTTGGATTTGCACCGCAGGTCAGCGCTGCAATACTCAGCGCATGGGTCGTATCGAAGATCACGTCAGACGCGTGGCCGGCTGCGCTTGCGGTATTGGCGACTGCGGTGCTGGCGCTCGTATTGTGGCTGCCGCTGCGCTTCAAGCGCGCGCGCTAGGAGTCATCGTCGCCCGAGCAGGCGATCCAGCAGCCAGCTGTCCATGCCATCGTTGCGCGTAGCGGATGCCGGCGTTGCGCGTCCGGGAATCGAACCTGGCGGGACGGGCTTTTCGATTGAGCCCGGCGGGATCGGAGCGCCCTGTCCATAGCTCTGCGTCTGCGAGCCCGGATAGGGCAGGGCGATGCCGCCGTGTACGCCCGGCAGACTGGCGACCGGCACGTTGCGGTGCGCGTTTTTCATGAAGCGCGCCCAGATCTCCGATGGCAGTCCGCCGCCCGTCATCTTCTTGGTTGGCGAGGAATCGTCATTGCCGAGCCAGACCGCTGTGACGAGTTGCGCGGTGTAGCCAACGAACCAGCCGTCGCGGAAGTCCTGGCTCGTGCCCGTCTTGCCGGCAGCCGGGCGGCCTGCAAGATCGGCCTTGCGTCCTGTGCCGGTGAGCAGCGTCTCCTGCATCATGACATTCATCATCGCGACGTAGCGCGGCTCGATCACTTGTCCGAGGCTCTGCGGCCGGCGCTGATAACGCACCTTGCCGTCCTTGCCGCGAACGCTTTCCACAACATGAGGGGCGATCGCCATGCCGTTATTGGCGAAGGTCGCGAAGGCCGACGCCATTTCGAGAACGGATACTTCCGACGTGCCAAGTGCGAGCGATGCGTTGGGCTCGAGCTTCGAGGCGATGCCGAGGCGATGCGCCGTGCGCATCACCGCAGTCGGGCCGAACTCCAGTGCGAGCCGCACCGCGACGGTGTTGAGCGACATCGCCAGCGCCTGCGTGAGCGTCACCGGCCCATAATATTCGCGCGTGTAATTTTCCGGCCGCCATCCCTTGATCACGATCGGTTTGTCTTCGCGCACTGTTTCCGGCGTCAGGCCGCGCTCAAGCGCCGTCAGATAGACGAACGGCTTGAAAGCAGAGCCGGGCTGCCGCTTGGCCGCGACCGCCCGATTGAACTGGCTTTCCGAATAGTCTCGCCCACCGATCATGGCGCGGATCGCGCCATCGGGAGACATGGCAACGATCGCGCCTTGTTCGACGCCGAATTTCCCGCCCCGCATCGCAAGTTCTTCCGAAAGCGCCTGTTCGGCGAGAAGTTGCAGGGCGGGGTCGATGGAGGTCTCGACCACAATATCGTCCTCGACCCGGCCGACCATGTCGTCGAGCACGTCCATGATCCAGTCGGCGACATAGTTGATCGAACCTGTAGTCTTCTGCTTCAGCGCATGGGCCGGCTGCGCGATCGCGACCTTGGCCGCCTTGTCGCTGATAAAGCCCGCATCGGCCATTGCCGAAATCACGACCTGCGCGCGCCGTTCCGCACCGTTCGGATTGCGTGTTGGCGCAAGCCGTGACGGCGAGCGCACGAGGCCCGCCAGCATGGCCGCTTCCTGCAGGTTCATGTCGCGCGCGTGCTTGCCGAAATAGCGCTGCGCTGCGGCCTCAACGCCATAGGCGCCTGCGCCGAAATACACACGGTTGAGATAGAGTTCGAGGATCTCGTCCTTGGTGAATTTGCGCTCCAGCCAAAGCGCCAGCACCAGTTCCTGCAGCTTGCGGGTGAAGGTGCGGTCCTGCGTCAGGAACAGGTTCTTGGCGAGCTGTTGTGTCAGGGTTGAACCGCCCTGCGACACGCCGCGGCGAAGCAGGTTGGCTATTGCCGCGCGCGCGATGCCGATGGGGTCGACGCCGAAATGCGAATGGAAGCGGCGGTCTTCGATCGCGATGAAGGCCTGCGCCACATATCGCGGCAGGTCCTTGACCTTGGCCGATACGCCGCTGTCGCCGCGGACCGCGAGAATGCGTCCGTCGGTACCGGCGATCTGAATCGAGGGTGGGCGCTTGGGGACTTCCAGCGACTGGATCGCGGGAAGATGGGCGCCGACCCAGGCGACCAGGGCGATCCCGGCGATGACCCCCCAAAGCGCGAGCACGGCGCTCCAGTAGACCATGCGGCCGAACACGGAGCGGCGTCGGCCCTTCTTCTCGGCGGTTCGTGGTTGGGGCTTCTCCGGCGCCGGATTGGCGGCACGGGTTCGCTTGCGCGCACCCTTGGTAACGCGGCGCTCGTCATTGTCGGTGCCAGCAAGCCGGTCCCGAGAATCAGCGCGCAACTCGCGGTTGGGAACGCCGACGTCGAAGTTTGGCTCGCGGCGTACGGACTTGCTTCGCCGTCCCAAAGCGCTCCCCCGCCGGACACCGCGCGCATCGGGCGCAGGCGCGCGGGGTCGAGGAGTGACGCTACGGGAGGCGGTTTAAGGCGCGGTTAAGGGAGGGCGGCTGTTGCGAGGCTGCGACGCATCGGCGCAATGACTGAAAAAGGCTTATGGAATAAGGGTTCTTGCCATTTTCAATCGGCTGGTTTTGTGCATGATCCGCGCCCGGCCGGGTTAACCGGCGGTTCTAACTCTGGGGATTGAACAATGCGCAAAAGCGCTCTTCTGCTCGCGGCCGTCATGATCGCTGCCGCTCCGACCGCTGCTCTCGCCGCCAAGGCCAAGGCTCCGGCTGACCCGAATGCAGCCGGCAAGAAGTTCGTCTACAACGCGTTCATGCAGCCCTATTATGCTTGGCAGAGCATCTGGGTCGTCGCGCCGGCGAAGAAGAAGTAATCGGCCGCTTGGCAGGACGTTCAAGGCGCCGAGGCAAGGCTTCGGCGCCTCTTTCTTTGAATGTTTCCGGTTGTGTCCGTTACGCCGGTCTATTTTCCGGCGTGGTCCGCGGGCCGGGAAAATAGTGCAAGCAAGGCGCGTTTGATCGCGGCCTGCCGCGTCGGCGAGGCAATTTTCGCCCCCAGGAGGTCGGTGACGTAGAACACGTCGACGACGCGCTCGCCGAAGGTGGCGACATGCGCCGAGGTGATGTTGAGCGACAGCTTGGAGATGGTCGCGGTCAATTCATACAGCAGACCTGGCCGGTCGAGCCCGGTGACTTCCACCACGGTGTAGCGGTTCGACCATTCGTTATTGATATTGACCTCCGGCTCGAGCGCGAAAGCCTTGAAGCGGCCTTTCGGTCCAGCCTTGCGCGCCACGATCTCGGGCATCTTGATCTCGCCCTGTAGCGCCTTCTCAATTGTGTCGGCGATCCGGCCGGCCCGGCGTCCCTCGTCCTCGTCACGCTCAAATTCGCGCGTCAGCGCGATGGTATCGAGCGCAAGTCCGTCCGTGGTCGTGTAGATTTGCGCGTCCACGATGTTACCAAGGGCAGCAGCACACGCACCGGCGATAATCGACAGGAGCCGGGGATGGTCCGGTGCGATGACGGTCAGTTCCGTCACGCCGCGCGCCGGGTCGAAAGAAACCTGCGTCGCGAGCGTCTTGCCTGCGCTCCAGGCCTCACGCAGGAATCGTGCATGCGCGATCTTGTGCGGCAGATCGACCTTGAGCCAATAAGCCGGATAGTGCCGTGCGATGTAATTGTTGAGGTCGGCTTCGGACCAGTCCTTCATCGCTTCACGGAATTCGGCCTGCGCCATCGCCACGCGCCGTTCGCGATTGACCTCGGAGAAGCCGCCGGTCAGCACAGGCTCGGTTTCGTAATAGAGCGTGCGCAACAGCTGCGCCTTCCAGCCATTCCAGACGCCGGGGCCGACTGCGCGGATATCGGCGGTGGTCAGGATCGAGAGCAGCTTCAGCCGGTCGAGCGACTGGACGATGTTCGCGAAGTTCTCGATCGTCTTGCGGTCCGACAGGTCGCGTGACTGCGCGACCGTCGACATCACCAGATGGTTTTCGATCAGCCAGGCGACGGTCTCGGTCTCGGCATTGGTCAGCCCGAGCCGCGGACAGAAGCGACGCGCCACGCGCGCCCCGGCGATCGAGTGATCCTCGACGCGTCCCTTGGCGATGTCGTGCAGGAACATCGTGATCCGCAGCAGGGCGCGCTGCCGCGGCGTCAGCTTCTTCACCAGGTCGTTGGCGAGCCCGTATTCATCGTTGGTGCCGGTCTCGATCTCCGAGATCACGCCCATGCACCGGATCAGGTGCTCGTCGACCGTGTAGTGATGATACATATTGAACTGCATCATCGCGACGACGCGGCCAAATGCGCGCACGAAAGCGCCGAGCACGCCGGCCTCGTTCATGCGCCGCAGCACCGTTTCGACATCGTGGTGCGACGTGAGGATTTCGAAGAACAGCCTGTTGGCCTCCTCGCTTTCGCGCACGCCCTTGTCGATCAGCGGCAGCGAGCGGCTCGCCGTCCTCATCGCATCCGGATGGAAGGCGAGGTTGTGTTTCTGTGCGAGATAGAAGATCCGGATCAGGTTGACCGGATCGCGCTCGAACACATCCGGTTTCACGATGTTGATGCGGTTATTGTCGACGATGAAATCGTCCGATTCCGCGAAAGCGCGCCGGCCCGTATTCGGTCGAAAGCGCGCGACGATCCGTCCAAGCATCGGCGCGGATTTGGTGTGATTGGCTTCGAGCGCTGCGCACAGGATGGCGGTGAGGTCGCCGACATTCTTTGCGGTCAGGAAGTAGTGCTTCATGAAGCGTTCGACGTCGCGCATGCCGGGATGCTCGGTATAGCCGAGCCGGACCGCGATCTCGCGCTGGATGTCGAACGACAAGCGTTCCTCGGGTCGTCCGGTGAGGAAGTGCATGTGGCAGCGAACGGACCACAGGAAATCCTCGCAGCGTCGAAACAACTTCAGTTCGTCCTTGTCGAACACGCCGTGATCGACGAGTTCCTCGACGTTGCGGACGCGATAGACGTATTTGCCGATCCAGAACAGCGTGTGCAGGTCGCGCAGGCCGCCCTTGCCGTCCTTGACGTTGGGTTCGACGAGATACCGCGACTGACCGGTACGGCGTAGCCGCTCCTCACGTTCGGCAAGTTTCGCAGAAACGAATTCGGCGCCGGTACCCTGAACGACATTCCGGTCGAAGCGATCGACGAGTTCATTGAACAGTGCGAGATCGCCTTTCAGGAAACGCGATTCCAGGATCGCGGTCCGGATCGTCATGTCGGCTTTGGCCTGCCGGATGCACTCGTCGACAGAACGCGTCGCGTGCCCGACCTTCAGCCCCATGTCCCAGAGGCAATAGAGAATGGCTTCGGCAACCGATTCACCCCAGGCGGTCTGCTTGTACGGGAGCAGGAACAGCAGATCGATATCCGAGCCCGGTGCGAGCAGGCCCCGACCATAGCCGCCGGTCGCGACGACGGCCATGCGCTCGGCTTCGGAAGGGTTGTCGGACGGATAAAGCCGCTTGCCGGCGAATTCGAACAGGACGCGGATAATTTCGTCCTGCATCGCGCAAATGCGCTCTGCGCAGCGGCGGCCCTGTCGCTCCTTGAGAAGGAGTTGCTCGGCCTTTTCGCGCCCGCGCGTCAGCTCGCCTTTCATGAACTGGGCGACGGCGGTCCGCAATTCCCTGTCCCGACCCGAATAGGCAGCGGCCAGCGCTTCGAGCTCCTGCGCCGCGGCGTCGGCGTCGAAAAGCTCGCTTGCGGCTCGTGGCGTCTGGTCGGGCGAGAGCATGGCGAATGGGGATAGCCGAGCCCATCGCGCCTGTCACGGCCCCCGGCGCGCCGATTGCCGAAGTTTAATTCGGCGCATCAACCCGGGGGAGGTTGAAAAGTCCTGTTTTTTCAATGGTTAACGTAACTGGATGAAATGCGCTCCGAAGTGGGTAAGCTTCCGGCCAAGGGAGGCAACAATGAAATCATACGAAGTTTGCGAATGCGGAGCGCCGCTGCAATTGCGCGAGCAGCCCACCCCGGAGCCGGCTGGAACGGAAGTGCTGCTGGAAGTTACCGCGGCCGGCATCTGCCACAGCGACATTCATTTCTGGGAGGGCGTTTACGATATCGGCGGCGGAAAGGTGATGAAGCTCGCCGATCGCGGGCTGAAACTGCCCCTGAGGCTTGGGCATGAGAATGTCGGGCGCGTGGTCAAGGCCGGACCCGAGGCCAGAGGCGTGAATGTAGGCGATCTCCGGCTGGTCTATCCCTGGATCGGCTGCGGCGAGTGTGCCGTTTGTCGGCGAGGTGACGAACAGCTGTGCCTCAAGCCGCAATTTGTCGGCGCCTTCCGCCCCGGTGGGTTCAGCGACCACATCCTGGTGCCGCATCCGCGCTATCTGATCGACTACGGGGATCTCGCGCCGGAGCAGGCCGCGCCGCTCGCCTGTTCCGGCGTGACGGCCTATGGCGCCCTCAAGAAATTCGGCGATCTTCTGAAAGCCGAGCCGGTGGTGATCATCGGTGCGGGCGGCCTCGGACTCATGGCGCTTGCGATCCTCCGGGCGATGGAGGCGAAGGGCGCAATCGTCATCGATATTGACGCGAAGAAGCGCGAAGCGGCGATGAAGGCCGGCGCGCTCGCGGTGGTCGACGGCCGTGCCGTCGACGCGGTGGCGCAAGTCCAGGCGATTGTGAACGATCGGATATGGGCGGTGGTCGACTTTGTGGGATCGGGCTCCACAGTAAGCCTCGGCACCGATCTGTTAACCAAGGGTGGGCACCTTGTCGTGGTCGGCTTGTTCGGCGGCGAGATCACGATGCCGACGCCGTATATCCCGATGCGGGCCATGACGATCCAGGGATCGTATACGGGCAGCTTACCAGAGCTTCATGAGCTCATTGCGCTGCTGCGCAAAACGCCGATGCCCTACATGCCCGTGGACGTTCGCCCGCTCGATAGCGTGAACGCAAGTCTTAACGATCTGAAAGACGGCAACGTCATCGGTCGCGTCGTGCTCGCGCCGAATTGAGTTTCCGTAAGCCCACACTATGTCCATATCCATGCCAGCCGGCGAACAAGGGCTGGCGCGGGTGCCGCGACTCCGGTACACAACAACAACTTCCGGTTACAAGCCGCCGCATGTCCCCTCCCGACTATTTCTGGCTCTCGCTTCTGCTCAAGGCAGCGCTGACGTCCACGATCATTGTGACGGCGTCGCTGATCGTCGAGCGTGGCGGGCCGTTTCTTGGCGCGATGATTGCGTCGCTGCCGACATCGGTCGGTGCGGCCTACATCGTCATGGCGATCGAGCATTCGCCGGACTTCATCTCGAACTCCGCTCTTGGCAGCCTGACCGCAAATGCGGCCGGTGTCACCTTCGCGGCCGCCTATGCGCTGCTCGCCCGGAAAAACTCGTTGCTCGTCGGTCTTGGCGGGGCGCTCCTGATCTGGTTGGCTTGCGCCACGGCATTGCGGCAGATCGACTTCACGCTGTCGTCCGCGATTGCGCTCAACCTCGCGGTGGCCGCTGTTGCAATCTGGGCGACGGCGAAGGCGAGAGCGGCGAGCTTTCCCAAGGCGGCCATCGTACGGCGTGCTTACGATATTCCCTTGCGTGCGGCAGCCGTATCCGCATTCGTCATCATCGTCACCACGCTGAGCCACTCGATCGGAGCATTCGCGTCGGGTGTGTTCGCGGTTTTTCCCATCGCGATGTCCAGCTTCATTGTTATTCTGCATAACCGCATCGGTGGGCCGGCGACGTCCAACGTGATCGCTCACGCGCAGGTGCCGATGCTCGGTTTGATCCCGGCCTTTATTGCGGTCTACCTGCTCACGATACCGCTTGGGGTATGGTGGGCGCTTTTGATCGCACTCATGGCCTCGATCGTCTGGAACATCGTCCTCTGGACCTGGCGCACGCAACTCGCGGCAAGACTGCCGATGGAATAAGGTTGAGCTTGTAGTCAGCGAGTTGCAGCAAGTTTCTCCTTGAGTGCGTACAGCGCCTCCATTGCTTCCCGCGGGGACATTTCGTCGGGGTGCAGAGCTTCAAGCGCCGCGATCACTGCGTCGAGCGGCGAGGGTTCAGCGGGAGCAGGCACTGGCCGTGCCGATCGGAATAGCGGCAAATCCTCAAAGCCGCGCATCGGCTTGCCACGGTCATCGGCTTCCAGCTCAGCCAGCACCACCTTTGCCCGCTCGATCACGCTGGCCGGAAGACCGGCGAGCTTTGCGACCTGGATGCCGTATGAGCGGTCGGCAGCGCCCGGCACGACTTCGTGCAGAAACACGACCTCACCCTGCCATTCCTTGACCCGCATGGTTGCGTTATGGATGCGGGGCAGCTTGGCGGCCAGTGCCGTCAGTTCGTGGAAGTGCGTCGCGAACAGCGACCGGCAGCGATTGACTTGATGCAGGTGCTCGACGCTCGCCCATGCGATCGATAGTCCGTCGAAGGTCGCCGTGCCGCGTCCGATCTCGTCCAGAATCACGAGCGAGCGCTCGGTTGCCTGATTGAGGATCGCCGCGGTTTCGACCATCTCGACCATGAAGGTTGAGCGTCCGCGCGCGAGGTCGTCCGCAGCGCCGACGCGTGAGAACAGACGATCCACGATGCCGATTTCGGCGCGCCGGGCCGGCACGAAGCTGCCTGTCTGCGCGAGGATGGCGATCAGAGCGTTCTGACGAAGAAACGTCGATTTGCCGGCCATGTTGGGTCCGGTCAGTAGCCAGATCCGTCCGGCAGCGCCGCTATCGCTCGTCGCTTTCTTGGTCGTTGCCGGTGACGGGGCCGGGGCGGAGAGGTCGCAATCGTTGGCAATGAACGGTTCGCTCAACGATTGTTCGACGACGGGATGGCGGCCGCCTTCGATCACGAAGGCAAGCGATCGATCAATGACCGGGCGAACGTAGTCGCGTTCGACCGCGAGCGCTGCCAGTGCCGAGGCGACGTCGAGGGCCGCCAGCGCCTCGGCAGCGGCCATGATGTCCGCGCTTGCCGCTTGGACCTGAGACGCCAATCGATCGAAGATCTCGCCTTCCAGGCCGAGCGCGCGGTCAGCAGCGCTGACGATCTTCGCCTCGAGTTCGCCGAGTTCCATGGTTGTGAAGCGGACCTGCCCGGCCAGCGTCTGGCGATGGATAAAGCGAGCATTGAGCGGCGGTGCCATGAGCTTGTCGCCGTGCTGCGCCGTGACCTCGACGAAATATCCGATCACGTTGTTGTGCCGGATCTTGAGGATGCGGATGCCGGTATCTTCGGCATAGCGCGCCTGCAATTCCGCGATCACTTTACGTGAGCGGTCCCGCAGCGCGCGCGTCTCGTCGAGTGCTGCGTCGTAGCCTTCACGGATGAAGCCGCCATCGCGCTTCCATGCCGGCAATTCGTCGGCGAGCGCCGCTGTGAGTTCGTTGAGCAGGTTCACCGACGGACGCTTCAGTGCGCTGGCGATGGCGATGATGTCGTGTGGCGGCGCGTCGAGCGCGGAGAGCCTGCCTGCAAGCGCAGACGCGGCGGCGAGGCCATCGCGGATCGCGGCGAGGTCTCGCGGGCCGCCGCGTCCGATGACGAGGCGTGACAGCGCTCGCGCCAGATCGGGTGCTGCCTTCAGGTTTGCGCGTATGTCGCCGCGTGCAGCCGGATCGTCCACGAAAAGTGTCACCGTATCGAGCCGTCGTCCGATTGCGGCAGCATCGGTCAGCGGAGCGGCTAGCCGCTGCGCCAGCAAGCGCGAGCCGGCCGACGTCACGGTACGGTCGATAGCGGCGAGCAGCGAGCCGCGGCGATCGCCCGAGAGCGTGCGGATCAGTTCGAGATTTGCGCGCGTTGCGGCGTCGATGCCGAGTGCCGCGCCGGCGTCCTCCCGCAAAGGTGGCGACAGCGCCGGGCGCTTGCCGAATTGGGTGCGCTCGACATAGGTGACGCAGGCCGCGGCGGCGGTCAGCTCAAGTCGCGACAACGGCCCGAAACTTTCTGTGGTCGCGACCTTGAAGTAATCGGACAGCCGGCGTTCGGCGGTCGCCCCATCGAAGATGTCTCGCGTGAGCGGCACCACATGCTCGAAGCCGCGCAACATCGGCGCAATGTCCGCATATAACGCGTCCGGTACGATGATTTCGCCCGGCTCGATGCGGGCAATCTCGGCGGCCAGCTGACCGGCCTCGCTTTCGGTGACGCGGAATTCGCCGGTCGAGATGTCGATCCAGGCGAGCGCGAAACGGGCCTGCGCGTCGTCCGACGACGTGCGGGCGCGCGCGAGCGCGAGGAGATAATTGTTGCGTTTCGCGTCGAGCAGGGTGTCTTCGGTCAGCGTGCCGGGAGTGACCAGGCGCACCACGCCGCGCTGGACCACGCTCTTGCCGCCGCGCTTCTTCGCTTCCGCCGGGTCTTCAAGCTGCTCGCAGACCGCGACCCGATGCCCGAGCGCAATCAGCTTGTGCAGGTACTCGTCCGACCGTTCGACCGGGACACCGCACATCGGGATGTCGTTGCCGAGATGCTTGCCGCGCTTGGTCAGGACGATGCCGAGCGCACGCGAGGCTATTTCAGCGTCTTCAAAGAACAATTCATAGAAATCGCCCATCCGGTAGAACAGCAGGCAATCCGGATTGGCCGCCTTGATCTCGATGAATTGTTCCATCATCGGCGTCACGCGAACGGCGTCGTCGGTCGCTTTGGGCGTGGCGCGGGCGGTCTCGTCGGCAGGCTTGTGCGGCGGGCGGGTGAGTTCGGCATCCATCGGGCGCAAACTACCAAACCGTCCGCGGAAAAAGAAATCGCCGGGGCGAACCCCGGCGAGTCTTCAACAGAGCAGCTTCTGCGGCCGCCTCCGATCCCGGACGAGCCGGTAATCAGACAAATTTCATTCCGGTGATCCGTTCCAGATTCTTGTAATACACCTTGTCGAGATCGGCCTTCGGCATGCCGTAATCGTCGAGAATGCGCAGAGTCTCCCGGATATACATCGTGCCCTTTTCGGGGTCGAACGGGCAGTCCGACGCGAAGATGACCTTGTCGAGGTCGAAAAAGCCGAAGCCGATTTTCATCGCGCCTTCCGAGGTGAAGGTCGCGGTGTCCGGATAGAAGTCGTGCTTGAAGTAATCGAGCGGCCGCTTCTTCAGACTCTTCAGCAGCGCGCCGTAATCCTCATCCGAGGTGCGCGAGCCGAGCTGGTCCCAGCCGGGGCCGACGCGCCCTTCAAGCGTCGGCACGATCGAGCCGAAATGATGCACGATCACCTTCAGCTTCGGATGATCGTCCATGATCTTCGAGAACACGAGGCGCGACATCATCGCGGCGGTCTCGTAGGCCCAGCCGAAGGTCCACCAGATTTCGTATAGCGACTTCTTCTCGGTGAGATAATCCGGGAAGTTGGCGGCGCGCGCCGGATGCGTCCAGATCGGCTTGTCGAGCTTTTCCATTGCCGCAAAGAACGGCCGGAATTCCGGCGCGTCGAGGGGCTTGCCGCCGACATTGGTGAAGATCTGCGTGCCGCAAGCGCCGAGCTCCTTGATGGCGCGCTCGGTCTCGGCAACGCCGGCATCCTTCGCGGTCAGCGGCGTCTGCGCGACGAAGCCGCAAAACTCATCGGGATATTTCTGGCACAGCTCGGCCATGCCGTCGTTGCCGATCCTGGCGTATTCCACCGCGAGATCGGGGTCGCCCTTCGACAGGAGTTCGAGCGAGGGTGCCGCGAGCGAGATCACCTGCTTGTAGTCGGGAAAGGAGCCGATGATCTTGCGGCGGAAGTCCACGTCATGCAGGGCCGGCAGTTCGGTCACGCGCTTGCCGATGTCCGGCAAGCCGCTGGTGAGCAGCTTGTCGAAATACTTTTTCGGGAAGAAGTGGTTGAAGGCGTCGATACGCATGCGGATCAAACCTCGTTGTCGCGACGGGACTCAGGAAGTCAGTAAGGCGTGATGACGTTGAGCAGGACCTGCTTGCCGGAGCGCACGGCGTCCAGCGCGCGCTTCAGGGCTGCAGGAACATCCTCGGGACGCTCGACACGCTCGCCGTGGCCGCCCTGCGACGTCACGAATTCGTCGAAGGGCGGAGAAGGGTCGAGATCGGCCAGGAAGCGGCCATCGGTTTCTCCGGCGACGCCGTCCTTGAACATCGACAATGTGGCCCTGCGCACCGCGCCGTAGCGGCTGTTGTTGAAGACGATGGACAGGATCGGCAAGCTGAACTTCTGCTGCACCCAGTGGCTGACGGTCGGATTGCCGAACATGTAGCTGCCGTCTCCGAGCGTGGCGACGATCAGCTTCTCCGGCGCGGCCAGCTTCGCGCCGATTGCGGCGCCAAGGCCCCAGCCGAGTCCGCCTGCCGGTCCGAGCGAATAAAACGTCTCCGCCTTCTCGCGCGGGCAATGTTCGAGAGAGAGCGGATATTCGTTGAAGATCACGGCATCGGTGCCGAACGCCTCGCCGATGCAGTGGCTGAGATAATGCGGCGTGATCTTGTCAGTGGCGCCGCGGGATTCTTTCGCCGCCTTTTCGGTTCGCGCCTTGCGGCGCTCGGCGGCGTGCTTGCGCCGCGCTTCAATCGCCGGTGTCATGCGAGAGCGATGCTTCTCCAACGCCGCATATAGCGCTTCGAAGGCATCTGCCGAGCGCGCCGCAAGCGACAGGTCGCTCGGGAATGTGCGCATCGGATAGCGCTGATAGACGGGATCTTCGCCGATATGCGCGACCTTGCAGCCGCTCTTCACCTTGTCGAGATGTGGATACCACGGCACGTCGCATTCGGCATTGATGATCAGGTCGGCCTCCGGCACCAGCGGGCCGGAATCGTATCCGGCATGCATCGGGTGGCTCGACGGCAGAGTCACGACGCGCGGGTTGTGGTTGACGACCGGCAGCGCGTAAGCCTCTGCGAGCTTGGCGAGCGCGGCGACGGCGCGCGGATCGCCATCCGACGAGGTGATGATGAGCGGCGATTGCGACGCTGCGATCCATTCAGCGAGCGTTTCGATTGCTCGCGGATCGGGATATCCGAGAGACGGCAGTTCACGAGGCGCAGACGACAAGGTTTCCGACACCGGCGCGGACAGCGGCTCACGCGGCAGCACGAGATAAACCGGTCCGCGCGGGCTGGTCATGGTCATCTCGTAGGCGCGCGCGGCGACGTCGGCCGCCTGCTCCGGGACTTTCATCTCGTAGTCCCATTTCACCAATTCGCGGAGCATGCCGGCCTGGTCGAACATCTCCTGCGCCCAATGGATCGATCGGCTGCGCGATCCGAAGCTGCCTTTTTCGGTAAAGGGTGTCCGGCCGGCGGCGAGGATCAGCGGCGCGCGGTCACGCGCGGCATTGGTGATGTTATTGATCGTGTTGCCCGTCCCGACATTGACATGAACCATCACCGCCTGGGGCCGGCCGGTCATCAGATAGGCGCCGTGCGCCATCGCGACTGCGAGGTTCTCGTGCGGAACCAGCACCGGCTGCGGCAGCCTGGCGTTGCTGCCCTGCGCACGCGTGAAAGCTTCGACGATAGGAGGAAAGTCAGTGCCCGGATTGCAGAAGAAGTAATCGACGCCGTGCTCGGCCAGCGTCTTCAGAAAGATCTCGGCCGCGATCGGCGAGCGGGTGCTTTGCTTGGCGCCGGATGGCACTGACATCACGTTTCCTCGCACTTTTCTGGTTCTTCCCGCGTAAGCGGGAACCAGCCCTTTCTGGGTCCCTGCTTTTGCAGGGACGAACGGACACTTTTTCCGGGATTTCAGTCGAGCAAACGCATAGCGGACCAGCCCGGCGCTTACAATGCCGGGCGGGAATGCGGGCTATTCCGCCGCGATGCGGAATGACAGGCGCGCGTCGAATTCGTCGAGGCACTTCGCAAGCGAATTGCCCTCGGGATCGAGCAACGCTGCGGTACGCGCGCTGGCGATACCATCGATCGCGTCCTGCACAGGGATCTGGCCTTGCAGCGCCGGCCGGATCAGACGTGTTTCGATAGTCTGAAAATTCTGGGTTCCGCGCTTGTGCGTCGAACCGTATCCTTTGATCAGCCGCGCGCATTCGGCAACCTCAAGCCCGAGCGCCGGCGAGAAGCGGGCCGCCTGCATGATCATGCCGAGCCAGGACTCGATCTGCGCCTGTTCTTCGACATAACGATGCATGAAGCGCCGCAGCGGCCGGAGCTTCGCGAGTATCCAGAAGCGCAGATAGCCCGTGACCGATGTGGTCTTCACGTACATCCCTACGTGCACGCTATCGAGCCAGCCGCGCTTTTCGGAAAACGCAATGATGCGTCGCGCCAGAGCGGGCGGCAGTACCTGGCACATCTCTTCGATGCCGGGCTTCAGGAACTCGGTGACCGTATAGGGTTCGCCGTCCTTGGCATTAAGCTCCTGCTCGATGCGCTGCATGCGGGCCGGATCGATCTTGGCCTGCGCGACACGGATCAGGTCTTCGAAGGACATGCGGACGGCGAGATGCCGCGCGGTCTCGCGCAGCAATTTTCCATCGCCGTGCAGTTGCGCTTCGAGATCGCGGATCGGTGCGACACGATCGAGCAACATGCGCGCATAATTGTCGTCCTGGAACCGCGCCAGCCGGCGCACGCCTTCAATCAGCACGTCCTGCGACTGTTGCGGCATGGTCTCGCGAATTTCGCGTTCGAGGCTAGCAAGGTCGTTGCGCGGCTTCTCTCGGCGCTTGGCTTCGACCGGCCGGCGGAGCGTCGTGGTTTCGGAACGCGCGGCTGCGAGCCCGGCGCGAAAGCCGCGCAGATTCGCTTCTGCCGCCTTGCCCTCGGCGCGGATAGCCTTCTCAAAGGCTTCAACAGGGATCGGTAGCTTGCCGCAGCCGGCGATGGCGCCGAGCATGACCGCGTTGATCATGGCGCCGGCTTCCTTTGCGACCACCTCCATGTCGAACAGGATACGCGCCTTCGCATTCTTTTCCGCGACGTCGAGCAGCCGGGCTTCGTCGAAACGACCGTCGCCCATCGCCATCTTTTCGTTGATGACAAAGAAGCGGCTGGTCGAGGAAATGAGGAGCGTGCGGTCGGGCGTGCAGAATCCGTTCGCGATGCAGCGTCCGGCTTCCATGAATTCCGACGAGACCAGCACATCAATGTCGCCGATGCCCGGCGCGAGCGCCAGCACCGGACGCCGCGTGCCGAGGTCGCGCCATGGCGTCGGATAGATCTCGATATAATAGGTGGTGCCGCCGGTGCGCTGCGCGACACCCGGAATCGACGTCGATTGCGCCGGCAGGCCGAGATCGGCCGCAGCCGCCATGATCCAGTTGGTGAGAACACCGCCGCCTTCGCCGCCAAGCGCGGCGATCAGCATGGTGACGGGACGCTGCTGTGTGCTCATGCCGTCACCTGTTCGCGTGCGGCAGCGGGCACTGCGCCTGCGGGGATCGCGCTGTCGCGCGCACGGCCGCCGAACCAGCCGATCACCGTCTTGCGAATCCTGAACAGCGTGCGATCCCACCAGGTGGCGTTGCGTACGATCTCGGCCTTGTAGAAGGACGGGCAAAGCACCGCCGCATGCGCGACCTCGCCGCACAATCCGCAGCCGACACAGGATTCGATCACGGTCGCCACCGGATCGGTGCGCAGCGGATCGGGCGAGGGCTTCACCGACAGCGACGGGCAACCGGAAAGCCGGATGCAGGAATGGTCGCCGGTACAGATCTCGTCATCGACGCCGAATTTGGTCCGCACCACGCGCTCGCCGCGCGCCAGCTTGCCGGCGTCTTCCGCGCGCACGCGGCGCTGGCGTGCAAGCTGGCACTCGCCGTCGGCAATGATGACCTTCAGGCCGTGCTCGGCGCTGGCCAGGGCCTCTTTCACGGTCGCCATCATCTTGCCGACCGAGTAGGTGCGCACCTTGCGCAGCCATTTGACGCCCATGGTCTTCAGCGTCTGCTCGATATCGGCGGTCTGGCCCTCTCCGGCACGACTCGCCTTCGAGGACGGCATGTATTGCAGCCCCGTCGCGGAGGTGTAGCCGTTCTGAAAGACAATCAGCAGCCCGTCGCCCTTGTTGAACAGGTTCGAGGTGACGCCGGTAATCAAGCCGTTATGCCAGAATCCGCCATCGCCCATCACAGCGATCGGACGCTTCTCGATATTCGGACCGACCGCAGCCGCGCTCGCGAGCGACATGCCATAGCCGAGGACCGAGTTGCCCATGCTGAAGGGCGCGAACAGACCGAAGCAATGACAGCCGATATCGGCGGAGATGTGCCGGTTGCCCGTATCGGCCTGCGTCAGCTTGAGTGCGGAGAAGACCGGCCGCTCGGGGCAGCCGGTGCAGAATGTCGGCGGACGCGGCGGCAGATCGCGCAGCGACTGCTGGACGGCAGGCAGGTGCGCGGTGAGCTTGTTGAGGCGATCGCTGATTGCCGCGGTGTCGATACTTGCGGGCTTTGCCTCGATCAGGAACTGCGCGATGCCGCGCATCAGCACTTCCTGCGTATATTCGCCGGCCGGCGGAAGCACATCCTTGCCGTAGAGCCTGGTCTGGATGTCCCCGCGGCGCAGATCGGTTGCAACCATCTGCTCGATATATTCAGGGAAGCCTTCCTCGACGATCAGCACCGCCTTCTTGTCGGCGCAGAAGGAGCGGATCTCCTCCGGTACGAGCGGATAGGTGACGTTGAGACACAATATCGGCACACGGGTCTCGCCGAACGTGTCGGCCAAGCCGAACCGTTCCAGCGCGCGCAGCGTGCCGTTGAACAGGCCGCCCTGCACGATGATGCCGATATCGTTGAGGTCGCCCCCGAAGATTTCGTTAAGCTTCTCGCGCAGGATGAAATCGCGCGCCGCCGGCATGCGCTGATCGATCTTCAGCTTCTCGTGCACGAAGGTGACGGGCGGGTGCGACAGGCGGGCGAAGTTATGCGGGGCAGGCGAGGTGCGGCTGAGTTCCGAGATCGCGGGCTTGATGTTGTTCTTTGCCTCGAAGGAGCCGGTGACATGGCAGGCGCGAATGCGCAATTCGAGCATCACCGGCGCCTGGCTTGCTTCCGAAAGCTCGAAGCCCTTTTCCACGGTGCGCACGATGCTTGGCAGGTTGGGCCGGGGATCGAGAAGCCAGATTGAGGACTTCAGCGCATAGGCGTGCGAGCGCTCCTGGATGACGGCACCGCCTTCACCATAATCCTCGCCGACGATGATCATGGCGCCGCCCATGACGCCGGGCGAGGCGAGGTTGGACAGCGCGTCCGATGCGACATTGGTGCCGACGATCGCCTTCCAGGTGACCGCGCCGCGGATCGGGTAATTGATCGAGGCGCCGAGCATGGCCGCGGCGGAGGCTTCATTGGTGCAGGCCTCGACATGGACGCCGAGTTCCTTGAGGTAGTCCTCCGCGTCGACCATCACGTCGAGCAGATGTGAAACCGGCGCGCCCTGATAGCCGCCGACATAGGACACCCCGGATTGCAGCAACGCCTTGGTCACCGCGAGAATGCCTTCGCCGTGGAAGGTCTCGCCGTCACCGAGACGCAGGGACTGCACTTCCTTTTTGAATGAACGTTCCATGAGCTTCCTGTCCGGCCGGAACCCCCGGCCGGTCTCAGTCTACAACAATTGCAATCCGGTTACATATGCAATGGAGGGGCTGATCGCGAGCCTACATATGCGACGGCAGCCAGGTCGCCAGAATCGGGAAGAGGACCAGGATAATCAGCCGGATGATGTCCGTGACGATGAAGGGGATCACGCCGGCGAAGATGGTCGATATCTTGATGTCCTCGAGCACGCTCTTGATGACGAAGATATTCATGCCCACCGGCGGATGGATGAGGCCGAGTTCCACCGTCATCACAATGATGATGCCGAACCAGATTGGGTCGAAGCCCATTTCCTTGATCAGGGGGAAGATGATGGGCACGGTCAGGATGACGATGGCCAGCGCGTCCATCAGGCAGCCCAGCAGCAGGTACATGATCAGGATCAGCGTCAGCACGCCGTAATTGCCGATGCCGAGCCCGGTCAGGAACGCGGTGACCTTCTGCGGGGTCTGGGTGATGGTCAGGAAGTAACCGAACAGCAGCGCGCCGATCAGGATGGTGAACACGGCGGCCGTGGTGCGCGTGGTCTCCAGCAGGCATTCCAGGATCTGCTTGCCGGACAGCCGCCGGCGGGCGATGCCGATGATGAAGGCGCCGCCTGCGCCTGCGCCCGCAGCTTCGGTCGCCGTGAACATGCCGCCATAGAGGCCGCCGATCACGAAAGCGAACAGCAGCAGCGTCGCCCAGACGTGCTTCAGGCTGTCGACCCGCTCAGCCCAGCTTGCGCGTGGACCGGCCGGGAGAAAGCCAGGTCGCGTCCAGCCGATGATCGACACGGTGGCGACATACATGAACACCGCGAGAATACCGGGAATGACGCCCGCGATGAACAATTTGCCGATGTCCTGCTCGGTAATGATGCCGTAGATCGCAAGCACCGTACTTGGCGGAATCATGATGCCGAGCGTGCCGCCTGCGGCGATGACTCCAGCGGAGAAGCTCTCCGGATAGTTGAACCGGCGCATCTCCGGATAGGCCACGCGAGAGAAGGTGGCGGCGGTCGCGACGGAGGAACCGCAGATCGCGGCGAAGCCGCCGCATGCGAGGATGGTCGCGATGCCGAGGCCGCCCCGCAGATGACCGATGAAAGCATTGGCGGCGCGGAACAGTTCGCGGCTCATGCCTGAGCTGGTCGCGAACGAACCCATCAGCAGGAACAGCGGCACGACGGCATAGTTGAAGTCGGTCACCGTGCGCATCGTGGTGTGGCCGACGATCTTGAGGGCCGGCCCCATGCTGGTGAGATAGCCGAAGCCGGTGACGCCGACGAGGCCGAGCGCCATCCCGATCGGCACCCGCAGCAGCATCAGCGTGAAGAGCGAGACGAACCCAATTACGGCGACTGCGTCGGTAGACATTGGATTTCTCTCACTCGCCCGACTTCGACGCTTCGTCGACGGGCTTGATCAATTCAGGATGGAAAATCAGCCGGTAGGTGCGGACCGCGATCAGCAGCACCGCGGCGACATCGCCGATCCAGGCGATCGCGAAGAACGGCCACACCGGAATGCGCATGTCGAAGGTCTGGACGTTGGCTGTGTATGTGGTCGAGACCTTGTCGAACAGCGTATAGGTCTGCACCGATACGACAAACAGCAGCACGAGTGTCGCGAACACGTCGATCACACGCTTCCAGTAGGCATTCGCGTTGGCCCAGACGAGGTCCACCGTGATGTGCGTGCCGCGATAGCTCGTTGCGGCGATGCCCCAGAAGATCAGGATGCCGAGCAGCAGCTGGCCGAAGTCATAGGCGTCCGGGATGGTGTAGCCGAAGAAGTAGCGAAGCAGCACCGACACGAACACGTCGAACGCAACGATGCCAATGAAGAAGGCCGCGATCCATTCGATCGAATCGATGAATCCGTCCATCCATCGCGTTGTTCTGCTCATCCCCCAACCTCACGGCGCCGTATAAAGAGCGCGTAAATTTCTTGGTCTTTTTGGCATGACGGCGGGAGAAATGTTTCTCCCGCCGTCATTTGCATTTCAACCTCTTGCCTCGACGCGATCAATAGGCCGCGTTGAACTTTGCAAGAGACTCTTTCAGCTCTTTCATGATCGCATCCGGATCGCCACCGGCCTTTTTGACGTTGGCGGCCCAAGCCTTATGCAGCGGCTCGGCGGCTTTCTTCCACTCCGCGAGTTGATCCGCCGTCAGCGGATAAACCTCGTGGGCGGGATCGGCCTTCAGCTTCCCGATGCCGGCATGCTCGTAGTCTGCCCACGGCGTTGCGACACGCAAGGCCCACTCGTTGGTGCAGTGGTCGTCGATCACCTTCTTCTGCGCAGCCGACATCTGGTTGTAGGTCACCGGGCTGAACACGAAGGCGAAGGTGGTCGCATAGAGCGGCGCGTCGATGTGATATTTCGTCACCTTGTCGATGCCGAAAAGCGGAACCGAACCCCAGGGGAAGGTGACCGCTTCGGCCACGCCCTTCTCGAGAATATCCCGCACCTCGGGCGCGCTCGATTGCACGTTCGATCCACCAAGCTGGGACACGAAGGTCGCCATGGTCGCGTGGGCGGGGCGGATCTTCATGCCCTTGATGTCGCCGGGCACGGTGATCTTCTTTTTCACGGAGTGGAAGGAGCCGGGATCGTGGAAGAAGGCGAGGCAGAACTTGACGTCCTTCATCTCCTTCGCGGCGTATTTCCGGTACCAGGCGTCAAACGCCTGCGAGCCGCCCTTGGCGTTCGACACGAGGAACGGCAATTCGCCGGCGCCGATGATCGGGAAGCGGCCGGGCTGGTATCCGGGATTGACGTAGGTGAGATCGGCAATGCCGTCGCGCGCCATGTCGTAATGGTCGAACGCTTTGCCGAGCTGCTGTGACGGATAGACCTTGAACTTGATCGTGCCGCCCGACGCTTTCTCCACCGACGAGCCCCAGTCCTCAAGGGCTTTCTGCAGCGGGTGGGACGGCGGGACCCAGTGGGCAAGCTTCAGGTCAAAGGTCTTGTCCTGCGCGAACGCGGGAAGCGCCAGGACCGCGAGAGCGCTCGCGGCGGCAATTGCACGAATGGAAGTGGGGCGGATCATGTCGACGATTTCTCCCTGACATTATTTGGAATCTGATGCCTTTATTTCGCAACTGCGAAAGGCTTGCGACCATTGTAGGGGAGAATAGTTGGAGATAAAACAATTTTCGATTGATCTTCTGACCGGTCAATGGGGGCCGAAGTGGCGCGCGATACTGCCGCACTGCGCAGCGAGGAACGCGAAGCCACCACGCGCGTCTCGTCAGACGACGCGCTCGACTTCGGTCCGTTCGATGACTGGATCGGGTTCCGCCTGCGCATGGCGCAGATCGCGTCCTTCCAGTCGTTCGCGCGTCACACGCAGTCTGTGGGCTTAAGTCCCGGACGCTTTGCTGCACTTATCCTGATCGATCGCAATCCGGGCATTAGCCAGACCGCGCTCGCGCGTGCGATCGGCAGCGACAAGTCGACGCTCACGCCGGTGCTCGACAATCTGGTCAGGCGCGGCCTGATCAGTCGTGTGAGGACACGCAGCGACCGCAGGCTTTACGAATTGTCCCTTACGGACGAGGGACGGCGCGCGGTCCGGGCGATGCAGGAATTGGCGCAGCGTCACGAGAGCGAACTCGACGCGATCGTCGGACCGCGCGAGCGCGCGCAATTCGTCAAGACGCTGAGAAAGATATCGGCGGCGCTCGGGTGAGCTAGAATTCGCCGCGGAAGCGTGCCGCCAGTTCCTCCGGCAGCGGATGCGACTTGATCTTGGTCCGGTCGTTCGGGTCGCGCTTCACCCAGGCTCGCGTTTCCTGGCCCTCGACCGCGATCTGGTTGTTCTTCCTGATCTGATGCTTGATCTCGAAGCTCGACCGGCCGACCCGCATGAATGTCGACTGGATGATTACGTCATCGCCGAATCGGGTCGGCGTGATGAACTTGGCCTGCGTAGCCACCAGCGGATAGCCGTCGAAGTCGAATCTTTTCAGTAATTCAGCCTTGCTGACGCCGGAGGCCGCCGTGATCAGCATCGTCACCGAATGGTCGAACATGGCGAAATAGCGCGGATAGAAAATGATGCCTGCGGGGTCGCAATCACCCCACTCGATCCTGACGCTGCGACTGTTACTGAGCATTCCTTGACCTTGACCTCGCAATTGCCGAGGCGCCGCTGACGGCGTGACACGGCAAATCAACTCTTTCGAGGAGAGCTATTCCTGCGATGGTCGCGCGGGTCAAGCCCGCGCGATGCCGTCAGCGGGGCGCCATCCTGAGCGCTCCGTCGATGCGGATCGTCTCGCCGTTCATGTAGCCGTTCCGCACGATGAACATCGCGAGATCGGCGTATTCCTCGGGGCGTCCCAGCCGCGGCGGGAAGGGCACCGAGGCACCGAGGCTCTTCTGCGCCTCTTCCGGAAGTGCTGACAGCATCGGCGTGAAGAAGATGCCGGGCGCGATCGTCATCACCCGAATGCCGAACTGGGCAAATTCGCGTGCCGCGGGCATGGTCAGTGCCACAACACCACCCTTGGATGACGAATAGGCGGCTTGCCCAATCTGGCCCTCGAACGCCGCGACCGACGCGGTCGAGATGATGACGCCGCGTTCGCCGCCGTCCAGCGGCTCGGCCTTCGACAGCGCCGCTGCGAACAGCCGCATCATGTTGAAGGTGCCGATCAGGTTGATGTCGATCACCTTCTTGTAGTCGGCGAGCGGCATCGGACCGTCGCGGCCGACGATGCGCTTGGGCGGCCCGACGCCCGCGCAATTCACCAGTACGCGGCCGACCCCATATTTCTTCTGCACTTCCGACAGCGCATCGGTCGCGCTCTGCTCGTCGGTGACATCGCATTTCACTGCGATGCCGCCGATCTTGTCCGCGGTTTGCTGCGCGACCGGAAGATTGACGTCGAGCAGAGCGACCTTCGCGCCCGCATTGGCGAAAGCCTGCGCGGTCGCCGCGCCGAGGCCCGACGCGCCGCCGGTGATGACTGCAACCTGTCCGTTGATATCCATGCGCCTGTCTCGTTCTCTCCTCCGCTCACTCCCGCGAAAGCGGGAATCCAGCCACCTATCGTGCTGGGTCCCCGCCTTCGCCGGGACGAACGGAAAAACTAGTTCTTCGCTGCGTCCGGATTTTCGATCAGCATCGCGATGCCCTGGCCGCCTCCGATGCAGGCCGAGGAGATGCCGTAGCGCAGACCCTTGCGCTTGAGCTCGCGCGCCAGAGTTGTGGTGATGCGGATGCCGGTCGCGCCAAGCGGGTGTCCGATGGCGATCGCGCCTCCGTTGACGTTCAGCTTGTCCTCGTCGATGCCGAGTTCGCGTGCGCAGGCCATGACCTGTGCGCCGAAGGCTTCGTTGATCTCGATCCGGTCGATGTCGGACAGCTTCAGACCGGCACGTTCCAGCACAGCCTTGATCGCCGGCACGGGGCCAATACCCATCACCTCCGGCGGCACGCCGACGGCAGCCGACGCCACAATACGGGCGAGAGGCTTCTTGCCGTTCTTCTTAAGGTAGTTCGAGTTCGCGACCAGCGCCGCTGCTGCGCCGTCGACAATGGCCGAGGAATTGCCGCCGGTTTGCACGCCGCCAAAGGCCGGCGGAATCTTCGAGAGCGTGTCGATCGGTGAGGGGCGCACATGCGTGTCGGTCTTCACCTCGGGGGTCTTGCGCGACATTTTGATCCCGCGCGGCTCATAGCCTTCCAGTTCGAAGGTCTCGGTCGTGACCGGAACGATCTCGCCGTCGAGGAAGCCCTCCTTCTGCGCGGCAAGCGCGCGATCGAAGGAGCGTTCGGCGAACTCGTCCACTTCCTTCCGGGTGATCTGATACTGCCGCGCGAGGTTTTCGGCGGTGTCGCCCATGGTCACCTTCGCGGCGGGATCGAGCAACGCCTCCCAGAGGAAATCCTTGAACTCCACCTGTCCCAGCCGGAAGCCGCCGCGGGCGGTGTAGGAGGCAACCGGATTGCGGCTCATCGATTCGGTGCCGACGCAAAGCGCGAGATCGGCGCGGCCCAGCGAGACCGAGTCGGCGCCCTGCGACAGAACCTCGATTCCGGTACCGCAGACGCGCTGCACATGGTGCGCCGGGGTGTCGATCGGTGCGCCCGAGTAAAGCGCGACATGGCGCGGCAGACAGAAAACGTCGAAGCTTGCCTGCGCCATGTTGCCGGTGATGACGGTGTCGATGTCTTCGCCCTTCGCACCGGCGCGCTTGAGCACTTCGCGACCGACCTTGATGCCGAGATCGGTCGGAGAGATCGCAGCAAGCGCACCATTGTAGTCGACGAACGGGGTCCGCACTCCCTCGACGAGCCACGCGTCGGTGAATGTTGCGCCAATGCCGGGGATTTTGTCGGACATATCAAGCCTTCTTGTCGGTAGTGATAACTCGTGCGGATGGCGGGTCGGAATACATTTCCTCCACCAGCGCCTTGCGATGGCTTAGCACGGCTCGCTGGTTGATCGAGCCCTTATCGGTGATTTCGCCTACATCGAGCGAAGGAGGCTCGGCGAGCAGCATCGCGCGCAGCACGCGGTTGGATGAACCGGTCGACGTTTGCGCAAAGCTTGAAAGCAGTTCCTTGAACTTCGCTTTCACGCCCGGATGGTCCAGGACGTCCGCGGCGGAAGCGTCGTTCGCGACGTCTGGCGCGAAGGGACGCAGCGCGTCGACGTCCGGAACGACGAGGACGGCGATGTAATCACGGTCGGCGCCGCCGATCACGACGTCGCGGACGAAGGGAGCGAAGTGCGAGATGAACGAAGCGCGCAACGGACCGACGCTGACCCAGGTCCCGGTGGCAAGCTTGAAGTCCTCGGCGATGCGGCCATCGAACATCAGGCCCTTGATGGGGTCGTTCTCGTCCTCGAATTTCAGCGCGTCGCCGATCTTGTAGTAGCCTTCCTCGTCGAACGCCTTTTCGGTCAGCTCCGGCTGGCGCCAGTAACCCGGCGTGATGTGCGGCCCCTTGAACCGCGCTTCCAGCTTGCCGTCGACGGGTACAAGCTTCAGCGTCGAGCCACGCGCGGGCAGGCCGAGATTGACGCCGTGAGCGCTCTCCCACATGCGGCTCATCGCGAAGGGCGCTGTTTCGGTCGAGCCGAGGCCGGTCAGGAACAGCACGCGTTCTCCCGACGTCTGCACTGCGAGTTGCTGGTACTCGTCGTACACGTGCTGTGCGATCGCGGCGCCCGCGTACCACAGCACTTTCAGACGCGAGAAGAAGTTGCGGCGGAGCTGTTCGTCGGTCCGGAAGAAGGGGAGCAGCGCCTCGAAGCCCTTTGGCACGTTGAAATACCAGGTCGGCGCGACGTCCTTGAGGTTGCGGACCGTGTGCTCGATCGCGCCCGGCAGCGGCTTGCCTTCATCGATATAGAAGGTGCCGCCGTTATAGAGCACGAGGCCGACGTCGTGGTTGCCGCCTGCCGTATGATGCCATGGCGCCCAGTCGAGGATCGTCGGCGGCTCGTCCTGCAGATACTGCAACGCCGAGCGCACCATGATCTGGTTCGAACACCACATGCGCTGGGTATTGATCACGCCCTTCGGCATGCCGGTTGAGCCGGAGGTGAACAGGAACTTCGCGATCGTGTCGGGGCCTACCTTGTCATGCGCGTCTTCAACGGCGTCGGTCGGCACAGTTGCTGCGAGGTCATCGAAGGAGACCGTCTTTCGCCCCTGCATCGGGTTGCGCGTGAAGACGAGCTCGACGTCTTCTGGAATGATGGCTTCGATCGCCTTGCCATATTGCTGGCCGTCGCAGGCGAAGACCAGTCCGGGCGTGAGCAGATCGACGATGTAACGCAGCTTGCCGAAATCCGAGGAGATCAGCGAATAGGCTGGCGAAATCGGCGCATAGGGAATGCCGACATAGAGGCACCCGAGCGCGAGCATTGCGTGTTCGAGATCGTTGCCGGACAGGATTGCGACCGGCCGCTCGGCGGACAGATTGCGCGACAACAGGGCCTGACCGATGCACCTGGCGTATTGCAGCGCCTGCGCATAGGTGATGTGGCGCCATTCGCCCTTCTCGTCACGTGCCGCCATGAACGTGCGGTCGGGTGTCTTGTTCGCCCAATGCACGAGGCGGTCGGTGATGCGTCGCGGATAATCGTCGAGCGGATAACGCGACCGGATCAGCAAGGTGCCGTCTGGCCGCCGTTCGATGTCGATCTCCGGCTTTTCGAGCTTTACCGGTCGGGTCGGGGCCGACATGTCGGAATGTTTGATCTGAGGCGCTTGCGCCATTGGTTTGCTTCCACCCTGCGCGGCGCTTTTTGTTCAGCCCTTGTGCAGAGCCTTGGGCGCCCGCTTTTCCAAGAAGTCTTTCAGCCGAGTCTGCGCTTCCTCGCTTCCGGAGGAAATCGCAGCCATCAGCGCTTCCATCATATAGCCGCCCGGACGGTCGATGTCCGCAATTCGTGGCAGCGCGTGCATGACGGCGTAATTCGTCATCGGCGTGTTGGCGGCGACGCGCTTGGCAAGCTCGATCGCCTTGTCGAGGCCGGTTCCGTTGTCGACGAGGTAGTGGGACAGGCCCATCGCCAGCCCATCTTCGGCGCCATAGGTGCGACCGGTGAGCATCATGTCCATCATGCGCGATGCGCCGATCAGGCGCGGGATGCGCACCGAGCCGCCGCCGCCGACATAGATGCCGCGCACGCCCTCCGGCAGCGCGAAATAGGTGGACTTTTCGGACACGCGCACATGGCAGGCGGACGCAAGCTCAAGTCCGCCGCCGACGACCGCACCGTGCAGCACCGCGATCACCGGCACCTTGCCGAATTCGAACGCATCGAACACGCGATGCCAGTTGCGCGAGTGATGGACCGATTCGACCGTTCCTCGCACGGTCAATTCGGACAGATCGAGGCCCGCGGAGAAGTGGTCGCCATCGCCGCTGAGCACAACCGCCCGGATGTCCGAAGGCAGGCCGTTGAAGTACGCCTCGATGCCCATCACGAGGGTGTCATTCAGTGCGTTGCGCTTTTCCGGGCGCGACAGGCGCAGGAATCCGATCTCACCGTCGCGTTCGGCGGTGATGGAGGCGGGCAGGTTCGGAATGTCGATCTTGGTCCTTGGCATCGGTCCCCGAGACGGCCTCTCCGGCCTTTGGCTTAATTGTTGTCGTTGACAACAAATTCCCGAAAACCCGCCCGCGGTCAATCCCCATCCTTACAGGTATGGACCAAAAAAGCGCGAAAATGCAGGGCTTCTGCCCGTCGGACGCATTTACCTCCCATCGCCCGCAAGCGGCTGGACAGCCGTTGCGCCCGCCCAACGGGGCCTCACAATATCTCGTGCACGTCCAGTTTCACGGCGTTCTTTTCGCGCTGCCCACGCGCGATGGTGATGACACGATTCAGCCAGTCCAGGCCCTTGTCGCCGGTTTCGAACCGCATGCAGGTCCGAAAATAATAAAGAGAGGGGTCGACCGCCTCGCCGGTCAGCAGCCGGGCCAGGACGTCCGGTGGCCCATGGCGGATGCCCTCGCTGTAGACTAGGACCAGCGCGCCGCTGTCGCTCTGGATGGTGTAGCGGGCCTCGACATGGGCGGCGCCGTCGGCGCGGATGAATTGCCAATCGGCCCCGCCGGGCAAAATTTTGCCGGTCAACTTTCCGGTTACCGTGCCACCAAGAATATTGATGACGCGCCGTTCCCCGATCGGGGTGGCCCCGAATTGCAGGATGTCGGCAAGCTCGGCGTGGACGTGCAGGATCGGGTCGCGGGAGATCAGGTCCATGTTAAATCCGGGTGGCGGGCATTCGGTGTGGGCGGACGATCCGCGGCCAAAAATATTGGACTTGGCGCGGATTCGCTGGCATTTGAACCTCCGAAACCGGCTCCGTAAATTGAAAAGTGGAAGGTTGCACGCCTGAGCGTGCAAGGGGAATCGTCCGATATGTCGCGTGTTATGTCGCTCGCAGAAGCTGTGTCATCGACCATCAAGGATGGCGACACGGTTTCGATGGAAGGCTTCACTCACCTGATCCCGCATGCCGCGGGCCACGAGATCATCCGGCAGGGCAAGAAGCATCTGACGCTTCTGCGCATGACGCCGGATCTGATTTACGACCAGATGATCGGCATGGGCTGCGCCGACAAGGTCATCTTCTCCTGGGGTGGCAACCCCGGCGTCGGCTCGCTGCACCGGTTGCGCGACGCGGTCGAGAATGGCTGGCCCAACAAGATCGAGATCGTCGAGCATTCGCATGCTGCGATGGCGAATGCCTATGCGGCCGGCGCGGCCGGCCTGCCCTTCACCGTCTTCCGCGGTTACATCGGTACCGATCTGCCGAAGGTGAACCCGGCGATCAAGTTCATCGAATGCCCCTACACCGGAGAGAAGCTCGCGACCGTGCCCGCGCATCGTCCGGACGTTGCGGTGATTCACGCCCTGCGCGCCGACAAGGAAGGCAATGTGCTGCTCGAAGGCATTCTCGGCGTGCAGAAGGAAGCGGTGCTGGCCGCGAAGAAATCGATCGTGACGGTCGAAGAGATCGTCGACGATTTCGGTCCGCGCAACCTAAACGCGGTGATCATTCCGGGTTGGGCTTTGGGTGCGATTGCGGTCGTACCGGGTGGCGCGTTCCCGTCCTATGCGCAGGGCTATTACAAGCGCTTCAACGCTTTCTACAAGCAATGGGACGGCATCGCGCGCGATCGCGACAGCTTCCTTGCCTGGATGAAGGATAACGTCCTCGACAAGAAGCCGGAGGATTTCGCCCGTCACGTCGAAGGTTTGCGGACGGCAGCGGAGTAAGTGCGATGAATTACAAGCCCAATGAAATGATGACCATCGCCGCCGCACGTGCGCTCAAGAACAGCGACGTGACGTTCGTCGGCATCGGCATGCCGTCGGCCGCTGCGAACCTTGCGCGCCTGACCCATGCTCCGGACATCACGCTGATCTATGAGTCCGGCACGCTCGCGACCAAGCCGACCGTGCTGCCGCTTTCGATCGGTGACGGCGAATTGTGCGAGACCGCGCTGACGACGGTGTCGGTGCCGGAGATGTTCCGCTACTGGCTGCAGGGTGGACGCATCACCGTCGGCTTCCTTGGTGGCGCACAGATCGACAAATACGCCAATCTCAACACCACGGTTGTCGGTCCCTACGACAAGCCGAAGGTGCGTCTCCCCGGTGGCGGTGGTGCGCCGGAGATCGCGACGTCCTGCGGTGAGATCTTCATCATCATGGCGCAGGGCAAGCGCTCGTTCGTAAACAAGCTCGATTTCGTGACCTCGCTTGGCCACGGCGAGGGTGGCGATCATCGCGAGCGTCTCGGCGTCAAGACCAAGGGTCCGACCAAGCTCGTGACCGACCTCTGCATCTTCGAGCCGGATCCGGTGACCAAGGAGATGATCGTGACATCGATCCATCCGGGCGTGACGCGCGAGCAGATCCAGGAAAATACCGGCTGGACCGTCAGATACGCCGACAAGGTCGCGGAGACGCCCGCGCCGACCGAGAAGGAACTCACGGTGCTGCGCGAGCTGCATGCCCGCACTGCGCGCGCTCACGGCGAGGCGGCGTAACACGCCACCATATGAAGCGAATGGTTTCTTCCTCCCGACTGCGGGAGGCGAGAAGAAAGGCACAACATCATGCGTGACGTATTTTTGTGCGACGCCGCCCGCACCGCCATCGGACGGTACGGCGGTTCGCTGTCGAAGGTTCGAACCGACGACCTGGCCGCCGCTCCGATCAAGGCGCTGGTGAAGCGCAATCCGAATATTGACTGGTCGGCGGTGGACGAGGTGATCTACGGCTGTGCCAATCAGGCTGGCGAGGACAACCGCAACGTCGCGCGCATGGCGCTGCTGCTCGCGGGGCTGCCCGACTCCGTTCCCGGCATCACGGTGAACCGGCTCTGCGCCTCCGGCCTGAATGCGGTCGGCGATGCCGCCCGCGCCATCCGCGCCGGTGAAATCGATTTCGCGATCGCCGGCGGCGTCGAATCGATGACGCGCGCTCCCTTCGTGATGGGCAAGGCGCAGGAGGCCTTCTCGCGGCAAGCCGACATCTTCGACACCACGATCGGCTGGCGTTTCATCAATCCGCTGATGAAGAAGCAGTACGGCGTCGATTCGATGCCGGAGACCGGCGAGAATGTCGCCGAGGAATTCCAGGTGAAGCGCGCCGACCAGGATGCCTTCGCGTGGCGCTCGCAGCAGCGGGCCGGCAAGGCGCAGGCGGCCGGCTTCTTCGCGGAAGAAATCATTCCGGTCGAAGTGCCTGGCAAGAAGAAGGGCGAAGTGACCGTGTTCGACACCGACGAGCACATCCGGGCCGATACGACGCTCGAGGCGCTCGCCAAGCTGAAGACGCCGTTCCGCGAGAACGGCACCGTCACCGCCGGCAATGCGTCGGGCGTGAATGACGGTGCGGCTGCCATGATCCTTGCCTCGGAAGCGGCGGTGAAGAAGCATGGCTTGACGCCCCGCGCGCGCATTCTTGGCATGGCGTCGGCCGGTGTGCCGCCGCGCATCATGGGCATTGGCCCGGTGCCGTCGACGCGCAAGCTGATGGAGAAGCTCGGCCTGAAGATTTCGGATTTCGATTTGATCGAGCTCAATGAAGCCTTCGCCTCGCAAGGGTTGGCTGTCATGCGTCAGCTTGGTCTTCCGGATGACGCCGAACACGTCAATCCGCATGGCGGCGCGATCGCTCTCGGCCATCCGCTCGGCATGTCAGGTGCGCGAATTGCGATGACCGCGGCGCATGGGCTTGAGAAGCGCGGCGGCAAGAAGGCGCTCGCAACCATGTGCGTGGGCGTCGGCCAGGGCGTATCCTTGGCGCTGGAACGAGTCTGACGCCGGTTATTTCGGGACGCGCGCGCGAGCCCCGGAAGCCGGCTGAGAGAACGGGATCTGAATTCCGGGTTTGCTTGCGTCGCAGGCGGCCCGGAATGACTAAGGGGAAACGAAACGATGTCGCTGATTTACCCATTGGATGGCCTTTCGGCCTATCCGAAACATCTGACGCCCGAATACAAGAGCACGGTGAAGCGGTCGCCCACCAAGCCGCTGATTCTCGCGCCGCACACGCTGTCGGAACTGACCGGGCCGATCTACGGCCATGACGCGATCCAGGAATTCGACAACGACCTGACCAAGCAGGGCAAGAGCGAGCCGCTCGGCGAGCGCATTATCGTGCACGGCTATGTGCTCGATGAGGACAAGCGGCCGGTCCCGGATTCACTGGTTGAGATCTGGCAGGCCAATGCGTGCGGCCGCTATGTGCACATCGTCGATCAGCATCCTGCGCCGCTCGATCCAAACTTCACCGGCGCGGGCCGCACCGTCACCGACAAGAACGGCTACTACAAGTTCGTCACCATCAAGCCGGGCTCGTATCCGTGGGGCAACCACTACAATGCCTGGCGGCCGAACCACATCCACTTCTCGGTGTTCGGACATTCGTTCCTGTCGCGTCTGGTGACGCAGATGTATTTCCCGGGCGATTACCTGTTCCCGTTCGATCCGATCTTCAATTCGGTGCCGGATCCGAAGGACCGCGCGCGCATGATTTCGACGTTCGATCTGGAAAACACGATCCCCGACTGGGCGCTGTGCTTCCGTTTTGACATCGTTCTGCGCGGCCGCGAGCAGACGCCCCCGGATCTCGATTAAGGCGAACTGGATTCAAGACAATGTCAGAGCTCACACCTTCACAGACCGTCGGCCCGTTCTACGCATACGGTCTCACCCCAAAAGGCCGCGCTCACTGGGATCCGGACGGGACCTATTCCTGGAAGGAGACCATCGGGTCCAACCTCGTCACGCCCGACGTCGTCGGCGACCGCATTCGCATTGAGGGCGGAATCTATGACGGCGACGGCAAGCCGATTCCGGACGCGATGCTGGAAATCTGGCAGGCCGACGGCAACGGCCGCTATTCGAACGAGCCGGGCAGCCGCCGTCTGCCGAACACGGCCTTCAAGGGCCATGGGCGCTCCGCCTGCGACAAGGATGGCGTATTCCAGTTCGATACGGTGAAGCCGGGCCCCGTTCCCGGTCCCGACGGCAAGACACAGGCCCCGCATATCGTCGTCGCGATCTTCGCGCGCGGCATGCTGCGTCAGGTCTATACCCGCATCTATTTCGATGGCGAGGCGGCGAACGCGACCGATGCCGTTCTCAACCTCGTGCCGGCGGATCGCCGCGCCACGCTGTTGGCGAAGAAGCAGGGCGACGTGTGGCGCTGGGACGTCCACATGCAGGGCGACAGGGAAACGGTGTTCTTCGAGATCTGAGCTTGTCGCTCCCCTCCAGGGATGAAAAAAGCGAAGCCCCCGCCATCACGCGGGGGCTTTTTCATTTCAGGCGAGAATATTCACCGCGCGCGCGGCCACGAACGCGATGGTCAGCAGCGAGATCATCGCCTCGGCCATCATGAGGAGCTTGGCGCGCTGCGACAGCGGCATCGTGTCGGTCGGCGAGAATGCGGTGGCATTGGTGAACGACAGGAACAGGTAATCCACGAAACCGGGAGAGAACGGCGCAGCGTCCTTGATCAGGGCCTGCGGAAACAGAAATTCGAACGTCGGCTTTCGCTGGGCGTGGCGTATCGCAGGTCCGCCGCCATCGAGACCCCAGAACCAGAGCGCGAACACGATGATGTTGATCATCCAGATGATCACCGCATCGACCAGCAGCGTCGTGCCGTTTTCGGTCCTTCCGGCGAGAAGCGCGCGAACCAGTTCGGCCAGCGCGATGAAGTTCATCAGCATCATGACCGTGATCAACGCGAGCGCGAGATAACGGATGATGCGCCATGGCTGGTCGAGAAGGCGGCCCGCCGCAACGGCACGCTTCACGCGTTTCTGCCGCATGCGGAACGCTGCCGCGAGCGGGATCAGGAGCGCGATCTCGGCCGCCGGTGCGAGCCATCGGGGTCCGAGCGAGAGATCGTTGATGAGGAAGAATTGCAGAACCGCCACCACCACGATCGCGCTGCAGGCCAGCCAGAAATCGGCGGCATGAGTGTCGGCTGATGACGACGGGCGCTGCACGGGCAAGCTTCTGCTTCGGAATGCTGCCGACTCTTAACACGCTACGCCGGCATAAAGAAAAAACCCCCGTGCAACGCACGGGGGTTTGATCCTCGGGTAACAAGATCGTGGCTTACGCCGCCTGATGGCGCCACTTGCCCTCGTAGCCCTCGCGCACGGTCGAGGAATACGGGGTCGGGCCGACGACAACCTTGACCTCGGTCTGCTTGTGGCGCTCGACCGTGGTCTTCTTGGTGCCGCCGTTCTCTTCGCCCCACACCAGGGTGAGTTCGGTGCCGGGCTTGGCAAACTCTTCCTCAACCCAGCCGAGCGACAGCATCTTGCGCTCGTTGAAGGAATAGCCGGAGAACATCGAGGCGCCGGCCATCTTGCCGCCCTTCGCCAACACCATGTCGTAGGACGACGAGGCATAGTTGGACAGCGGCAGGTCGATGAACTTGTAGTTTTCGCCGGCGGGCGCGAACATCGACGCGTTGATGCGGTTCACGTCGTCATTGTCCCACGCGAACGTTACCTTCTTGCGCTTGTTCTTGCCTTCCATCGCCTTCAGGGCGTCCGAACCGATGAAGTCGTGGTCGAACTTGGTGAAGGTGTTGTAGCCGAGCTCATACGGCGAGGTGTAATAGTCCTCGATGTTCTTCGACACGAACGAGCCGCCGAGGGCCGCGACCGCTTCATAGCTCGTCTCGGGCAGCCACTCGCGATACGCCTTCAGCTTGTCACCCGAATAGATCGCCGGAACCGGCGAGGGGATCCAGCCCGACTCAAGCGTGTTGGTGGCGTAGGCGCGGGCGCCGACCTGCACGAGGCCGAATTCCTTGCCGGCTTCGATGATGGCGTTGCGGACTTCGTCGCCTTCGGCGTACGGACCCCAGATTTCCAGGCCCGGCGCACCGGCCATGCCGTGACGCAGCGCGCGGATCTTGCGGCCGGCCATGGTCACATAGCCCATGTTGAAGAACTTGATGTCCGGGAAGGTGCCGCCGGTCAGCTTCTTGATGACGCCTTCGGCGTTCGGGCCCTGGATCTGATAGCGATAGAAGCTGCGCGTGACCGGCTTGCCCATCGGGCGCGACGGCGAACGGTCGTCATATTCGGTTTCGACATCGAAGCCGCCGGTCTTGGCGTGGAATTCGATCCAGTTCGCTGCCGGATTGCGGCCGACATACACCATCTCGTTCTCGGCCAGATAGAACAGGATGCCGTCGCCGATGACATGACCATACGGCGTGACGGGTGCGAACTGCTTCGCCTTGTCGACCGTGAAATTCTTGAACGAGTTGGTCGAGAGATAGGACAGGAGCTTCACGGTGTCCTTGCCGCGCACGAACAGGTTCACCATGTGGTGCGACTGATCGAAGAGAACGCAGGTGTCGCGCCATGCGCGCTGCTCGTCGCGCCAGTTGGTGAATTCAGGTGCGACGACCGGATACACATACGCGCCGATCTGCGAGTTGCGCATCATGTCGACGGCGTTGCCGGACGCCTTCAGCTTCTCTTCGAGGTTTTTGTAAGCCATCTGTCTTCCTCCGTGATGGATCGATATCGTAGCGCGGCGAACCGCAAGGCGGCCGGTCCCGGGTTCGGGACTTCACCCGTAAACCCGCAATCGGCCGAATTTCGTGAAAGGTCTGTATACAGAGGCAAGAAAGGCTGCGGTTCGAGCCACTCTGCCGGTTTCGTCCCTAGTTCAAAATTGAAGTGTTACTTCACCGTTTCCCGGCGCTCCGGATGGACTAACCAGCCGTCCTGCCTGTATTGTATACAGCATGAATTCCCGGCGATCTCAAGCCCGGGAAACGCAAGGGAGTGGCCGGTGGCTGTCCAGGCTGCGGAAAATGAGCGTTCGTCGTCGCAGACCGTGAAGGCGCAGTTGTCGCTGCGCGACCTGATCCTGTCCGGCGAGTTGAAGCCGGGGGATCGGATTTCCGAATTGTCGGTCGTCGAACGCCTCGGAATTTCGCGCACGCCCATCCGCATGGCGCTGGTAAGGCTCGAAGAAGAGGGATTTCTCGAGGCGATACCGTCCGGAGGATTTGCCGTAAAGGCGTTCTCCGAGCGCGACATTCACGACGCGATCGAAATGCGCGGCACCCTCGAAGGCTTCGCGGCGCGGCTCGCGGCGGAACGCGGCGTGCGCAACGCGATCATGCTCGAACTGAAGGACCGGCTTGCCCAACTCGACGAGCTGGTGGGCAAGCCCACTCTGAGTGTCGATGACTTCTCGCAATATGTGGGACTGAATGGGCAATTCCACGCGCTGCTGATCGAGGCCGCGGACTCGCCCGTGCTCGCGCGCCAGATCGATCGTGCGCTCAATCTTCCTTTCGCTTCGCCGAGCGGTTTCGTTATGGTGCAGGCGATGCTGCCGGAGGCGCGGAAGATTCTCACGATCGCTCAGGACCACCATCATTGCGTCGTGCGCGCGATCGAGGAACGCGAGGGCGCGCGCGCGGAAGCGCTCATGCGCGAGCATGCGCGGCTTGCGCATCGCAACCTGCAACTCGCTTTCCGCAATCAGGGCACGCGCGATCTCGTGCCGGGCGCCGTGCTTATCAAGAAGCCGGTGCCGACACGTTACTGACCGACACTACAATCACAAGAATGGGAGTGAACGCTAAATGACGCAACGTACAAGGCCGCCTTTCCGTGCCGACCAGGTCGGCAGCTTCCTGCGCCCCGAGCGCCTGAAGGAGGCGCGCGCCATGCGCGATAAAAACGAAATCACCGCTGCGCAGCTGAAGGCTGTCGAGGATGAGGAAATCAAGAAGCTCATCAAGCAGCAGGAAGACATCGGGATGCAGCTTGCGACCGATGGCGAGTTCCGGCGCACATTCTGGCACTTCGACTTTCTTGGCGGCCTGACCGGGATCGAACTGTACGACCACACGCAGGGCATCCAGTTTCAGGGTGCGCAGACCAAGGCCTGGGACATCCGCACGGTCGGCAAGATCGACTTTCCGGACGATCACCCGTTCCTCGATCATTTCCGCTTCCTGAAGGCGAACACCAGCGTCGTACCGAAGATGACGATCCCGTCGCCGACGGTGGCGCATTTCCGCGGCGGGCGGGTCAAGATCAGCAAGGAGGTCTATCCGGATCTCGACGTCTTCTACGAGGATCTCGCCAAGGCCTATGCGAAGGCGGTGAAGGCTTTCTACGATGCCGGCTGCCGCTATCTGCAGTTCGACGACACGGTCTGGGCATATCTCTGTTCGGAGAAGGAATTGGCACAGTCGCGTGAGCGCGGCGACAAGACCGACGACCTTCAGCAGAAATATCGCGACATGATCAATCTCGCGCTGAAGAACAAGCCGTCAGACATGGCGGTCACCATGCATGCCTGTCGCGGTAACTTCCGCTCGACCTTCATTTCGTCCGGCGGCTACGAGCCAGTGGCCGAGGTGCTGCTGGGGCAGGTGAATTTCGACGGCTATTTCCTCGAATACGACACCGAACGTGCCGGCGGTTTCGAACCCCTGCGATTCCTGCCCAAGGGCGAAAAGCAGGTGGTTCTGGGGCTGATCACCTCCAAGAGCGGCACGCTTGAAAAGAAGGACGACGTGAAGCGCCGGATCGACGAGGCGACGAAATTTGCTCCGCTGGAGCAGTTCTGCCTCTCGCCGCAATGCGGCTTCGCCTCGACGGAGGAGGGCAACATCCTCACCGAGGAGCAGCAATGGGCGAAGATGCGGGAGATCGTGGAACTGTCGCATGAGGTGTGGGGCAAATAAGCGGCGGCCGACCGCAACACGAATTGCGCCCTGAACAGTGCCGGACCGCCAGGCGCGGTCCGGTATCCTTCGCATTACGAAAAGATAACCTTCGAGGCCATTCGGCCGGAGGTTAACAATGCCAATGGCTTCTGCGCGCCGTTGGCGAATTGCCGCGCGGTGGCAAGTTTTAAGACTTGAAGCCGCGGGAGGGATCGGGAAGAATCCCCCCATAATCAATAAAGGTCCTTTAGGGAGGAACCCATGGTAAAATACCTGACCGGCGCGCTCGCGGCGGGTGCAGTGGCTGTCTCGCTGCTCGCAAGCGCCCCGGCCCATGCTCAATCCGGTGAACCGATCAAGATTGGTCTCGGCATTGCTATGACCGGTGGTCTTGCAGGCCCCGGCAAGCAGGCGCTGCTCGGCGTTCAGATCTGGGAAGAGCAGATCAACAAGAAGGGCGGCCTGCTCGGTCGTCCGGTCAAGGTGATCGCCTATGACGATCAGACCAACGCCTCGACCGTACCCGGGATCTACACCAAGCTGATCGACGTCGATAAGGTCGACCTGATCCTCGGACCCTACGCCACGAACATGATCGCGCCGGCGATGCCGGTCGTCATGCAGAAGGGCAAGACGATCATCGGTCTGTTTGGCCTCGCGGTGAACAGCGAGTTCAACTATCCGAAATATTTCGCGATGATCCCGACCGGTCAGAACACGAAGCCATCCTTCACCGAAGGCTTCTTCGAGATCGCGGCGAAGAACAAGATCCAGACTGTGGCGCTGGTCGCCGCTGACGCGGAATTCGCGAACAACGCCTGCGAGGGCGCTCGCGCGAATGCCAAGAAGCACAACATCAAGATCGTCTACGACCGCAAGTATCCGCCGGCAACGACCGACTTCACGCCGATCGTGCGCGCGATCCAGGCGGCGAATCCGGAAGCCGTCGTCATCTGCTCGTATCCGCCGGACTCGGTCGGCATGGTGCGGGCGGTCAACGAAGTCGGCCTCAAGCCGAAGATGATCGGCGGTTCGATGGTCGGCCTGCAGATCAGTGCGATCAAGACCCAGCTTGGACCGCTGATGAACGGCTGGATCAACTACGAAACCTGGGCGCCGACCAAGCACTTCCTCAATCCGGACGCCGAGGCGTTCCTGAAAGAGTATCAGTCGCGCGCGAAGTCCGCCGGCGTCGATCCGCTGGGCTATTACCTCGGCACCTGGGGCTATGCTTATGCAGAACTGCTTGGCAAGGCCGTTGAAGGCGCAAAGAGCCTGAACGACGACAAGATCGCCGAGTATCTGCGCCAGAACACGATCCCGACCATCATGGGTCCGGTGAAGTTCGGCAAGAACGGCGAATGGACCGAGTCAGGCATGATGCAGGTCCAGTACAAGGGCATCAAGGGCAACGACCTCGAACAGTTCCGCGGCATGGACGTGCAGAACATCGTTGCGCCTGCGAAGCTTGCGACCGGTGAAGCGGTTCTGCCGTTCGAGAAGGCGCAGCAGCAGTAACCGCGCCGATTGGTCGAATGTGAGCAATACGGCGCCGTGCGAGCCATCGTGCGGCGCCGTTTCCATCTGCGATCGAAGGTAGTTCGTCCGACCGGAAAATAGTTCGCTTGCGTCGTTCGCGCGAAAGCTGGGCCCCATAGCCACCGCTCTGGAATATGGGTCCCGGACTCCCGGGGGGCGACCAACTCACAACAACAGCTGGTGTTTCAATGCTCCTTCCCACAAGCCTTGTCGGCTCATACCCGCAACCCGAATGGCTGATCGACCGGGAGAAGCTGTCGAAGCAGGTGCCGCGCGTGCGCATGCATGACCTGTGGCTGATTCCGGAAAATCATCTCGAAGCCGCGCAGGACGATGCGACGCTGCTTGCGATCCGCGATCAGGAGCGTGCCGGCCTCGACATCATCTGCGACGGCGAGCAGCGCCGCGAGAGCTACTCCAACCGTTTCGCAACGGCGCTCGAGGGGATCGACCTCGACAAGCCCGGCACAACCATCAACCGCACCGGCAAGACCATCCCCGTGCCACGCGTGGCCGGAAAAATCCGGCGCATGCGCCCGGTCGAAGTGCGCGACGTGAAGATCCTGCGCGCCAATACCGATCGCACAATCAAGGCGACGGTGCCCGGGCCGTTCACCATGGGCAAGCAGGCCCAGGACGATTTCTATGGCAGCGAGGAAGCAGTCGCGATGGATTACGCGGCCGCGGTCAACGAAGAGATCAAGGATCTCTTCGCGGCCGGCGCCGACATCGTGCAGATCGACGAGCCCTGGATGCAGCAGCATCCGGAAAAGGCGCGGCAATATGGTCTGAAGACGCTGCAGCGCGCACTCGACGGCGTGCAGGGCACAATCGCGATCCATCTCTGCTTCGGCTACGCGCAGGTCGTGCACGAGAAGCCGACCGGCTATTCGTTCCTGGCCGAGCTCGAGAATGCGCCGGTGCATCAGGTGTCGATCGAGGCCGCGCAGCCAAAGCTCGATCTGAATGTGCTCAAGCAGCTGCCGTCGAAAACCATCATCCTCGGTGTCGTCGACCTCGGCGACCTGACGGTCGAGCGGCCGGAGACGGTCGCTGATCGCATCCGCGCTGCGCTCAAGGTCGTGCCCGCCGAGCGCCTGGTGATTGCGCCCGATTGCGGCATGAAATACCTGCCGCGCCCGGTCGCCTTCGCGAAAATGAAGGCGATGGTCGAGGGCACGAACATGGTGCGGAAGGAGCTGACGGGGGCCTGAGTGGCACGTGCGATCTTGCTTGTCCCTCACCCTGAAAGGGGGAGGGCGGCGAGCAGCGAAGCTGCGAGTCGGGTGGGGGTCCTGCATGACGACGACTCCACCCCGCCTTCCTGCGCTTCGCTTCGTCAGGCGACCCTCCCCTTTCAGGGGAGGGAGGAAGAAAGGATGCCTTCATGACCAAAGACACGCGACCACCCTTCCGTGCCGATCATGTCGGCAGCCTGCTGCGCCCCAGGGCGATCCATGACGCGCGCGCAAGGCGCGCGAAGGGCGAGATCACCGCGGAGCAACTGAAGGAGATCGAGGACCGCGAGATCGAGCGCGTCATCAGGAAGCAGGAAGAGGTCGGACTGAAGTCGATCACCGACGGCGAATTCCGCCGTTCGTGGTGGCACCTTGATTTCCTCTGGGGTCTCGATGGCGCCGAAAAGCACGTTATGGACACGGGCATCAAGTTTGCCGCGGTCAACACCCGCAACGAAGGCGTCGCGGTGACCGGCAAGCTCGGCATGTCGGGCCCGCATGCGATGGTCGAGCATTACAAGTTCGTGGCCGCGCATACGAAGCAGACGCCGAAGATCACCATTCCCGCGCCGTCGGCGATCTATGGTCGCCCCGTCGCGACGCCGATAGACAGGAAAGCGTATCCCGACATGGATGCGTTCTGGGCAGATCTCGGCAATGCCTACAGGAAGGCGGTCCGCGGCTTTGCCGATGCGGGCTGCCGCTACCTGCAGCTCGACGAGGTCTTCATCGCGATGCTGTGCGATCCGAACTATTGCGAGCAGATGAGAAAGCGCGGCGACCATCCCGACAAGCTCGGTCCGATCTACGGCGACCTCATAAATGCCGCGATGTCGGATATCCCCTCCGACATGACCATCACGATGCATCTGTGCCGCGGCAACTACAAGTCGACCTTCATGGGTTCGGGCGGTTACGACGCCGAGGCCGAGGTGCTGTTCAATCGCATCAAGGTGCACGGCTATTTCATGGAATACGACACCGGACGCGCCGGCGGGTTCGAGCCGCTGCGGTTTGTGCCGAAGGATCGCCGCGTGGTGCTCGGGCTCATCACCTCCAAGACCGGCGAACTGGAGAACAAGGACACGATCAAGCGCCGGATCGACGAAGCAGCGAAATACATCAGCCTCGACCAGCTGTGCCTGTCGCCGCAATGCGGCTTCGCCTCGACCGAGGAGGGCAACACGCTGACCGAGGAGCAGCAATGGGCGAAGCTTCGCCTGATCGTGGAGATCGCCGAAGAGGTGTGGGGCTCGCGCTGAGTGGTCCTGCCTGCTTTCGCGCGGGCGACCGCGACAAGAAATATCAAGTCCACGTTTGAGGAAAGCTGTTTGCTATGAGCACCAACACCACTGCACCCTTCCGCGCCGATCACGTAGGTTCGCTGCTGCGGACCGCGCCGCTGAAGGCCGCGCGCATCAAGCGGGAAAAAGGCGAAATCGATGACGCCGCGCTGAAGGCGGTCGAGGATGAGGAAATCAGGAAGATCATCAGGAAGCAGGAGGAGATCGGGCTCAAGCTCGCAACGGATGGCGAATTTCGCAGGTCGTGGTGGCAGTTCGACTTCTTCAAGCAACTCGACGGCGCCGAACTGGTGAAGACCGCGCATGGCATCAAGTTTGCCGGTGTCGAAACCCGGCCGGAGGATATCGCGGTCACCGGCAAGCTCGGCTATTCCGGCGCGCCGATGATCGATCACTTCGAGTTCCTGAAGGCGAATTGCAAGGTCACGCCGAAGATGACGCTGCCGTCGCCGACCGTGCTGCAATATCGGGTCGGTCCGAAGCCGGTGCAGGACGGCATCTACAAGTCGACCGAAGAGCTGCTTCACGATCTCGGCCTTGCCTATCGCAAGGCGATCAAAGCGTTCGGCGATGCCGGCTGCCGCTACCTGCAACTCGACGATACATCTTACGCGCATCTGTGCGACAAGGAGCGTCGCGCGGCGGTCGCGGCCCGTGGCGAGGATCCCGACTGGCTCGCTAATGCCTGGGCCGACATGATCAATTCAGCGCTCAAGGACAAGCCGGCCGGCATGATCACGGCCATGCATCTGTGCCGCGGCAATTTCCGTTCGACCTTCGTGTCATCGGGCGGCTACGAGCCGGTTGCGGACGTGCTGTTCAACAAGATCGGCATCGACGGATATTTCCTGGAATATGATTCCGAGCGCGCCGGCGGCTTCGAGCCGCTGCGCCTTCTGCCGAAGGGAAACAAGCGGGTCGTGCTCGGCCTCGTCACGTCGAAGTTCGGCACGCTTGAAGACAAGGGCGTGCTGAAGAAGCGGATCGAGGAGGCGTCCAAATTCGTCCCGCTCGATCAGCTCTGCCTGTCGCCGCAATGCGGCTTCGCCTCGACCGAGGAAGGCAATGTGCTGGCCGAGGATGAGCAATGGGCGAAGCTGCGCCTGTGCGTTGAAGTTGCCGAAGAGGTGTGGGGGAAGTGACCCACGCGCGCGGCGCCTGAGGTGAACTGAACCAGTGGTGTTTCGAAGCGGAGGCTCATGATGACCAGTTATGACAGCGCGTTTCGACCGGTTGCAAAGGTTCTTGCGGTCCTCCTTCTGACGGCAAGTTCTCAGGCTCTCGCGCAGGGCTATCCCTCGGCCCCGGTCAAGCTGATCACGCAAGGCGCGCCGGCGAGCGGGCCCGACGTCGTCGCCCGCATTGTCGGTGACGAACTCAGCCGGCGCTGGAAGCAGCAGATCGTCATCCTCAACGCGACAGGCGCCGGCGGCAGCGTTGCCGCCAAGCAGGCGATCCAGGCGGAAGCCGATGGCTACACGCTGTACCTTCCGGCCGCGTCCGCGTTCATCGTGATGCCGGAGATGTTTCCGGCGCTGAAGATCGACATGCAGAAGGATTTCGTGCCGCTCGGATTCGTCGCCGAGCAGCCGATGGTCGTCGGTGTCGCGCCGGGCCTCAACGTGAATTCGCTGGCCGAACTCGTCGCGCTCTCGAAGCAGAAACCGGGCTCGCTCAATTTCGCCGCCAACGCGCGCGGAACCCTGCCGCATCTCACCGCCGAGCGGCTGAAGTCGCAGGCGGGCATCGACATGACCTACATCCCGTATCCCGGCGCGGCGGCGGGACTGCAGGATCTGATCGGCGGTCGCATCTCGGTGATCGTGGAGGGGCTCGGCACGCTGTTGGGTGCGATCCAGAGCGGCTCGCTGAAGCCGCTTGCGGTGTCGTCACTGAAGCGGCTGGAGAATTTCCCCAACATCCCGACAATCGCCGAATCTCTTCCCGGCTTCGAGGCGACCGGCTGGTTCGCGCTGGTTGCGCCGCGCGGCACACCGGATGCCATTGTGCAGCAGGTCAACCGCGATCTGAATGCCGCGCTGGAATCGCCGGCCGTGAAGGACAAGCTCGGCGCGATGGCCACCATCGTGCGGCCGATGTCGACCGCCGACACCGCCGCCTACCTGCGCAAGGAGCAGGAGGTGTGGCGGCCGGTGGTGAAGCAGATCGGCTTCGGTGCGAAGAACTAGCCCTTCGCCAGTTGCGGAAACAGCGCGCGCGCGTTTTCGTACGAGACCGCGCGCCGTGTCACCTCGTCGAATTTCGGCGATGTCGCGAGGAATTCGATGCCCTGCGGGATCGCCGTCGGCACCATGAAGGGATGGTCGCTGCCGTAGAGCAGATGATCCTTCGGCGCGAGCGTGAGCAGTGCGTCGATCGCATGCGGATGCGACACTGCGGTCATGTCGAAATAGAGCGAGCGGAAATCCGCCATGATTTCATCCGGTGTTACGGGGCTGCGCGCAAAGCGGACCATGTGACGCATCATCCGCGGCACAAGGAAGGGTAGCGTGCCGCCGCCATGTGACACGATCATCCGGACGTCGGGAAAGCGCCGCAGCGTGCCGGACGACACGAGATTCAGGATCATGCGCGTGGTGTCGAATGGATATTCGATGGTCGGCGCGGGAAAGCCGAAGCGCGTCATGTCGAAGTCCGGCGGCGCCACCGGATGGACATAGACCACGGCCTTGCGGCGATTGAGTTCCTCGAACAGCGGGTCGAGACGGCTGTCGCCCGGATAGAGTCCGCCGAAATTCGTATAAAGCCCGAGCCCGTCGAATTTCAGCACGTCGAGAGCATAAGCAAGTTCTTGCAGCGCGCCGTCCAGATCCGGCAGCGGCAACAGGCCGAAGCCGCGAAACCGGCCGGGATGACGGGCGACGATGCCGGCTAACTCCTCGTTGATATCGCGCGCGAGCCTTCGCGCGGCTTCGCCGCTGACGAAATCGATGCCGGGCGCCGAGATCGAGAGAATCTGCGTCTCGATCCCGCATCGGTCCATCAGGGCAAGCGCCGTGTCCGGCGACCAGTCGGGCAGCGGGAATCCGTCGACCGTATCCATTCCCGTGGCGCGCATGGCGGCGAGATAGTTCTTCGTCAGGAAATGAGCGTGAATATCGATCAGTCCCGGCATTTCATGCGTCCTTGTCGTTGCCTGCCCTGTGGCGCGGGGTTTGTCCCCGCGCATTGTGTTTTCATTCAGATGTGAGGAAAGCTACTCCTCGAAGATCGCCACTGCGCGCGTCCAGCCCGCCGAGGCGGCTTTGATCTTGACTGGAAAGCAGGACACCATAAAGCCATCCGGCGGAAGCTGTTCGAGATTGTGCAGTTTTTCGATATGGCAATAGCCGATGTCGCGGCCGGCCTTGTGGCCTTCCCAGATGATCGAGGCGTCGTGGTCCTGCGCGTACCGTTTCGCGGTGTACGAGAACGGCGCATCCCAGCTCCAGCCGTCGATGCCGGTGACGCGCACGCCGCGTTCGGTGAGATAGAGTGTCGCCTCGCGCCCCATGCCGCAGCCTGAATCGACATAATCGTGCTGGCCGTATTTGACGCCGGCGGCCGTGTTCACGAGAACGATCTCCAGCGGCTTCAGCGTATGGCCGATGCGCTTCAATTCGTACTCGACATCCTTCGCGCTGACCACATAACCGGCAGGAAAGTGCCGGAAGTCCAGCTTCACGCCCGGCTGGAAACACCAGTCCAGCGGAACCTCGTCGATGGTCATGGCGGGCTTTGGCGCGCCCAGCGCATGATCCATGGTGGGATGGAAATGATAGGGCGCGTCGAGATGGGTGCCGTTATGCGTGGTGATCTGCACCTTCTCGAGCGCCCATCCGGCGCTGTCGGGCAGGTCGGCGGCCTGCAATCCGGGGAAAAACCCACGGATCCGCTCGATGGTCTGGTCGTGACGCAGATACTCGATCTTCGGCAGCGCCACGGGCGGGTCGCTGGCCACGTCACTTTCCAGCGGAATCGAGATGTCGACGATGCGGCGAGCCATGCCCTTGTCCTCACGGTTCGGACCTTGCAAACCATGGGCTGAGAAGAGATACAAGCGTGAACCGGAAACGGAAAACGTCCAATAAAGCTGGAGGAAATGATGGTGAGGACAGTGCTTTCGGCGGCGGCCGTCGTGTTGGCAATGACCGGCCTGGCATCCGCGCAGAAATATCCCTCCCGCACCATCGAGCTCATCATTCCATTCGCCGCCGGCGGTGGCGTCGACCTGATCGGCCGCTCGGTCGGGGCCTCGATCGCCGAACAGCTTGGCCAGCCGGTGGTGGTGCAGAACCGCGACGGTGCCGGCGGGACCATCGGTTTCGGTGCGCTCGCCTCGGCGGCGCCGGACGGTTACACGCTCGGCTTCGGGCCTTCGACGCCGATTGCCAATGCGCCATATCTCGTCAAGGGCGTGCGCTATAATCCGGAGTCGTTCGATTATATCTGCCAGGTGTTCGAGAACGTGTTCTCGATCGCGGTTCCGGCGAATTCGCCTTACAAGACCGCGAAGGATCTGATCGCCGCGGCCAAGGACAAGAGCCTGAATTTCGGCCACGCCGGCCTCGGATCGATCCCCCATCTGTCGGTCGAGAACTTCGCCGACGCAACGAAGATGAAGGTGCAGCATCTGCCGTTCCGTGGCGATGCCGCCATGATGCCGGTGTTGATGAAGGGCGATCTCGATTTCGGGGCGCCGGCGATTTCATCCTATCGGGGCAACGAACAGATCCGTCCGCTGGTTGTGTTTGCCGACAAGCGGCATCCCTCCTACCCGGATGTGCCGACGGCGCGCGAACTCGGCGTGACGACCGCCGTACCGCCCGGCCAGAACGGACTTTATGCGCCGAAGGGCTTGCCGGCCGAGGTGAAGGCGGCGCTCGAAAAGGCGTGTACGACTGCCGTGAAGTCGGATGGCGTGCTCAAGGTTATCGGCAATACCGGCCAGAGCGTCGCTTTCCTCGATGGCAAGCAGTTCCACGATCAGACCGTTGCGGACTACAAGTTCAAGGGCGAACTGATCAAGCGGCTGGGGCTCGGTGCCAATTAGAGGACGCGTCACGATGTAGACGGCGCAGCCATGCCGCTCGACCCCACGAGGCTATTGTCGCTGCATCTGCCGGATACCGAGCAGCATTACACTGCAAAGGACGTGATGCTCTACGCGCTGGGCGTCGGCCTTGGACACGATCCGGTCGACGCCCGCGAGCTCGCCTTCGTCTACGAAAAGAACCTCAAGGTGCTGCCGACCTATCCGGTGGTGCTGGGCTTTGAGCCGTTCCTGCTGCGCGACCGCGACACCGGCGTCAATTTCGAGATGACGGTGCATGGCGAGGAGCATCTCATCCTGCACCGGCCGCTCGCATCCTCGGGCACTATCGTTGCACGTCACCGCATCCTCGATGTGATCGACAAGGGCGCGGGGAAGGGAGCGCTTCTCCTGATGGAGCGCGCGATTTTCGACAAGGCCACCGGCGAGGGGATTGCGACGATCCGGCAGACTGTGTTTTGCCGCGCCGATGGCGGCTTCAGCGGCGAGACGCGCCCGTCGCCGCCGGTGCATGCGATTCCCGATCGTGCGCCGGATCTTGTCTGCGATCTGACGACGCGGCCGGAAATGGCGCTGATCTACCGGCTGTCTGCGGACGTCAATCCGCTTCATGCCGATCCGGAGGTCGCACGGGAAGCAGGCTTTCCGCGACCGATCCTGCAGGGCCTCGGGACGTTCGGCGTCGCGGGCCACGCGATCCTGCGCAGCGTCTGCGACTACGATCCAGCGCGGCTCAGGTCGATTGCCGGCCGGTTCTCCGCGCCGGTCTTTCCGGGCGAGACCATCCGCACCGAGATCTGGCGCGACGGCAATACCGTCAGCTATCGCGCACGTGTCGTCGAACGTGACGTGGTCGCCATCAACAACGGGCGGGCAGAGGTGGCGTGATGCGCGATGACGACGATCTCACCGCGATCCGCGAGAGTGTGCGCGCGCTGTGTGCGGATTTTCCGGGAGACTATTGGCGCGCGCTCGACCGGGAGCGCGCCTATCCGACGCAATTCGTCGACGCTCTCACCAGAGCGGGCTTTCTCGCCGCCCTGATCCCGGAGGAATTCGGCGGCAGCGGTCTGTCGATGCGTGCCGCCGCGGCCATCATGGAAGAGATCCACGCAACCGGATGCAACGGTGCGGCGTGCCACGCGCAGATGTACACGATGGGCACGGTGCTGCGGCATGGCAGCGACGCGCAGAAGCGCAGCTATTTGCCGGCCATCGCACGCGGCGAATTGCGTCTGCAGGCTTTCGGAGTGACCGAGCCGACGTCTGGCACCGATACGCTGTCGCTTCGCACCACTGCGACGCGCGACGGCGACGACTACGTCATCAACGGCCAGAAAATATGGACATCGCGCGCGGAATATTCCGATCTGATGCTGCTGCTCGCGCGCACCACGCCGCGCGATAAAGTGAAGAAGCGGACCGACGGGCTGTCGGTGCTGCTGGTCGACATGCGCGCGGTGAAAGGTAAGGGCCTCGAAATCCGCCCGATCCGCACCATGATGAACCACGCTACGACCGAAGTGTTCTTCGACAACATGCGCGTGCCGGCGTCGTCGCTGATCGGCGAGGAGGGCAAGGGCTTTCGTTACATCCTGTCCGGCATGAACGCCGAACGAATCCTGATCGCGGCTGAATGTATCGGTGACGCGAAGTGGTTCATCGCCAGGGCATCGGCCTACGCGAAGGAGCGCGGCGTGTTCGGACGGCCGATCGGCCAAAACCAGGGCATCCAGTTTCCGATCGCGCGCGCCTATGCGCAGATGCGGGCGGCCGGACTCATGGTGCGCGAAGCGGCCGAGCGCTACGAAAGCGGCGCGGATATCGGCGAGGAGGCGAATATCGCTAAGCTGCTTGCCGCCGATGCGTCATGGGCCGCGGCCGACATGTGCGTGCAGACCCATGGCGGTTTCGGTTTCGCCGAAGAATACGATGTGGAACGCAAGTTCCGCGAGACGCGGCTTTATCAGGTCGCGCCGATTTCGACCAATCTCATCCTGTCCTATATCGCGGAGCACGTGCTCGGGTTGCCCCGCTCGTATTAGTCAGATCCCGTCATGTCCCAAACCGCTGCCGACATCATCCGCCTGCTCGACCTTCAGCCGCATCCGGAGGGCGGGCATTATCGCGAGACATTCCGCGATACCCGCACCGATCACAGCGGCCGGGCCGCTTCCACCGCGATCTATTTCCTGCTGGCGCGTGGCGAGCGCTCGCACTGGCATCGTGTCGATGCGGTCGAAACATGGCATTGGCATGCCGGCGCGCCGCTGCGGCTGGACATTGCCGATAACGGGCAACGTTCATCGGTGTTGCTGGGCCCCGATCTCGTGGCCGGTCAGCGGCCTCAGGGCATCGTGCCGACAGGTGCGTGGCAGGCTGCAGAGACGCTCGGCGACTGGTCACTCGTCGGCTGCACGGTCGCGCCCGGCTTCGTGTTCGAGGGCTTCGAACTCGCGCCGAAGGGCTGGTCGCCGGACACGAAGGCATGATGCTCTGTCATTCCGGGCTCGCGTGTTGCACGCGCGCCGGGCATGAGCAGGGCGCTCACGCCATATACTGTCCGCCGTTCGCGGTCAGCGTCGAGCCGGTGATGAATCCGGAATCGTCGGACGCGAGGAATACCACGCAGCGCGCGATCTCCTCCGGTTCGCCGAGCCGGCCGGCCGGGATATGCGGCAGGATGCTCTTCTCGAGCACGTCCTGTGGCACCGCCTTCACCATCTCAGTCGCGATATAGCCGGGACAGATCGCGTTGACGGTGATCCCGCTCTTGGCGCCTTCCTGCGCCAGCGCCTTGGTGAAGCCGATGTCGCCGGCCTTGGCGGCCGAGTAATTGACCTGGCCCATCTGGCCCTTCTGGCCGTTGATCGAGGAGATGTTGATGATGCGGCCGAACTTGCGCGCGCGCATGCCCTCGATCACCGGCCGCGTCATGTTGAAGAGCGAGCCGAGATTGGTGCTGATCACTTCGTTCCATTGCTGCGGCGTCATGCGGTGAAACATGGTGTCGCGAGTGATGCCGGCATTGTTGACCAGCACTTCGACCGGTCCGAGATCGGCCTCGACCTGCTTGATACCGGCGGCGCATGCGTCGAAATTTGACACGTCCCACTTGTAGACGGGGATACCGGTCGCCGCCTTGAATTTCTGCGCGGCCTCGTCGTTGCCGCCGTAATTCGCTGCGACCTTGTAGCCGGCAGCCTTGAGCGCGCGACAGATCGCTTCACCGATGCCCCGGGTTCCGCCGGTTACCAATGCTACGCGCGCCATGTCCCCTCCTTCGTCAGGCCCGACTGTCAGGCGGCTCCGCAACAGAGTCGCGACAGATGCGACACAATCAAATTTTTCGCCCTGGAACGCAATGGCTACGTCCGCGGCCGATCCGCTTATATGCAGCGCAAAAATTCGTGATGGCAGTGCGAATGCACCGTCAGACGCAGCACCTATCAAAGCCGTTACGTCCGCTATCGGATCGAGCAGGACAAATATACTCAAGTACAATCATCGGGCACGAATTCCTCAACCAGAATGGGTGATCACCACCCGCAGCGAATTCGTGATGAAGACAATCTCGAGCGAGCAGGCCGTCAATCTCATCCCCGACGGCGCGGTGTTGATGATTGGCGGGTTCATGGGCGTCGGTACGCCCGAGCGGCTCGTCGATGAACTCGTCCGGCAGGGCAAGCGCGACCTGACCGTCATCGCAAACGACACCGCATTGCCGGGACGGGGAATCGGAAAACTGATCGACGCCGGGCTGGTCGCGCGTACGATCGCCAGTCACATCGGCCTCAATCCTGAAACGCAGCGGCAGATGATCGCGAACAAGATGAAGGTCGATCTCGTGCCCCAAGGCACGCTGATCGAGCGGATTCGCGCGGGCGGATACGGTCTTGGAGGCGTCCTCACGCCCACGGGCGTCGGGACGATTGTCGAAGAGGGCAAGCAGAAGGTCGATGTCAACGGCAAGACCTACCTGGTCGAGCCCGCGCTCCGCGCCCATTTCGCACTGGTGAATGCGTTCATGGCCGATTATCTGGGCAATCTTTATTACGCGCTGACGGCGCGCAATTTCAATCCCGTGATGATCATGGCGGCCGATAGTACCATCGTTACCGTCGACAACATCGTGCCAACTGGCGTCATCGCTCCGGACCACGTGATGACGCCCGCGCCTGTGGTCGATTACATCGTCGCGAACGGATGACAGACATGGACGCGCAATCCGTCATCGCAAAGCGTGTTGCTTCCGAATTGCGCGCCGGCATGTTGGTCAATCTCGGTATCGGTATTCCAACCCTCGTCGCCAATTACGTGCCGCCCGGCATCACCGTATTCTTCCAGTCGGAAAACGGATTGATCGGGACCGGGCCGATCCCCGAGGAGGGCATGGCGCATCCGACGCTGACCGACGCCGGCGGCCGGCCCGTCACAGCCTTGCCCGGCGCCTGCACGTTCGACAGCGCCATGTCGTTTGGTCTCATCCGTGGCGGACATGTCGACATGACCGTGCTCGGCGCTCTTCAGGTCGACGGCAAGGGCCTGCTGGCGAACTGGATGATTCCCGGAAAGATGGTGCCGGGGATGGGCGGCGCGATGGATCTCGTCACCGGCGCAAAGCGGGTTGTCGTGGCCATGCAGCACACGGCCAAGGGAAAGCCGAAGATCGTCAAGGAGTGCACGCTGCCACTGACCTCGGCGCGTTCCATCGATCTGATTGTGACCGAACTTGGTGTGATCGGATTTCCGGACGGGCGTGCGACGCTGCTTGAGCGGGGTCCCGGAGTCACGGTCGAACAGATTGTCGCCGGGACCGAAGCGAAGCTGGAAATACCGGATCAGGTCCCCGAAATGAAAATCTGACGGCAGGGCGACAACGAGTTGCCGCCCTGCCGGACTTTGGGTGTCGAGCGCTCTAGCGCTCCACGCACATCGCGATGCCCATGCCGCCGCCGATGCACAGCGTGGCGAGGCCCTTCTTTGCATCGCGCTTCTGCATCTCGTGCAGCAGCGTCACCAGCACGCGTCCACCGGAAGCGCCGATCGGATGGCCGATCGCAATCGCGCCGCCATTGACGTTCACCTTGCTGGTATCCCAGCCGAGATCCTTGTTCACGGCGCAGGCCTGAGCGGCGAACGCTTCGTTGGCCTCGATCAGGTCGAGATCCTCGATCTTCCAGCCGGCCTTCTGGAGCGCGGCGCGCGAGGCCGGGATCGGGCCGGTCCCCATGATGGAGGGATCGACACCGGCATGGGCCCAGGAGGCGATGCGGGCGAGGATCGGCCTGCCGGCCTTCTTGGCCTCAGACGCCCTCATCAGCACGACCGCGGCCGCGCCGTCATTGATGCCCGACGCGTTGGCGGCGGTCACGGAGCCTTCCTTGTCGAAGGCCGGACGCAGCTTCGCGATCGATTCCAGCGTCACGCCGGCCTTCGGATATTCGTCGGTGTCGACGACGATATCGCCCTTGCGCGACTTCACGGTGACGGGCGCGATCTCTTCCTTGAACTTGCCGGCCTTCATCGCGGCCTCGGCCTTGTTCTGCGAGCCGACCGCGAATTCGTCCTGCTGCTGACGGGTGATCTGCCACTGCTTGGCCACGTTCTCGGCCGTGGTGCCCATGTGATAGCCGTTGAAGGCATCCCAGAGGCCGTCCTTGATCATGGTGTCGACCATCTGAAAATCGCCCATCTTCACGCCAGAGCGAAGATGTGCGCAATGTGGCGCCATGCTCATGGATTCCTGGCCGCCGGCGACAACGATGTCGGAGTCGCCGTTCAGGATGGCCTGATAGCCGAGCGCGACCGCCCGCAATCCCGAGCCGCAGAGCTGGTTGACGCCCCAGGCCGGGCTTTCAACTGGAATACCAGCCGCGATCGACGCCTGCCGCGCCGGATTCTGACCCTGACCGGCGGTCAGGATCTGTCCCATAATGACCTCGGAGACTTGTTTGCCTTCAATTCCGGCACGCTCCAGCGCTGCGGCAATGGCGACCTTGCCAAGTTCATGCGCCGGGAGGTTTGCAAAAGCGCCGTTAAACGCGCCGACCGGCGTCCGTGCCGCGCCGACAATGACGATATCGTCCTGCATGATCGAGCTCCCTGTCTGTTGGGCACCGCAATAGCATGCCGCCGTCACTCAGCAAAACTGCCGGCCATGCAATGGCGCGGGATGCGACCCGCACAAAACGGTGGCTAGGCCGTTTGAAACCGCTTACATTTTGCATCCATAGGGCAGGATACTGGGCCCGATCCCGGGTGCAGTGGCGCGCAGCAAGCGGTATCATGGCAAAATCCGACGAACCGATCACCATCAAGAAATACGCCAACCGGCGACTCTACAACACCGGGACCAGCACCTATGTAACGCTGGAAGATCTGGCCACAATGGTGAAGAACGGCGAAGATTTCGTCGTCTATGACGCCAAGAGCTCTGAAGACATCACCCGCTCGGTCCTCGCGCAGATCATCTTCGAACAGGAAAACAAGGAAGGTCAGAACCTTCTTCCGATCAATTTCCTGCGCCAGCTCATCCGCTTCTACGGCGATTCCATGCAGATGATGGTGCCGCGCTATCTCGAGGTCTCGCTCGAGTCGTTCACGCGCGAGCAGGAGAAAATGCGGCAGCAGATGGCGCAGGCCTTCGGCGTCAACGTACCCGCCTTCGGACCGATGGAAGAGCAGGTCCGCCGCAACATGGAGATGTTCGAGAAGGCCTTCGCGATGTTCTCGCCATTCCCGCGGCGCGAAGGCGGCGGCCAGGAAAAACCCGAGGCGGACAAGCCCGCAACCTCGTCCGAAGATATTGACGCGCTCAAGCGGCAGATCGACGAGATGCAGAAGCGGATCGACAAGATCAGCGACAAGGGCTGAGCGTCACGCCGTCAGCCTGAGCTTTTCGTCAAATCGCGTTGCGACGGTACGGCGCGCGTCAGGCGCGCGCTGGCTGCGCGCGTGACGGTTCGACTTGAGTATCGTGCCAGTCGAGCCGCGCCAGCCCGACATGTTCGCCCTGCAGATAGTCGCAGCCCCAGTCGGCGAGTATCGCCGCGGATTGCTCGTTCTGCACCCATTCCGCGACCGTCTTGATCTTGAGACCGTGGGCAAGATCGAGCATGGTGCGCACAAAGGTCCTGTCGTCCTCGGACCGCGCAACATTCTGCACGAACGCACCGTCGATCTTGATCATGTCGACGCCGAGCTGACGTAGGTTGCGGAAAGACGTGTAGCCCGCGCCGAAATCGTCGATGGCAATGCGCGCGCCGAGATCCTTCACGCGCTGCACGAAGCCGCGCGCGTTTTCGACGTCGTGTATCGCGGTGGTCTCGGTGATTTCGACGATCAGCCGCTCCGCAACCGTGTGGTTGACTCGCAGCAGCGCTTCAAGCTTCGCCCACCAGTCCGGATCCATGGTCGATGAGGCCGAGACATTCAGGCTGGCGCGCAGGTCCGGATGTTCGGCCATTTTGGCGATGACAAGCTCCAGCACGCGTTGATCGAGAAGGCGCGCAAGGCCAAGCCGCTCCGCGATCGGGAGGATCTGCGCGGCGGGAACGAGGGTGCCGTCGGCACGCTGGATCCGCAGCAGGCATTCATGGAACGCAACAGAGCGCGTATGCGCATCGACGACGGGCTCGTAAGCCAGCAGGATGCGGCGCTCGTTCAGCGCGTTGACGATGGTGTCGGTGGCGCGCATGTTGGCGCGCCGCTTCGTCTCATTCTCGGGATTTGGCCGATAGGCAACGAAAGAGCCGGGCCGCCGGTCCTTCGCGAGGTCGAGGCTTTCTTGCGCGCGTGCGAGCACTTTATCGACAGTGGCGGCATGATTGGGCGCGGTGACGCCACCGATCGTGCCGGTGACCGAGATCGGGCCTGCCGTTGTCATGATCACGTCATCGCGGATGGCGGCGAGAAAACGCTCGGCCGCAACGCCGATCTCCTCGGGACTGCAATTCTGCAGGATGATCCCGAACTTGTTGCCCGAGAAGCGCCCGAGCACGTCGTGGCCTCGCATGCGGCCGCGCAGGCGCTTGGCGATGACGCCGATCACCTCGTCCGCAATGCCATAGCCATAGGCCTCGTTGATGCGGCCGAGATTGTGGATCGCGACCAGCATAAACCCGCAGGACGTCTGCGTGCGTATGGCCACGTCCAGCGCTTCCGTGAGGCGTTCTGTCAGGTGCCAGCGATTGAACTCGCCAGTGAGCACATCGAACCGCGAAAGATAGGCAAGCTGCTGCTCGCGTTCGTAGCGATCAGTGATCACGCGGATGATGCCATGCGCCTTGCAAGGCTTGCCGTCGGCGCCGGCGAACCAGCGGCCGGTATCCTCGATCCACAATTTGGGCGAGCGCGGACCGGACCGCAGCGCATATTGCAATTGATACGGGACGCCCGCGCCTTCGTCAGCCTCGGCCGAATTCATCACCGCGTCGAAGCGGGACTGCTTGTTGCCGGGATCGAGCAGGGTGGCAAAGCCGCGGCCGGTCGCGGCGGGGGCGATGTCGCGCAGCCCCAGCAGGCGCGGCGCGGCCGCGCCCCATGTCAGCGCGTCGGTCCCGATCTGCCATTCATAGACGGCTTCGCCTGCAGCCAGCATGATCGCGGCATAGTCGAGCGGCGCGGCCGCGCGACCGCTCTTCCGCCGCGCAGTCTCCAAAGCCAGAACCGGACTTTCGGTGGCTCGTGTCACCATCGCCCCTTGGGTGCGCGTCGCGGCCGTAGCGGCACACATCAAGCGAGGATGGTAGTGGACAACTCTAAATAACTGGGAAAAACCGTTGGTTGCATTCTAGGAACCTGCCGTCCGCCGGGGCGTTCGCGGCATGAGGCTTGCGATCCGTATGTCGGGAGCACACCCGATGTCCCGATTTGACGCAGGAGCCGCCGTGCCGGTCGAAAAAGCGAAGGGCAGGATCAGCGCGCTGCAGGCTGGTGGCGCAACACGTGGTCCCGTTCGGGACACCGCGAAGGCGAGCCCCGAACGGCGCGATCTCGTCGTGGTTAATCCGAAGATAACGCCCGACCGGACGACGCCGCGGAGCGGCAAGCCGTCTCGCTACGCCGACGTGCTGTTTCTCGCCCATATGTTCGCAAGCAAGTTCGACGCCCCGCAACAACGCGAGAAACGCCGCGCCGATCCTGCGGATGCGAATGCGAGCTATCGCAGGAGCGCACGCGTACCCGGCAAGACCGGCCGCGTATTGTCGAAGAAAATCTAGGCTTCGCTCGCGCGTCAGTACCCGAGCGCGATCCCGTCCTTGCGCGGGTCGGACGCTCCGATCAGCACGCCACGCTCCCAGTCGATACGGATCGCCTGACCGCCGCCATGCGGCAGCTTGCGCCGGGCGACCTCGTGACCCATCGCGCGCAGCGCGCGCATCACGTCGTCACTGACGCCATTCTCCACTTCGATGCGCTCGCCCTCGAAGAAGACGCGCGGCCAGTCGAGCGCGGTCTGCAGGTCCATGCCGTGATCGACGATGTTCGAGATGACATGCGCATGGCCCATCGCCTGATACGCGCCGCCCATCACGCCAAACGCCATGTCGACACGGCCGTCGCGCAGCGCGAGCGCAGGAATGATGGTATGCATCGGCCGCTTGGTCGGGCCGATGCAATTCGGATGGCCCGGCGTGAGATTGAATCCGGAGCCGCGGTGATGCAGCAGGACGCCGGTCCTGTCGGTCGCAATCCCTGACCCGAATGACGAGAACAGCGAGTTGATCATCGTCACCGCATTGCGATCCTTGTCGACCACGCAGACGAGCACGGTCGAGCCCATCGGCTTGATTGCCTTCGGGAAGTTCGAACGCTGGGTGCGGTCGATCATGCCGGCGAGCTTTGCTGCGAATCCGCGGTCGAGCAGCGCCTCGACGGTTTCCGTCATGAATCTCGGATCGGCGACATTGGTGTTGCGCATGCCGTAGGCGAGACGGGCGGCTTCGATCAGCAGATGAATCCGTTCGGCGCCATTGGCATCGAGCTTGCTCATGTCGAAGTGTTCGAGAATGTTCAGCAGCACCAGCGCGGCGACGCCCTGACCATTCGGAGGCAATTCCACCACTTCGAGCCCGCGATAGTTCGTCGAGATCGGCTTGACCTCGTCACCGCGATGCGCGGCGATATCCTTCGCCGTCAGGACGCCGCCGAGAGAGGCGAGCGTCGCCACGATATCGTCGGCAATCTCGCCCTCGTAGAATGCGCGGGCACCGTCCTTGGCGATGGCGCGCATGGTGCGTGCCAGCGCCGGAAACCTGACGATGTCGCCGGCATTCGGCGCGCGCCCGTCGATCAGGAAATGCTTCGCAGTGGCCGCGTGCTTTGCAAGCTTTTGGACCGCGAGCGACCAGTCGAGCGCGACGCGCGGCTGCACCGGAATGCCGCGTTCGGCGGCGTCGATAGCGGGCGCCAGCACCCGGTCGAAGCCGAAGCGCCCGTGTTTGCTGAGGATCGCGTCCCAGGCCTCGATCGCGCCGGGGACGGTGACGGCATGCACGGAGTCCGTCGCGATCTCTTTCAGGCCTTGCTCGATCAGGATTTCGGGGCGCATCGCAGCGCCGGTTCTGCCGGATCCGTTGTAGCCCCAGATCGGCTGTCCGGGTCGCGCCACGAGGCAGAAACAGTCGCCGCCGATTCCCGTCATGCCTGGTTCGCCGACGCATGCGACCGCCATTGCGGCCACGGCCGCATCGGCAGCGGTGCCGCCGGCGCGCATGATCTCGACGGCGGCAAGCGAGGCGAGCGGATGCGAGGTCGCGACCATGCCGCCTGCGGCATAGGCAACCGAGCGTCCGGGCGCGTGGAAATCACGGGTCATGTCAAAACCGTCGAAACGCTGTGGCGTCGATCAATGCGCGACGGGGTGGCTTTCGACGGTGTAATCGCGCGCTGCGGCGCGAATCGAAATCGAGAACCCGCCGATCACGTCGACAGCGCAGATCACGAGGAAAATCAGGAAGGTCGAGGTCGCGGCCTTCTGCACCATCAGGAATTCGATCAATGCACCGACGAAGACCACGAAGGACAGCATGTGGTCGACGATCGACTTCACCCCGAAGCGCGTGGCCTTGAGGATTTCGACGAACAGCAAAAGGATCGAGAAGATGATCAGCAGATCGCCAGTGGTGACGCCGAGCGTCGCGCCCGACATCATCCGGATCGAGAATATGGTGTCGTTGAAACCGAGATCGAACAGGAACGCGATCATGTTGTAGATCGCGAGAGGGATCAGCAGGAGAGGAAAGCCGACAAGATACATGGATCAAGTCCTCGGGGACCTAACTCTCCTGTCCCGGCGCGCAACCGGCAACCGATCGCGCGCCCACTCACCAAACCGGAAGGTCAGGCTTCGGCGCTCTTCACCTTCAGCACCTGCCGGCCCTTATACATCCCGGTCTTCAGGTCGAGATGATGCGGACGGCGGAATTCACCGGAATCCTTGTCCTCGACATAGGCGGGCTGCTTCAGCGCGTCGGCGGAGCGGCGCATACCACGCCGCGACGGCGAGGTTTTTCGTTTAGGAACGGCCATTGCTGGAACTCCTGAAAAGACAATCCGGTCCCGCGGATGCCACCAAGGGGGAAACCCCGCCGGACCGGATGTAATGGATTGCGGCGGCTTATAGAGGAAGGATGGCGCGCGCGCTAGGGCTTTTGAGCCACCGGAATACTCTGGCCGGCCGTTTCAGGCAGGCGTCCAGGCCCGCGGTCCCGGCGCGCCGCTGGTAGATGCCCGCCAGCCGGCGGACGGACGGCCCCGGCTTCTGGGCGTCCCGCCGCCTGGGATTTGGCAGCATGGCGGCCATCAGGGCGGCTTCCCGGGCGTCCAGGTCGGCCGCGGACTTGTTGAAGGCCCGTCGGGCCCCGGCCTCTGCCCCGAACTGGCCTCTCGGGCCCCATTCGGCCACGTTGAGGTATATTTCCATGACCCGCCGCTTGCCGAGGATCAGGTCCATCCACATTGCGAGTGGGTATTCCAGCACTTTGCGGATGTAGGACCGGCCCTGCCACAGGAACAGGTTCTTGGCAGTCTGCTGGGTGATGGTGGAGCCGCCCCTCAGGTCGTCGAGGTCCTCGGCCTCCCTCAGGATCTCCCGGAGCCCCCGCCAGTCGATCCCCCGGTGCCTGCAGAAATTGGCGTCCTCGGAGGCGATTACGGTCCGGGGCAGGACGGCTGCGATATCGTCCAGCGGGCGGTAAATTCGCGTCACCGGCTGAAAGGTGACATACCGCCAGAGCATCGGCGTGGAAACCGGCCGCATCACGAGATAGAGCGGGGTGAGGAGATAGGGCAGCAGCAGGGCGATCAGAGCGACCGTCGCGACGATCCGGATGACGCGGCCAAAGCTCATCTGGAACGTCTCGAGTGTTGTTGCGATAAGGTCACCTGGATGCCCCCCCGTAGACACTCTCGGGCAGCGTGACAAGAACAAGGAATGCGGCGGCGCCGCGAATGTGACGGATGATGAAGACCAGCTTTACCTCTGCCCTCGATACTGCAGCCGCCGACACCGAAAGCCTGCTCGAGCGATTGTTCTCGGTACAGACCGCCGATGGCGAGATTGAGCGGCCGAAGCGGCTGCTGGACGCCATGCGCTATTCGGCGCTGGGCGGTGGCAAGCGTCTGCGTCCGTTTCTTGTGGTCGAGAGCGCCGCGCTGTTCGGCGCGCCGCGCGAGCGCGCGCTGATGGCCGGCGCTGCCCTCGAATGCATCCATTGCTATTCGCTGGTGCACGACGATCTCCCGGCAATGGACAACGACGAGCTTCGCCGCGGCCGTCCGACGCTGCATCGCGCCTATGACGAGGCGACCGCGATCCTGGCCGGAGACTCGCTGCTGACATTTGCATTCGACATTCTGTCGCGTGACGAGACGCATCCCGATCCCGCGATCCGCATCGCGCTGGTGCGCGAACTGGCGCGCGCTTCGGGGCTCGGCGGCATGGCCGGCGGGCAGATGCTGGATCTCGCGGCCGAGGGCCGCTTCGGCGCGATGCCCTCGGGCGACGACAAGTTCATCATCACCATGCAGGCGATGAAGACGGGTGCGCTGCTGCATTTCGCCTGCATCGCCGGCGGCATCCTTGGTGGCGCATCGGCAAGTGAGATGACGGCATTGTCGAGATACGGCCGTGCCGTGGGTACGGCGTTCCAGATCGCCGATGACATTCTGGACGTTGAAGGCGACGCGGCCACCGTCGGCAAGGCGACCGGCAAGGATGCGGCGGTCGGCAAGGCGACGCTGGTGTCGATCCTCGGGGTTCCGGCGGCCCGCGAGCGCCTGGCCGGTGTCGTGGCCAATGCCGAAAGCGCACTGGCGCCGTTCGGTGAACGTGGCGAGATCCTGCGCGAGACGGCCCGCTTCGTCGCTGCGCGCGAAAAGTGAGGCGGCAGGGCAGGCGGCCCGGCGCCGCCTGCCTCGGCGACAGTAATTGTGTCTAAGTGTGTCTGCAGGCTGTATAAAACGTAAGGTGACGCGGCCCCGTTCCACCACTAGATCTGGTTCCCGGGGTAGACGACCATGCGCAAGTTGCCAGTTGTAGTTCTGTGTCTCGCCGTGATCGCCGCGGCGGCTCTCTATTTTGTGCCCGGCTGGAACGGCGCTCCTGCCGACAGCAGCTATCGCACCGCCAAGGTGGATCGCGGCGAGGTGGTCGCGACCGTCAGCGCGACCGGCACCATCAATCCCACGACCACGGTCATCGTCGGCTCGCAATTGTCCGGGCAGGTCGTCGAGATTCTGGCCGACTACAATTCCGAGGTGCAAGCCGGCCAGGTGGTGGCGCGGCTCAACCAGGATCAGATCCGCGCGCGCCTCGATGCGGCCCGAGCCGATCTTGCGCAGATGCGCGCGCAGAAGCTCGTCGTTGAAGGCCAGATCGAAAAGGTAAAGGCCGAAACCGAGAAGGCGCGCGCGGCGCAGACCGACATGGAAGCGCAGGTTGTGCGCAACGAAGCGCTGCACGCGGATTCCGATCGCATCTACAAGCGCCAGAACGATCTGCGCACGCGCGGCTTCGCCGCCGACGCCGCGGTCGATACCGCGCGCGCAACCCGCGATGCGCAGGAAGCCGCGCTTGCCTCCGCGCGAGCCCAGGTGAATTCTGCCAAGGCAGCGCTCACCGGTCTTGCCGCCGACCTTCGGGTCGCGCAGGCCAACCTTGCAGCTGTTGCCGCGCAGATCCAGCAGCGTGAAGCTGCGGTGCGCCAGATCGAGGTTGACCTCTCGAACACCGAGATCAAATCGCCGGTGTCCGGCGTGGTCGTGCAGCGCAATGTCGAACTCGGGCAGACGGTCGCTGCATCGTTGCAGGCGCCGGAATTATTCCGGATCGCCGACGATCTGAGCAAGATGGAGATATCCGCCAATATCGACGAAACCGATATTGGCCGCATCAAGCCGGGACAGCGCGTGACGTTCACCGTCAACGCATTCCCCGGTCGGACTTTCGAGGGCGTGGTCAAGCAGGTGCGGCTGGGCTCGCAGAATGTCCAGAATGTCGTGATCTATACGACCATCGTGTCGATCGAGAATCCGCGACGCGAATTGCTGCCCGGCATGACCGCAAACTTGCGCGTCGAAACCGAGCGGCGCAACGATGTCGTGCGCCTGCCGAATGCAGCCTTGCGCTGGCGCCCGGCCGCGCTTGCCGATCAGCCGATTGCGAGAGGCGGGTCCGGTGGACCGGGTGCAGGTGCGCCGGGCGCGCCGCAGCGGCGCGCAAGCGGCGGCAACAGCGCGGAATTCCTCGACGCGATCAAGACCGAAATCAAGCCGGGTGCTGATCAGCTGCGTGAGATCGAGGCGGCCTTCGCGGACATGCGCAAGAGCTTCCTTGCCGGCGCCGGAGACGGCGACGCCAGCGGGCGACGCGAGCGCATACTCACAGCGCGCCGCGAACTCGAGCAGCGCATCGCCGGCATCCTGACGCCCGCGCAGAAATCCGTTTTCGACGAGATCGTGAAGCGGCAGGCGGCTGCCGGCAGCGGCCGCGCGTCCCAGTCTGCGCGCGTGTTCATCGTCGGACGGGATGGCAAACCGCAGGGCGTGACCATCAACACCGGCGTGACCGATGGCGCTTCGACCGAAGTTGTTGCGGGTCTCGAGCCCGGCGCCGAAGTCATTGTCGGCGGCACCGGGCAGAGTGCGGCTGCGGCGCAGCGCAGCGGCCCGCGCTTCGGGTTCTGACGAGCGGATGCCGAGATGCCGCTGATCGAGACTGAAAACCTCTCACGGCTTTACAAGCTCGGCGGAGAGACCGTCACCGCGCTGGATGGCGTGTCGTTGTCCGTGGACCAGGGTGATTTCATCGCGGTGATGGGTCCGTCCGGATCCGGCAAGTCGACCTTCATGAATGTGATCGGTTGCCTCGACAAGCCGACGTCCGGCACATACCGGCTCGACGGCGAACTGGTCTCCAGGCTGAGCGGGGACGAACTCGCTGCCGTTCGCAACCGGAAGATCGGCTTCGTCTTCCAGCAATTTCATCTCCTCGACCGGCTCGATGCGCTTTCGAATGTCGAACTTCCGATGGTCTATGCCGAAACAGACCGCGCATCGCGCAAGGACAAGGCGGTTGTCGCGCTGAAGCGCGTCGGCCTTGGCGAACGCATTCACCACCGGCCGACGCAATTGTCCGGTGGTCAGCAGCAGCGCGTCGCGGTGGCGCGCGCGCTAGTCAACAATCCGAAGATGCTGCTGGCCGACGAGCCGACCGGCGCGCTCGACAGTCGCACGTCGGTGGAACTGATGGCGCTGTTCCAGGAACTCAATCGCGACGGCACGACGGTCGTGATCGTTACGCACGAACCCGACATTGCAGCCTATGCCAACCGGCTGATCCGCTTCCTCGATGGCCACGTCCTGTCCGACCGCCGCCAGACGCCGGTCAATGCGGCCGAACAACTGGCCGAACTTATGAAGCAGCCACCCCATCACCACGAGGCGGCCGAATGACGAACCGCGACGCTATCGCCTCTGCTCTCGATGCGCTGCGATTGCACAAGCTGCGCAGCGCGCTGACGATGCTTGGCATCATCATCGGCGTGGCTGCTGTCATCGCGATGGTCGCCGTCGGCGGCGGCGCGCGCGAGCAGGTGGTCGCGCAGATCCGCAGCCTCGGTTCGAATCTTCTGGTGGTCACGCCGGGCAACGTCACGGCCGGCGGCGTGCGCATGGGCTCCGGCGCTGCGTCGACGCTTACCGATGACGACGCGGCTGCCATCATGGCGGAAGTGCCGGGCGTGCAGGTGACTGCGCCGAACATGCGTGGCACCGGACAGATCGTGGCTGGCGGCATGAACTGGGCGAGCGCCGTTTTCGGTGTCGATTCCGGCTGGTTCGAGGCGCGCGACTGGGATGTCGAACTCGGCCGCGCGTTCGAGCCCGAAGAAATCGCGCGCGGTGCGCAGGTCGTCATTCTCGGGCAGACGGTCGCACGCAACCTGTTCGGAGGAATTGATCCGGTCGGGCAGGAGCTGCGCATCCGTAACGTGCCGATGCGCATCATCGGCGTCATGAGCCGCAAGGGTCAGACCACCTGGGGTCAGGATCAGGATGACGTCGCGTTCGTGCCACTCAATACGGCGCGGCAACGCGTGCTTGGCCGCAATCAGGCGAACGCGCGTGCCGTCGGATCGATTTACGTGAAGGTCAAGGACGGCGAGAACATGAGCCTCGTTGAGGACGAGGTGAAGACGCTGGTCCGGCAGCGCCATCGGCTGCAGCCGGGACAGGAGGACGATTTCTCGATCCGCAATCTCGCCGATATCGCGGCGACCCGTGAAGCGAGTGCGCGGACGCTCGCGATCCTTCTGGCGGCGGTCGCAGGCGTGTCGCTTGCGGTCGGCGGCATCGGTATCATGAACATCATGCTGGTGTCCGTCACCGAACGCACCCGCGAGATCGGTCTTCGTCTCGCTCTCGGCGCGCGTCAATGGGACATCCTGCGGCAATTCCTGTTCGAAGCGACTGGACTTGCCGCGATTGGCGGATTGATCGGTGTGATCATCGGCGTCAGCGCGGCCTACATCATCTCCAATGCCGCCGGCTGGCCGTTGCTGGTCGAACCCGCTTCGATCGTGATCGCGGTGGTGTTCTCCGGTCTCGTTGGCGTGTTCTTCGGCTGGTACCCGGCGCTGCGCGCATCGAAGCTCGATCCGATCGAGGCGTTAAGGCACACTTAAGCCACGACCGACACTGGCGGCTCCGGCACCGCACGCATCGCCTTCGGCGCGGTGATCTGTCTGATGTTCGCGATCCGGGCCGCGCGTCAATTCTGGCGAAAATACATCGCGCAACGATAGGCGCCAGCCGGCTCAGCGAAAGCGGCCGAACCAGCCCTGGATGCGCTGCCAGGTGTTCTGCGCCGAGCCCGAGAACATCGCGAAGGCGATCCCGACAATCACCAGCGGGATACACAGCAGCACCAGCGCCGACAGCACGACAAAGGACAGCGCGACGGCGACGCCCGCCGCCAGCAGCATCAGTACGATGGTGAAAGGTCCAGGCCTCTTGAACTGGATGCGCTTGATCCCGTCATCGCCTTCCTCGACGCGCAGGAACAGGCTGTCGAAGCCGCG
>NZ_DATMRV010000157.1:0-60774 GCF_035565795.1 Pseudorhodoplanes sp.
GCGCTCGCGGGCCGAGAGCTTCTCGGTCTCGCTCTTGAGCTGGCCGCAGGCGGCCAGAATGTCACGACCGCGCGGGGTGCGCACCGGCGAGGCATAGCCCGCATTGAACACCACCTCGGAAAACTTCTCGATCTGCTCCCAGTCGGAGCATTCGTATTGCGAACCCGGCCAGGGATTGAACGGGATAAGGTTGATCTTGGCCGGAATGCCCTTGAGCAGCCGCACCAGTTCCTTCGCCTCGGCGAGCGAGTCATTGACGCCCTTCAGCATCACATATTCGAAGGTGATGCGGCGCGCGTTCGAGGCGCCGGGATAGTCGCGGCAGGCCTGGAGCACGTCCTTGATCGGATATTTGCGGTTCAGCGGCACGAGTTCATTGCGCAGATCATCGCGCACGGCATGCAGCGAGATCGCGAGCGAACAGCCGATCTCGGCACCGGTGCGCGCGATGTTCGGCACAACGCCGGACGTCGACAGCGTGATGCGCCGCTTCGACAGCGACAGCCCGTCGCCATCCATGGTCACGAGCAGCGCGTCCCGCACATTCTCGAAATTGTAGAGCGGCTCGCCCATTCCCATCATTACGATGTTCGAGACGCAGCGCTCGCCTTCGGTCGGCAGGCCTGGGCCGGTGGCCCGCGCCTGCCCAAGGAAATCGCCCAGCCGGTCGCGCGCGACCATGATCTGGCCGACGATCTCGCCGGCCGTGAGATTGCGAACCAGACGCTGCGTGCCGGTATGACAGAACGAGCAGTTCAGCGTGCAGCCGACCTGGCTCGACACGCACAGGGTGCCGCGATCGCTCTCCGGGATATAGACGGTCTCGATCATGTGCGGCCGCTCGCCGGGCGTCTCGCTCGCGAGTTTCAGCAGCCATTTGCGCGTGCCGTCGGCGGATACCTGTTCGGTCACGACCTCCGGACGATCGAGCGTGAAATGCTGGTCGAGCGCGCCGCGCACCTCTTTCGAGATGCTGGTCATCGTAGAGAAATCCTGCGCGCCCCGGACGTAAAGCCAGTGCCAGATCTGCTGCGCGCGCATCTTGCGCTCGCGCTCGGGCACGCCGATCCCGCCCAGCATGTCCGCGAGTTGCGCACGCGAAGCGCCGACCAGCGAGGGCTTGTCGGGCGCGACATAAACCTCAAGCGGCGTCTTCTCGAGCGGGGCAATGGCGGGGACAGCGATCATTACTGGGTCATGCCCGGGCTTGACCCGGGCATCCATCCTTTTCGTCACGATGCGATTTCGTCATACAGGTCTCGCCAGTCGGGATTCGAGGCTAAAATCAGATCGATCTTCCATCCCGCGACCAGTGCTTGATGTTATTTTCGCGCTGGATCGCGGTAGCCGGGTCATCGTATTGCTCGAAATAGACCAGCCGCCTGACGCCATATCGTCGCGTGAAGCCGGCGGCCAGTCCGTTCCTGTGCTCGCAGGCCCTGCGAATCAGGTCACTGGTGACGCCGACATACAACGTCCCGCCGGGCTTGCTCGCCAGCATATAAACCCAAAAGGCCATTTCTCAATGATGGATTGCCGGGTCAAGCCCGGCAATGACCTCGTGGGGAGACTACAATCAGATCAGGGCAGCGTAGGAACGCCTACCGGCACTCCTGTGCGGCGCGGTCCAGCGCCTGCGCGACGCCCTTGAGCGAGAACTTGTCGATGGTCTTGGTGCCGCGGCCCGATTCGCCGCGCACGGTCACTTCCGCCCCCTTACGCATGGCATCTACCAGCCGCGCCTCTTCCGCGGCGTTTTTCACCCAGGCGCCGTCATTCTGGGTGTACATCGCGAAATTGGTCGAACCGATCTCGATCGTGGCGTCGGTATTGGCCTTGAGCGGATACCCAAAGATGATCGACACCTCCTCCCTCACCTTCTCGGAGGGACGGGTCGAGACGAACAGCCAGGCCGGGTCGCGCGGGCGATTCGGCGGCACGGTCTCCGAAGACGAAGGCTTGGCGAGCGCGAAACACACTTTCTTGCCGCCGGGAGCCGCCGTATAGGCGCCCCAGCCGCCGAATTCGCCGAGCAGCTGGGCCGCAGACTGCGCCCGCGCCGAATCGATGGCAGCACCGGCAGACAGCAGGGCCGCCGCACCAAGCAGGCTGGACAGAACGGACAGACGTGTGAGCGCGCGCATCTTCGAAACCCGATAGATTCGGAATGGCCGACAACAGGTTAGCACAGAGAGTCGATTGCAATAATAAGTGAAAATCGGCGATGTGATGGCGCGGCGCCTTCATCTATGCCCGTTGTGCACATTCGCCGCAGGTCGCGCCGGAGAAGGTCTGGACATGAAAGCCATCATCTGCCGCCGCTATGGCACCGCTGACGATCTGGAACTTTACGATCTGCCGGAGCCGGAAGCCGGCGAGGGCGAAGTCGTCGTCAAGGTTGCCGCTGCCGCGCTCAATTTTTTCGACACGCTGCTGATCGCCGGAAAGTATCAGGTCAAGCCGGATTTTCCGTTTTCACCGGCTGCAGAATTTGCAGGAACGGTTCATGAGGTGGGTCCCGGAGTCACAGGCTTCGAGATCGGCGATCGGGTGATGAGCTATGCGGCCTACGGCGCCGCGCGCGAATATTACGTGCAGAAGGCATCGCGTCTCGTGAAGGTGCCGGATAGTCTCGACCTTGACCGCGCGGCCGGGCTCTCGGTCACCTACGGCACAACGATCCACGCATTGAAGGACCGTGCGAAGCTGAAAGCGGGCGAAACGCTCGCGGTGCTCGGTGCTGCCGGCGGCACCGGCCTTGCGGCAGTGGAGATCGGCAAGCTGATGGGCGCGCGCGTCATCGCCTGCGCGTCATCGGACGAGAAATGCGCGTTCGCGAAAAAGCACGGCGCCGACGAAACCATCAATTACGCCGCGAATGATCTGCGCGCCGAGCTGAAGCGCCTCGGCGGACGCCATGGCATCGACGTGATCTACGATCCGGTCGGCGACAGGTACGCCGAACCGGCCTTGCGCTCGATGGCGTGGGCCGGTCGCTATCTCGTCATCGGATTCGCCGCGGGCGAAATTCCGAAAATACCGCTCAACCTCGTGCTGCTGAAAAGCTGCGATATCGTCGGCGTGCATTGGGGCGCGTTCGTCGCGCGCGATCCGGAAGCCGAGGCGGCCAACATGAACGAGATCGTGCGCTGGTGTGCAGACGGCAAATTGTCTGCGCATGTGCATGCGGTCTACCCGCTGAGCGAAACTGCGCAGGCGCTGAAAGACATCGCCGCACGCAAGATCATGGGCAAGGCGATTCTGAAACCGTGACGACCACGCCCGAAAAAGCAAAACCCGGCCTCCTTTCGGAGACCGGGTTGGCTGCCTGAAACGGCGCCGGGGTCACACAGGTGAACCCGAAGAGCGATTAGTAGCCGTAACCGTAGGACTTGTAGCCGTACGAGCGATAGCCGTAGCCGTAGGAATTGTAGCCGTAGCTGTAGGACGGGGTGTAGTAATTGTAGGACGGGGCGTAATACGACTTGTAGCCATACCCACCGTAATAGTGAGCGGAAGCGGCCGTCGGGGCCATAGCGGCGGTTACGAGAGCGGCGCCAGCAGCGAGGCCGAGGATGGTCTTGCGGAACATTGGGTTTCTCCTGTGTGAGGGATACGGTCATCGCATCCTGCACATCAGTCGTGCCGGCCCGCCGGAAGGTTCAAAGCCTCCGCCCCCTCCTCGCACTTCACAGCTTCGTGTGGATTTCTGGCCACCGTGCCGCCTGGCCTCGCAAGGGCCTGGACGCGGCTAAGCCGCCAGCGTCCGCCGCGCAGCCTCGCGGTGCTCCGGCCGGATCGCGTCGGTGACGGCCTTCAGCGCCCCGGCCAGCAGCGCGGCATCGTCCGCAAAGCCCAGTATTGGCAGCATGTCGGGAACCACGTCGATCGGCATGACGAAATAGGCCAGCGCACCGAGCAGGATCACCCGCACATGGTTCGGCGTCTGCCGGTCGAAGGCACAGTAATAAGCCGCCAGCAGGTCTTCGGCGAATGGCAGCCGCGCCGCGACCCTCGTCACCTTCGGCCAGAAGCCGGCGCGCACCGTCTGCTCGTCGGCAGCGGCCTTGTCGTTGAATGATGCCTCATCGGCAGTAGCGGCTTTGGCACGGACCATCGATGGCTCCCCAAGCGACAGACTGCAACAGCCACAAGATGGCCACGGCACGCCCGCCTCGCAAGCAGACCGCCTCCAGTCGATCAGGCAGCCGCCCCCGCACGAACTGTCCCGGTCGGAGCGGCCTCGTCCTTGCCGATCAGCAGCACGAGACCCGCTGCGATCATGCACAGGGCTCCGGCAATGAAGAAAGCCGGCAGGTAGCTGTCGAGCAGCGTCCGGCTCAGACCACCGCCGAAGGCTGCCGCCGCGGCGCCGAGTTGATGACCCGCGAAAACCCAGCCGAACACGATGTTGGTCCGCTCGCGACCGAACCGTTCCGCAGTCAGGCGCACGGTCGGCGGAACGGTGGCGAGCCAGTCGAGACCGTAAAAGATCGCGAAAAGCGACAGGGCGTAGAACGAGAATGACGTGAACGGCAGAACCAGCAGCGACAGACCGCGCAAGCCGTAATACCAGAACAGCAGCCAGCGATTGTCGTAGCGGTCGGACAGCCAGCCCGAACCGACGGTGCCGAGAAAATCGAATGCGCCCATCGCGGCAAGCACGGCTGCGGCGCCTACGGGGAGGATTCCAACATCGCCGCACATCGCGATGAAGTGCGTCTGGATCAGGCCCGCGGTCGATGCACCGCAGATGAAGAAGGTTCCAAACAGGATCCAGAACACCGGCACCCGTGCGGCGTCCGCCAGCACCGTGAACGGCTCTATCAGGGCAAGCCACAGGCTGGGCTTCTCCGCCACCGGCGGCTGCACCTTGCTGTCGCCAAAGGCCGGCAAGCCGAGATCGGAAGGCCGGTCGCTCAGGAACAGCACGACGACGGCAGCGGTGACCACCAGCGCCAGAGCGACGATTGCCAGTGTCACCCGCCAGCCATGGCTGTCGGTGATGCTTGCAAGGAGCGGCAGAAACAGCAACTGGCCGGATGCCGAACTCGCCGAGAGAATGCCGACAGCCAATCCGCGTCGCTGCGAAAACCACCGCATCGCGATCGTCGCGCCGAGCACCATCGCCGTGACCCCGGTCGCCATGCCGAGCATCACGCCCCAGAGCAGCACGAGCTGCCAGAGTTGTGTCATACCAAGCGAAAGCAGGAGGGCCAGCGCGATCGTCGCCAGCGCTCCTGTCGCCATCCGTCGCACACCGAAATGATTCAGCAATGCCGCGGCGAAGGGTGCGAGCGCGCCGAACAACATGAAGCGGATCGCGAGGGCCGACGAAATCTGCGATGCGTCCCAGCCGAATTCCTTCTGCAGCGGCACCATCAGCACGCCCGGCGTGCCGAGCGCACCCGCAGTCACCAGCATCGTGACGAAGGTCGCGGCGACCACGATCCAGCCGTAATAGATATTCCAGCGGCCAAAGATCGGCGCAAACAACGATGCCAGCATGACGCAATTCCCCATCTAATGGCGCGATCACGCCGCTTTAAATGACGGTCATCATCTATTTGCGTATTTATGTTGACCATCATATAAATGTCAAGCCAGCCGGGGACAGGACCCATGAAAGTCAGCCGCGAGGAAGCCGACGCCAATCATCAACGCATTATCGACGTTGCGAGCCGCCTGTTCCGGGAAAAGGGCTTCGACGGCGTGAGCGTGTCCGAACTGATGACCGCTGCCGGGCTGACCCATGGCGGCTTCTACGGGCATTTCAAATCGAAGGATGACCTTGTCGCTCAGGCCGCGGACCGCGCCTTTGACCGTTCCGGCGAGGCATGGGCGACGATCGCAAGCGAATCCGGCAAACCTTTCACGACACTGGTCGACCGCTATCTGGATGAGGCGAAGCTGTCCAAGGCCGGCACTGCCTGCATGTTTGCAGCCCTCGCGCCGGAAGCGGCTCGTCGCGGCCGCAATGTGCGCCGTGTCTTTGCGGAAGGCTTTCGTTCGCTCGTCGGACAGATTGCAAAGCTGTTGCCTTCGGAGACCCGGAGCAAAACCCGGACAACGTCGATTGCGGTCTTTTCCGAAATGGTCGGCGCGCTGGTGCTGGCGCGGTCGGTCGACGATCCCGAGCTTGCGCGCGAAATCCTGAACGCCGCGAAATCAGACCTGAAAAGCCGGTTTCCGGAAGCAGGCGTCTAAGTCTCGGATCGCGCGCCCGGTCAAACCGCTCAAGCGTTGAAGTCTTCCGCCCGCGCGATGACAAAATCGAGGAAACTGCGCGCCCGCGCAGACATCCAGTGCGTCTCCGGATAGACCGCGTGCAGCGGCATGGTGGACACTGTGTAATCAGGCAGCAACGCCTTCATTTCCCCGCGGCGGATGCTGTCCGTCACGCACCAGGCCGGCACGATCGCGACGCCGAGATGCTGCAGCACCGCTTCCCTCATCGCATCCGCATCGTCCACCATCACCGGACCGGAAATGCTGACAACATGGCGTCCGTCATCGGACTCGAAGGTCCATTGGTTGGCCGGCGCCAGCCGCGCGTAGGAAATGCATTGATGGTCCTTCAGATCGTCCGGCGTGCGCGGCGTGCCGTGTTCGCGCAGATAGACCGGCGTCGCGACCAGATGGCGCCTCACCGTTCCGATCCGGCGCGCCATCAGCGAACTCGACTCAAGCTGTCCGATGCGCAGCGCAAGCTCGATCCCCTCCTCGACGAGGTTGATGGTGCGCTCATCGAAACGCAGATCGAGCTTCACGTCCGGATACTCGCGCGCGTAATCGCGCACGATCGGCATGAGATAATGCCGGCCGAAGGATGACGGAACGCTGACGCGCAAAGTTCCGGACGGACGCGCTGGCGCCTCACGGATGCTGGCGCGCGCCGCCTCGAAGGTGCCGAGCACCTGACGCGCGAGATCGTAAACGCGATGCGCTTCGCGCGTCGGCGTCAGCTTGCGCGTCGTGCGCATGAAAAGCTGCGAACCGAACTCCTCTTCCAGCAGCGCGATCCGCTTGCTCACGGCCGGCTGGCCGAGCCCAAGTTCCTTGGCCGCCGCGGAGAAGCTTCCGCCCTCCATGGCCCGCACGAACGCCAGCAGACAGTCGATCCGGTCCATCCGACTAATTCCCAGCCGGAATAAATCTTATTCTGTTCATTCCGTATACGCCAGCCCGGACCGTGCCCTAAGCTTCGCGCCAACAAGCAAGAAATCTGAAAATCGGGAGGATCCTTTGAAGCGTTCGATCGGAATTGTCGGCGCCGGTGTCGGCGGCCTGCATCTCGCTCTCTATCTGCAAAAGCATGGTGTCGACGCGACGATCATCACCGATCGCGCTGCGGACGAGTATCGCAACTCACGTCTGCTCAACACCGTCGCACATCATGCCGTGACGATCGCGCGCGAGAATTACCTCGGCCTCGATCACTGGAACGATCCGAAGCTGTTCTATTACTACCACGACCACGTCTTCAATTTTCCGCAGCCGCTGCAATTCCGCGGCGACTTCAAGAAGCCGAGCCGCGCGGTCGATTACCGCATCTATCTGCCGACGCTGATGAACGACTTCGCGCGCCGCGGCGGCAAGATCGAAATCCGCAAGATCGAGGAAGGTGACATCCCGGCTCTGGTGGACCGCTTCGATCTGCTGGTAGTGTCCACCGGCAAGGGCGCACTCGGCGATCTGTTCTCGTATCGGCCCGAACATTCGCCTTACACGCAGCCGCAGCGCCGGCTCTGCGTCGGCCTCTACAAGGGCGTGCGCCAGCCCAACCCGATGAATGTCACGCTCTCGGTTTCTCCCGGCCACGGCGAGATGATCGTGATCCCGACATTGACTTTCGACGGCATCGCCAACGCGCTGCTGATGGAGAATGTGCCGGGCGGCGATCTGGAAGAACTCGCCACGCTCAATTACGAACAGGACCGCAAGCGCTTCCTGCAGGTGCTGCTCGGCAAGCTCGAAAAGCATCATCCGACCACTTACGACCGCATCGACACCGCGAGCTTCGATCTCGCGCAGCCGCAGGACCTGCTGCAGGGCGGGGTCGTGCCCACCGTCCGCAACTCCACCGTACAGTTTGACGGCGGCAAATGCGCGATCGCGTTGGGCGACCTTCACTCCGTCGTCGATCCCATGATGGGCCAGGGCGCGAATATGGCCTCCTACGCCGCCTTCGTGCTGGGCGAGGAGATCGTCAATGCCGACGCGCTGGATGCGCGCTTCTGCGAAAAGGTCGACATGCGCCGGCAGGATCGCGTGCTCGCGGCATCGCGCTGGACCAACCTGATGCTGGCGCCGCCCTCCGAAGCGATGGGCGCGCTGATTGGGACGATGAGCCAGAACAAGACGCTGGCGGACGAGTTCACCGAGAACTTCAATTATCCCGAGCAGCAATGGGATCGCATCGCGACGCCACAGCGCATTCACGCGTGGCTCAATCGTGTATCATCGCCGCAAGCCGCAACCGCGGCCGCGTAGCCGGTCGATAGCCATCAGCACCGTTCGTCCCCGCGAAAGCGGGGACCCAGAGAGACGACATCTGGATTCCCGCTTTCGCGGGAATGGGCGGCCATGAGCAAAGCTCCTCGATCGCGTCACGCCCGAGAACAAACCAGGGAAACGCACCCGATGCACTGTCTTACTGTCATTTATCCGCGCCCCGATGACGAGGCCCACTTCAAGAAATACTACAAGGAGACGCACATCCCCCTTGCCAAGCAGCTCCCCGGGCTGAAATCCTGCCACTATTCCTATCCGGCGGCCGTTGGGCCCGCCGACAACGTTCCGTTCTGCATCTTCCAGGCCTTCTTCGACTCTCCGCAGGCCATGGGTGCAGCGATGCAGTCGGACATGGGACAGAAGGTTGCGGCAGACGTGCCGAACTATTCGCCCAAGGGCGCGACCATCTTCCACTTCGCGCCGGAACAGTAACGCAAGGACAATAGCAGTGCAGGAAACGACCCGTTACAATCTCACCATCGGCGGCAAGTCCGTCCCGACCAAGGATCACTTCGAGGTTCGCAATCCGTCGACCGGCGCGGTCGTTGGACTCGCACCCAAGGCAAGTGCGGCGGATCTCGATCTCGCCGTCGAATCCGCACGGACCGCATTCGCGAGCTGGTCGAAGCTGTCGCATGCCGAGCGCCAGAAATTCTGTCATGCGGCGGCGCAGAAGCTTACCGACAATGCCGAGGAGATCGCACGCCTGATCACGCTGGAGCAGGGCAAGCCGCTGAACGGGCTTGGCTCTCGCTTCGAGATGGGCGGCGCCGGCGCCTGGGCGAACTACACCGCTTCGCTCGATATCCCGGTGAAGGTGCTCCAGGACAACAACGAAGGCCGCATCGAGTTGCATCGCCGTCCGATCGGCGTCGTCGGTTCGATCACGCCATGGAACTGGCCGGTGCTGATCGCGATCTGGCACATCTTCCCGGCGCTCCGCGCGGGCAACACGGTGGTCAACAAGCCGTCGCCGTTCACGCCGCTGTCCACCTTGCGCGCGATCGAACTGATGAACGAGGTGCTGCCGGCCGGCGTCCTCAACGGCATCGCGGGCGAAGACACCATCGGCGCCGCCATGTCCTCGCATGAGGGCATCGGAAAGATCGTGTTCACCGGGTCGGCTGCAACCGGCAAGAAGGTGATGTCGAGCGCGGCGAACACCCTGAAGCGTCTCACGCTCGAACTCGGCGGCAATGATGCCGGAATCGTGCTGCCGGATGTCGATCCGAAGCAGATCGCGCCGGGGCTGTTCTGGGGCGGCTTTATCAATAACGGCCAGACCTGCGCTGCGCTCAAGCGGCTCTACGTGCATGACAGCGTCTATGACGATGTCTGCAAGGAGCTGGTCGCATTTGCGAAGACCATCCCGATGGGCGATGGCCTGAAGGACGACACGCAGCTCGGCCCGGTGCAGAACCGCATGCAGTACGACAAGGTCACGCGCCTCGTCGAAGCGGCGAAGAAGGGCGGCGGCCAGGTGCTGATGGGCGGCGATCCGGAAAAGGGCAGCCTGTTCTATCCGATCACGCTGATCGGCGGGCTCGACAACGGCAATCCGCTGGTTGACGAGGAGCAGTTCGGACCGGCGCTGCCCATTATCCGCTATTCCGATGTCGATGAAGTCATCGTGCGCGCCAACGACAACCCGAACGGCCTCGGCGGCTCGGTGTGGTCGAAGAATATCGAGAAGGCGAAGGAATACGGCGCGCAGCTCGAATGCGGCACGGTGTGGATCAACAAGCACGGACCGATCCAGCCCAACGTGCCGTTCGGTGGCGTGAAGGGCTCCGGCATTGGTGTCGAATTCGGCGAGGAAGGCCTGTTCGAGAACACCAACGTGCAGGTGATGTACAGCTGATCCTTCTTCTTTACCTCCCCTGGAAGGGGGAGGTCGGCGAGCGAAGCTCGTCGGGTGGGGGTCCATCTTCGAGGCCACTTGACCTCCTCCCCAACCCTCCCCCTTTCAGGGGGAGGGAGCGCACTGAGTTCGCGGCTACGACAATGATCATCCCGCCAGCTTGTCCATCGCCCTTGCCAGGGCGATGTCCTTTTCCGTCAAACCTCCGGCGTCGTGGGTCGAGAGCGTCACCTCCACCGTCTTGTAGACATTCAGCCATTCCGGATGATGGTCGCGCTTCTCCGCGATCAAGGCCGCGCGCGTCATGAAGCCGAAGGCTTCGTTGAAATCCCTGAACACGAATTTGCGGAAGATCGCGTCGCGCTCCATCAGCTCGGTCCATTCAGGGATCGTGGCAAGTGCGGCCTTGCGGGCCTCTCCGGTGAGTTTCTCAGCCATGAACCAAACTCCAGGTGTCCGCTCGTCCCCGCGACGGCGGGGACACAGCGCATAAAGTCTGATCTCCCGCTCCGGCAGGAATGAGCAGGCCGAACGCCCTACAATCAGGCTGGTTTCGATATTAGCTTTCTAGTCTCAACGCTTCGAGAACCTAAAGGTCTCACCGCGAGGGCTTCATGGGCTGGTCAGTCACCGTCGGATCGATTGCGGGCACGGCGGTCCGCATTCACATCACCTTCCTCCTGTTCCTCGTCTGGATCTTCGGTGCGGCCTATGCATCCGGCGGCGCCAGCGCCGGGTGGACCAGCCTGATCTTCATCATCCTCGTCTTCCTGTGCGTGCTCGCGCATGAATTCGGCCACATCTTCACCGCCCGCGCATTCGGTGTGATCACGCCGGACGTGGTGTTGCTGCCGATCGGCGGCGTGGCGCGGCTCGAACGCATTCCTGAAAAGCCGATCGAGGAATTCCTGATCGCGATCGCAGGTCCGCTGGTGAATGTCGTCATCGCCGGTGCCTTGCTGCTTTTCGCCGGCGCCGACGTCACCTCGAATGCCGCCTTCGCCGCACTCGACAACACGAAAATTCCGATGGTCGACAAGCTGGCCGCGGTGAACCTGTTTCTCGCACTGTTCAATCTGATCCCGGCTTTTCCGATGGACGGCGGCCGCGTGCTGCGCGCGGCATTGAGTGCGCGCCTCGGCTTCGTGCGCGCCACCGAAATCGCGGCCGCGATCGGACAGGGCGCGGCCTTCCTCCTCGGCTTCATCGGCCTGTTCTACAACCCGATCCTCATCTTCATTGCGATTTTCGTTTATCTCGCGGCCTCGTCCGAGGCGCACATGGTCGCGCTCCGCGCCGTCTCTCGCGGCGTACCTGTCGTCACCGCCACCATGACCAAGATCGCGACGCTGTCGCCCGATGCGCCGATCGAGAATGCGGTCGAGGTCCTGCTTCAGACCAGCCAGAGCGAATTCCCGGTGGTGGATGGCGACCACAGGCCGGTCGGTCTGCTCACGCGCAGCGACATCATTCGCGGCCTGAAGGATTTCGGGCCGCAGGCGCGCGTCAGCGAAGCCATGACAACCGATGTGGTATCACTCGACCGCAGGCGTCCGCTGGAAGAAGCGGTCAAGCTGCTGCAGGAACGCTCGGTTCCGGCGGTCGCCGTCATCGAGCCGGACGGCCGTCTCGTCGGCCTCATCACCACCGAAACACTGGGCGAGCTGATGATGGTCAGCCAGGCGATGCCGGAAGGCTTCAGCCTTGGCGGTAAGGCGGGACCGTGGGGCCGGACCGCGGGCGCCGGCTAGCGCCCCGAGAGCGACCTCAAGGAAAAATGACTATTCGTTCAGAATAGCATGATAAAGTCATAATCATCGGAGCAAGTGGCAGCGATCCGGTGACAAGAGGGCCCCGCGCCCATTCATGAACGTTCACAACCCATCGTTCACGCCGGCTGAGCCCGCGCCTGAAAAGCGGCCGCTCGGCGGCAGCGCGCGTCTGCGCCGCATCTCGCGCAATCCCCTGATGATCCTGCTCGGGATCGTCCTCGCCGGCGCGGGCATCGCGGTTGTGGTGTCCTACATCCAGTCGAAGCCCGTAACGCTCAACATCGCGGTCGGTCCGCGGCAAAGCGAGGATCTGCGGCTGGTCCATAATCTGGCGCAGTATTTCGCGCGCGAGCGAGGGCCGCTCCGACTGAAGGTCGTTCAGCAGGACAACGCGCAGCAGAGCGCCGAGGCGCTGGACACCGGAGCGGTCGATCTTGCCGTGGTTCGCCGCGATGTCGCCATGCCGAAGATGGGGCAGGTCGTCGCGATCCATCGCCGCAACGTCGCCGTGCTGATTGTTCCAGCAACGGATGCTCCCGCGGCGTCCGCTTCAGCCAAGACAGCGAGCAAGAGTGCAGCGAAGAAAAAGGGCAGCGCGGCCAAATCAGCCAAGGCGCCGACGCCGCCGACTGGCGCGAAGCCGGTCGAGAAGATCGAAGACCTGAGCGGCCGGACCGTTGCGATCGTCGGCCAGTCGAGCGCCAATGTCGCGATGCTCCACACGATCCTCGGACAATACGGCGTGCCGCCCGAAAAGGTCGCGACCATTCAGTTCAGCACCGAGGATCTGACCACGAAACTGAGGGCCGCGAAGTTCGACGCGCTTCTCGCCGTCGGTCCGATCGGCAGCAAGATCACGGCGGAAGCGGTGACGGCGCTGGCACGCGGCAAGGAGCAACCGACATTCCTCGAGATCGGCTCGTCCGAAGCGATCGAGCAGCAGAACCCGGTCTACGAATCGACCGAGATACCCGCCGGCTCTTTCGGCGGCTCGCGGCCCGCCGAAGCGATCGAGACCATCGGCGTATCGCATTACATCGTTGCGCGCCGTTCGCTTGACGATACGGTCGCCGGCAATTTCACCAAGTGGCTGTTCGACGCAAAGCAGGCGCAAGGCAGCGAGTTCCCGGCCTTCACCAAGATTGAAAGCCCGGACACCGCCAAGGCGGCAACGCTCGCGGTGCATCCCGGTACTCTCGCCTATCTCGAAGGCGAGCAAAAAAGCTTCTTCGAGCGTTACAGCGAGGCGCTGTATTGGGGTTTGATGCTGATTTCGTTCTGCGGCTCGGGTGCCGCGTGGCTTGCCAGCCGCACCAGCCCCGCCGCCAATGACCGCCACGACCTCGAAAACCTGATCATGATCGTCAAGCGCGCGCGCTCCGCAGCCGCCGAAGAACTCGAACTGATCAGCCTCGAGATCGACGACATCATCGAGCGCGCGATCCGCCTGATCGAAGCAGGCGACATCGACCAGAACCTCCTGTCCGCCCTCACCCTCGCCGCCGAACAGGCCCGCCGCGCGGTCGCCGAACGGCGCGCAGCCCTCGCGCCGGCTCCCGCTGCCCGCAAGCGCCGGGACTCGAAGGCCCCTCTGACGATCTAGGCTGCAAGGTCGTCGGACGCCCTGGGCAGCGGAACCATCGCGCGCGACAACTCAGTCACTTCGTCCTCGACAACCGCATCGTGATTGCCCCTCGGCAACTTTAGGAATATATGTCCAGGGACACTCCCTGAAGGGCGACCGGCAGAGCTTGGTTGCTTCTCGGTCCGTCCTGACTATATTGCGCCGCAATAGAGCGGGCCCCGGGAACCAAAACATCCCTCCTTCGGCCCGCGTTTTTGATTCTGGACCCCATCGTATGAAACTTCGCAATGTCGCGATCATCGCGCACGTCGACCATGGCAAGACCACACTGGTCGATCGCCTGCTGCAGCAATCCGGCACTTTCCGCGAGAACCAGCGCGTCGCCGAGCGTGCGATGGATTCCAACGATCTGGAAAAGGAACGCGGGATCACGATCCTGGCCAAGGCGACCTCGATCGTCTGGAACGATGTGCGCATCAACATCGTGGACACGCCGGGGCACGCCGATTTCGGCGGCGAGGTCGAGCGCATCCTGAACATGGTCGATGGTGCGATCGTTCTCGTCGATGCCGCCGAAGGCCCATTGCCGCAGACCAAGTTCGTGGTCGGCAAGGCGCTGAAGATGGGCCTCAAGCCGATTGTCGCGATCAATAAGGTCGACCGGCCGGACGCCCGCGCGTCGGAGGTCCTGAACGAAGTCTTCGATCTTTTCGCAGCGCTCGACGCCACCGACGAACAGCTCGATTTTCCGATCCTCTACGGCTCGGCGAAGGAAGGCTGGATGAACTTCGCGGAAGACGGCCCGAAGGACGAGGGCATGAAGCCGCTGTTCGAACTCGTGCTCCGCCATGTTCCCGAGCCGACCATCGAGGAAGGTCCCTTCCGGATGCTCGGAACAATCATGGAGTCGAATTCCTATCTCGGCCGCATCATCACCGGCCGCATCACCTCCGGTACCGTGAAGCCGAACCAGATGGCCAAGGTGCTCGATCGCGACGGCAAGGTGATCGAGGAAGGCCGCATCTCAAAGGTCCTTGCGTTCCGCGGTCTCGAACGCACGCCGCTCGAGGAAGCCGAAGCCGGCGACATCGTCTCGATCGCGGGCCTGCCGGATGCCACCGTCGCGCATACGATCTGCGCGCCGGAAGTGACGACGCCCCTCCCCGCCCAGCCGATAGATCCGCCGACCCTCGCGATGACCTTCCGCGTCAACGATTCCCCGCTCGCCGGCACCGAAGGATCGAAGGTCACGAGTCGCATGATCCGCGATCGCCTGCTGCGCGAAGCCGAAGGTAATGTCGCGCTGCGCGTTTCCGAATCCGACGAGAAGGATTCGATGGAGGTCGCGGGCCGTGGCGAATTGCAACTCGGCATCCTGATCGAGACGATGCGCCGCGAAGGCTTCGAGCTTTCGGTGTCGCGACCGAAGGTGCTGCTGAAGCGCGATGAGAACGGCACGCTCACCGAGCCGATCGAGGAAGTCGTGATCGACGTCGACGAGGAGCATTCCGGCGTCGTGGTGCAGAAAATGGCCGAACGCAAGGCCGATCTTCTTGAGATGAGACCGTCCGGCGGCGGCCGACTGCGGCTAGTATTCCACGCACCGACGCGCGGACTGATCGGTTATCAGGGCGAACTTCTCACCGACACGCGCGGCACCGCGGTGATGAACCGGCTCTTCCACGAATACGCGCCGTACAAGGGCGAAGTGCAGGGCCGGCGCAATGGCGTGCTGATCTCCAGCGAACAGGGCGAAGCGGTCGCCTACGCGATGTGGAAGCTTGAGGATCGCGGCCCGATGATGATCGAGCCCGGCTGGAAAGTGTATCGCGGCATGATCGTCGGCGAACACACGCGCGACAACGATCTCGAAATCAACGTGCTCAAGGGCAAGCAGCTTACCAACATCCGCACGACATCGAAGGACGAGGCCGTGCGGCTGACGCCGCCGATCCGCATGACCCTGGAAAAGGCGCTCGCCTATATCCAGGACGACGAACTGGTCGAGGTCACACCGAAATCGATCCGGTTGCGCAAGAAGCTGCTCGATCCTAACGATCGCAAGCGCGAAGAGCGCCGCAAGGAAGCGGAAGCGGTGTAAAACTCCGCCTCCGCGGCGTGTCCTGTGATGGGACACGCCGGACAAGGCTCACGAAAAAGCCTGCAAAATCAGGCCATTCCGAAGAATTGTGTTTCGGAACATGGCAGGCCGCACCATCCAACCGGTGCAAAAAATCCACACTTTAACCGTTCATTAATTATGGGGCTTGAACGCCGAGTCGGCCCTTGCTCATATGGCGTCATGAGCACGACCCTAATCGAGATTCGACGAGCAAAGCCTTCAGACGCCGGCGACGTAGCCCTCGCTCACGACGAGGCATGGCGCTCGGCCTATCAGGGAATCATCCCGGGCACCGAACTCGAAAAGCTGATCAATCGCCGTGGTCCCGACTGGTGGCACTCCGCCATTCGCAAGGGCAGCCGCATTGCGCTGATGCAATTCGGCGATACGATTGCAGGCTACGCCAATTATGGGCGCAACCGCGCGCGCAGCCTGTATTACGATGGCGAGGTCTACGAGCTTTATCTTAAGCCGGAATTCCAGGGCCTCGGCTTTGGCCGCCGGCTGTTCACGTCCGCACGCCGCGATCTCGCGCAGAGCGGGTTGAAGAGCCTCGTGATCTGGGCGCTGTCCGACAACGAACCGGCGGTGGAATTCTATCGTGCGCTCGGCGGCCGTGCGGTGGCGCGCTCATCGGAACGCTTCGGCACCAAGGTGCTGGATAAGGTGGCTTTCGCCTGGCAGTCCTGAGCAGCGCTCAGAAATAGAAATTGAGTGAAGGGCGCGAGCGAGACTCGCGCCCTTCGTCGTTTCAGAGCAATCCGTTTTCCTGCGCCAGCGCCTTCAGCGACACCGCCGGCCGCGCACCGATATGCTGGATCACTTCCGCCGCCGCGAGCGCGGCCAGCTTTCCACAGGCCGCGTGATCGCGGCCGGTCGCGAGCCCGAACAGGAAGCCGGCCGCAAACAGGTCGCCCGCGCCGGTGGTATCGACGAGCGCGTCGATCGGCGCCGCCGGAACCGCCAGCGTATGGTCCTTGCTGACCACAACGCAGCCCTTCTCGCTGCGGGTGACCACCGCGAGCGTCGCATCGTTCCTGAGCGCGGAGATCCCTGAATCGAAATCGGCGGTCTGATAGAGACTCTTCAGCTCGGCTTCGTTCGCGAATACGAGGTCCACCGTCTTGTCGCGCATGAGCTTCAGGAACTCGTCGCGATAACGGTCGACGCAGAACGCGTCCGACAGCGTCAGAGCTACCGTGCGTCCGGCGTCATGCGCAGCCTTCGCGGCCTTGCGGAACGCTTCCTTGGCGTGCGGCGGATCCCACAGATAGCCCTCGAGATAAGTGATCGCCGCGTCTCCGATCAGCTTCGGATCGATGTCTGCGGGCGAAAGATTCTGCGCGGCACCGAGATAGGTGTTCATGGTGCGCTCACCGTCCGGCGTAACCATGATGTAGCAGCGCGCGGTGGACGGCCCGTCATTGGCGCGCGGCGTATCGAAGCCGACACCGAGCGCGCGGATGTCATGGGCGAAGACGGTACCGAGCACGTCCTCGCGGACCTTGCCGACGAACGCAGCGCGTCCGCCGAGGCTGGCCACGCCGGCAATCGTGTTGGCCGCCGAACCGCCGGAGCTTTCCGTCGCAGGCCCCATCGCCTCGTAGATCGCGTCCGCACGCGCCTCGTCGATCAGGGCCATGCCTCCCTTCTGCATGTTCTGCTTGATGAGGAAATCGTCATCGGCGCGAGCAATGACATCGACGATGGCATTGCCAATTCCGAGAACGTCGTAACGGGGAGCGGTCATTCGTGGTTCCTCTGGACAAAGGGCGGCGCACTATAGCTGCGGCCGCTTTCAGGGCAACCGTGGGCCTCGAACAAGACTGCCCACGCTTGCGCCCGCATCACGCACGAACGCAGGCCGCGGCGCGTTCGAGCAGCTGGGCACGTTCGCGCGCCTTGTGTGTCAGCCCCGCCGCGCGCTCGAATTCCCACCGGACCTCGGCAAGCTTGAAGCGTTTGCCTTTCGATGTGGGATGCAGACCTCGCTGGTACCGAGCAGGACGCCTGCCTTGGAATTCCGACCGCCGGACCCGTTCTGCCGTCACGACGAATGGGGGAGCAGCCCGGTCGACATTCGAACCAGACTTTTTTCGATGTGACATGCTGCCCGCATGGTGACAAGAGCCGGGCTTTAGGATGGGTATCGAAGTCATGTCTATGACCCGGCATGTCCTGATCGTCGGCGGAGCCACCCTGACCTCACGGGTGCTGGGCTTTGTCCGCGACGTCGCTCTTGCCGCGCTCTTTGGGGCAAGCGCGCGGGCGGAAGCCTTCGTTGTGGCGTTCCAGTTTTCGAACCTGATCCGGCGGCTGCTGACCGAAGGCGCATTGAACGCGGCTTTCGTGCCGCTCTATCTGCGCCGGCGCGACGAGGGCGGCGAGGAGGCCGCGGGCGCGTTTGCCGGCAGGCTGATTGGCACGATTACGCTGGTCCTTGTCGGGGCATCATTACTGCTCGCGCTTGCCATGCCGCTTCTGATGCTTGGGCTGGCGCCGGGCTTTTCCGATCGGCCGCAGCCGCTCGCGCTGTCGATCGAGTTGTCGCGGCTGATGCTGCCTTATCTCGTTCTGGCCGGTCCGGTCGCCGTGCTGATGGGCGTACTCAACGCCAATCATCGCTACAGCATCGCGGCATTTGCGGCCGTGACATTCAATATCGTGATGCTGTTCGCGATTGCCGCCGCATTCCTCGCACATGCGGGAGACAGCGACGGGTCTGCTCGAATCGTCGCCTTGTCGATTGCTTGCGCAGGCATGTGCCAACTCGCACTCGTCGGCTTCGCAGTATGGATCGGGCCGGAAAAATCCACGCCGATCGGCCTCCTGCCGCGCCCGGAGGCCATGCGATTTGCAGCGCTCGCAATACCGGGCCTGATCGCCAGCGGCATTCCGCAACTCACGATGATCGTTGCGGTGATGGTGGCGTCCGATTGGCCCGGGGCGGTGTCATGGCTCTATTATGCGAACCGTCTGGTTGAATTGCCGCTCGGGATCGTCGGCATCGCGATCGGCACGGTGATGACGCCGGCCCTCACGCATGCGGTACGCGGCAGTGACCGCGAGCTTGCACCGCGCACCATCCGGCACGGCATCGAAATGGCGCTCGGCCTCGCACTGCCGGCCGCGATCGCGCTCACCCTGTTGTCGTGGCCGATCATCCGGATCCTGTTCGAGCGCGGCGCCTTCACGATCGCCGACAGCAATTCGACGGCAGCGATGCTCGGCGCGCTCGCCCTGGGACTGCCGGGCCATGTTCTGATCAAGGCGCTGTCGCCCATCTTTTTCGCGCGCGAAGACACGCGTACACCGATGATCGCCGCCGGCGCCGGCCTCGTAGCCGCATTGATCGGCAGCGTCATCTTTCTCGCAGCCGGACGCCCGACGGGGATTGCGCTGTCGGTCGGGCTGTCCGGCTGGATCGGCGCGGGCCTGCTGTGGACGATCGCAACGCGGCGCAAGCTCCTTCACCTGGAGACCGGCGATTGGCGGCGCCTCCTCCTGATCGCGCTCTGCGCGCTGGCCATGGGAATTGTCGTGCGCCTGCTGGCGGAACTTCTCGGCCTTGGCGTGATCGAAAGTCGGCTCACACAGGTGGCCGCTCTCGGATTGGTGATCGGGAGCGGTCTGGCCTTCTACGCCGCCTGCCTGTGGCTGACCGGCATCGCGCGCCCGCAAGACTGGCAGGCCCTTTTCCGCCGCGGCTGAGGCTCTTGCCGACGCTGCCTTTGCGTGGCATTGACCCGCGCCTTATCTGTTGGCGCGCGATCGGACGCAAAACCGGCGTCCACTCTTGCTGCTCGCGCTCTGCCTACCTGAAGAGACGACCATGGCCTTCAAGCAACTGGTATTTTCCGGCGTACAGCCGACCGGAAACCTGCATCTCGGCAATTATCTTGGCGCAATCGTCAAGTTCGTCGAATTGCAGAAGCATTTCGAATGCATCTATTGCGTTGTCGATCTGCACGCCATCACCACCTGGCAGGACCCCGAGGAATTGCCGAAGGCGATCCGGGAAGTGACTGCAGCCTTCATTGCCTGCGGCATCGACCCGAAGAAGCATATCGTCTTCAACCAGAGTCAGGTCGCCGAGCACGCCGAGCTTGCGTGGGTGTTCAATTGTGTCGCCCGCATGGGCTGGCTGAACCGCATGACGCAGTTCAAGGAGAAGGCCGGCAAGGACCGCGAGAATGTGTCGGTGGGTCTGTTCGCCTATCCCACGCTGATGGCCGCCGACATTCTGGTCTACCGCGCGACGCATGTGCCGGTCGGCGAAGACCAGAAGCAGCATCTCGAACTGTCGCGCGACATCGCGCAGAAGTTCAACAACGACTACTCCGCCTCGATCGCAAAGCACGGCTTTGGCGACGCGTTCTTCCCGCAGCCGGAGCCGCTGATTCAGGGACCAGCGACCCGCGTGATGTCGCTGCGTGACGGCTCGAAGAAAATGTCGAAGTCGGACGCGTCGGATTATTCGCGCATCAACCTGACCGACGATGCCGACACGATTGCGCAGAAGATCCGCAAGGCGAAGACCGATCCGGAACCGCTGCCGAGCGAAGAGAAGGGCCTTGAGACACGTCCGGAAGCCGACAACCTCGTCGGCATCTATGCCGCGCTGAAGGACACCACCAAGGCCGACGTGCTGCGCGAATTCGGCGGCGCACAATTCTCGACCTTCAAGTCGTCGCTCGTCGATCTCTCGGTCGCCAAGCTTGGCCCGATTGGCGGCGAAATGAAGCGGCTGGTCGCGGACCCCGCCTATATCGACGCCGTGCTGGCAGACGGATCGAACCGCGCGCGGGAGATTGCGGCGAAGACCATGCTGTCGGTCAAGGACATCATTGGCCTCGTCCGGCGTTGATATCCTGCGAATCCCCGAAATCGCCGTTGCGTCGCCTTGTGATGATGGCGTGCGCCATGGCAACATCCGTTGCGTGGAGGGATAGCCGATGAGCCGTCAGCGCCGCTCCTACGAATCCGGTCACAAGCCGAAATACCTGGTTGTGGTCGACGATTCACCGGAATGCGACCGGGCGATCTATTACGCCGCCCGCCGCGTTTCCCGCATCGGCGCCGGCATGATCATGCTGCGCGTGATCGATATCGAGGACCGCAACCAGCAATGGCTCGGCGTCGCCGACATCATGCGCGCGGAAGCCTATGAAGAGGCCAATGAGGCGCTCGATCGCGCGACCGGGCGCGCCAACGGCGTCGCCGGCATCACCCCGGAGCGGGTCATCCGCGAGGGCTCCTGGATCGAGCAGGTTCTGAAGCTGATCGACGAGGACGAGGACATCGCGATCCTGGTCCTTGCTGCGGGAACGACCAAGGAAGGCCCGGGGCCGCTGGTCACGTCGATTGCGCGGACGGCGGGTGAATTTCCGATCCCGGTCGCGATTGTTCCCGGCCATCTGAGCGACGAAGAACTCGACGCCCTGTCCTGAGCCGCAGCCCAGCCGGCCGCCTTTGCCGGTTGACCTTGTTCGACAAAACGCCATCTATAAGGGCACGGGGCCTGCCGAATGGGCCCCGGCGGAGCTGTCCATGTTTATCCAGACCGAAGCCACGCCGAATCCGGCGACATTGAAGTTTCTGCCCGGCCGCAACGTCCTCGACGGCACGCTTGAGATGACCGACCGGGGGCAGGCCGCCAAGTCGCCGCTGGCCGAAAAGCTGTTCGACATCCCGAATGTCAGCGGCGTGTTTTTCGGGTCAGACTTCATCACCGTCACCAAGACCGCCGGTGAGTGGCAGCAACTGAAGCCGCTCATCCTCGGCGCGATCATGGAGCACTACATGTCCGGCGCGCCGCTCCTGAGGGACGGCGAAACCGCAGGCGATTCTGACGGCGCCGAGTTCTTCGACGCGGCCGACGCCGAGACCGTGAAGACCATCAAGGAACTGATCGAGACGCGCGTGCGTCCGGCGGTCGCCAATGACGGCGGCGATATCACGTTCCGCGGCTTCAAGGACGGCGTTGTGTTCCTGTCCATGAAGGGCGCCTGCTCCGGCTGCCCCTCCTCCACGGCGACGCTCAAGCACGGCATTCAGAACCTGCTGCGGCATTTCGTGCCGGACGTGAACGAAGTCCGCCCCGTCTGATTTCACAGCGCCCCACAAAGGTGGGGACCGTCGCTGCAGCCCTGCGATAGGCATCCCGGCCGTCGCCGGGATGTCTATAATCATCGCATGCTTGTCCTCGCCATCGACACCGCGCTGGAGGCCTGTTCGGCCGCGATCTTCGATTCCGGGCAGGCTGCCATCCTTGCGAGCGAAAGCGAGATCATGAGCCGCGGCCATGCCGAGGCATCGATGCCGCTGCTCGATCGCGTGATGCGCGAAGCCGGGATTGATTTCTTCGCGCTCGACCGGATTGCGGTCACGGTCGGGCCAGGCAGCTTCACCGGCCTGCGCGTCGGGATCGCAGCCGCGCGCGGCATTGCGCTCGCCGCGAAGAAAGAGGTTGTCGGGATCACGACGCTCGCCGCGCTCGCAGCCCCGTATATCGCCGCCGACCCCAACATGCCGGTTGCCGCAGCTGTCGATGGCCGTCACCGGCATGTCTATTTCGAATTATATGGCGCGCAGGGCCGCGTGCTGCTGTCGCCGCGTATCATTCCGGTCGAGGACGCCGTGCATGCGGCGGCCGGTGCGTCGGCACGGCTTGTCGGATCGGGCGCGGCGATGATGGCAGAGCTTTGGCCCGATCCCACGCATTTGCCGCCGATCGACGAGCGGCGCTCTCCCGATATCGACTGGGTTGCACGTCTTGGCGCACGCGCTGAATTGCGTGCGGCGCCACCGAAGCCCCTCTATCTGCGTCCTCCGGACGCCCATCCGCAAACCGCATCGATCCTGCCGCGCCGATGATGCGATGGTTTTTCGATATGGTCTCGCCGGCGCGTCCGCCGATCGTTTCGGACGCCGTCTTGCGCGACGTCGCAGCAATCGCCGCGCTTCACGCGGCCTCGTTCCGGCGCGGCTGGAGCGATGACGAAATCGAAGGCATGCTTCTCGATCGTAGCGTGGTCGCGCATCGTGCCGCGATCGGGAGCAACTTCGCCGGATTCGTCATCTCACGCATGGCCGCCGACGAAGCGGAAATCCTGTCGGTCGCTGTCGCGCAGAGATATCGCGGGCGCTCGGTTGCACGCACGCTTCTGCGCCACCATCTCGGGCGCCTGGCCGCGCTCGGCGTTCACGCAGTTTTTCTCGAAGTCGACGAAGGTAACGCGCCGGCAATCAAACTTTACCGGCGCTCCGGTTTCGTGGAAGTCGGACGGCGTGAAGGCTATTATATGAATACTGGAGGCAAACCCGCTGCAGCGTTGGTGCTGCGCCGCAATCTCGTGTGACCGGATGGATAATGGACGGTTTGCTGCTGTGTAACTAAGATGCGTCCCAGGATTGGAGACGAGGCGGTAGTGTGGTTGCCAAGGTATCGAACATTCGGAAGCTGACGAATATCGAAGCGCGTTGCGCCGAGAAGGGCATGCGGATGACCGATCAGCGCCGCACGATCGCGCGCGTGCTCAATGATTCCGACGATCATCCGGATGTCGAGGAATTGTATCGCCGCTGCGCAAACATCGACGATCGCATCTCGATCTCCACGGTCTACCGCACGGTAAAGCTGTTCGAGGATTCCGGTATCATCGAACGGCACGACTTCCGGGAAGGCCGTGCCCGGTTCGAGCAGATTTCGGACGCGCACCACGACCACCTGATCAATCTGCGGACCGGCGAGGTCATCGAGTTCCAGTCCGAGGAAATCGAGCGGCTGCAGGCCGAGGTTGCGCGGAAGCTCGGCTACAAGCTGGTGGATCACCGGCTGGAGCTTTATGCCGTGCCCCTGAAGGACGACAATCCTGACTGAACCCTCATCCGCCCGTCCCCGGACGGATTGCGCGTCGGGTCTTGAAGCCTGAAAAATCTGGGTTATTTCCGCACCGGCCTGCCGAATTCGGCCAATCCGGGGGCCGGAGAATTCCTTTTTGGCCGATTTGGATGTATGAGGGGCTTCTCAGGAACCCCGGCATGCCTGTCGCATTTGGACGGAAGGAAACAGGACCGTTGACGCATCCCGCGCCGACAGCGCTCCGCAGAGCGGTATGACCGGACCCCGCAAGCTTTATATCAAGTCCTACGGCTGCCAGATGAACGTCTACGACTCGCTTCGTATGGCGGACATGCTGGCCCCTGACGGCTTCGCCGAGACCAAGGACGTCGCCGAAGCCGATCTCGTGGTGCTGAACACCTGCCACATCCGCGAGAAGGCCGCCGAGAAGGTCTATTCGGAGATCGGCCGACTGCGCGTCCTGAAGGACGAAGCGGCGAAAGACGGGCGCAAGGTGACGATCGCCGTGGCGGGCTGCGTCGCGCAGGCCGAGGGCGCGGAGATCATGCGGCGCGCGCCGGTGGTCGATCTCGTGGTCGGTCCACAAAGCTATCACCGCCTGCCCGCCCTGCTGGATCAGGCCGACCGCGGCGAGCGGCCGGTCGAGACCGAGTTTCCGGCGGAAGACAAATTCAATTTTCTGAAAAATCCCACCCGCGACGCGATCCGTGCGCGCGGCGTCAGCGCCTTCCTCACCATCCAGGAAGGCTGCGACAAGTTCTGCACTTTCTGCGTTGTGCCCTACACCCGCGGCGCCGAGGTCTCGCGCCCGGTCGAGAAAATCCTTGCGGAAGCCGAACGCCTTGCCGCCGCCGGCGTCCGCGAAATCACCGCGATCGGCCAGAACGTGAATGCCTATCACGGCGATGGCCCCGACGGGACGACATGGACGCTGGCGCGCCTGTTCGAGCGCCTCGCGCAAATCCCCGGCATCGATCGCCTTCGCTACACAACGAGCCATCCACGCGATGTGGATGACAGCCTCGTCGCCGTTCATCGCGATCTGCCCGAACTGATGCCGCAACTTCATCTGCCGGTGCAGTCGGGCTCGGATCGCATCCTCGATGCGATGAACCGCAAACACACCCGCGACGATTATCTGCGCGTGATCGAGCGTCTGCGCAAAGCGCAGCCGGCGCTGGCCTTCACTTCGGATTTCATCGTCGGCTTTCCCGGCGAAACCGATCGCGATTTCACCGACACGTTGAAGCTGATCGAAGAGGTCGGCTTCTGCGGAGCATTCTCGTTCAAGTATTCGCCGCGTCCCGGCACGCCGGCCGCCGACATGGACGATCAGGTCCCCGAACACGTAATGACCGAGCGGTTGCATGAACTGCAACTGCTCATCGACCGGCAGATGGCCGCCTTCAACAAAGCCTGTGTCGGCAAGACCCTGGACGTGCTGTTCGAAAAGACCGGCCGGCATCCCGGCCAGATCGCCGGCAAGTCACCCTATCTGCAACCGGTTCAGGTCATGGCGCCGGCTTCGCTGATCGGTACCATTGCCTCTGTGCGGATTGATGACACGGGCAGCTACAGTCTGTTCGGCACGCTGGCGGATGAGGTCGGCAACCGCGTACCGGAACGCCCGAACCTTGCGGCTTTGGAGGCTTGACGCCGTTGCGCAATTACAAGCCAGGTCACGGCACTCCGGTTTCGCCCAAGGCGGGCGAAGAGCCTGCAATCCAGACCATGCTGGCCTTCGATGACAACAAGCTCGCCTCTGTCCTGTTCGGACAATACGGACAGAACCTGGCGCTGATCGAACGCAAGCTCGACGTCGTCGCGGATTCGCGCGGCAATCACGTCACCATCGAGGGGACCCGCGAAGCCTGCGATCAGGCGCGGCGCGTGCTGGAGACACTGTACGAACAATTGAAAAATGGCGCCGACCTGTCGCAAGGCGATGTCGAAGGCGCGATCCGTCAGGCGGCGGCGCAGGGCTCGCTGTTCGACAACGATCCCGCAAGTGCGCGTCCGAATTTTGCAGACATCGCGCTGCGCAAGCGCACGGTGCGCGCGCGCACGGCCGGACAGGATGCCTATATCCGCGCACTCAAGCGCAATACGCTTGTGTTCGGTACCGGCCCCGCCGGAACCGGCAAGACATGGCTCGCGGTCGCGTATGCAGTCTCGCTGTTCGAGCGCAAGGAAGTCGATCGCATCATCCTGTCGCGCCCCGCGGTCGAGGCCGGCGAACGGCTCGGCTTCCTGCCTGGCGACATGCGCGAAAAGGTCGACCCGTATCTGCGTCCGATCTACGATGCGCTGTTCGATCTGATGGATATGCGGATCGTCGAGCGCGCGCTGCAGGGCGGCGAGATCGAGATTGCGCCGCTCGCCTTCATGCGGGGACGCACGCTGCACAATGCCGCCGTCATTCTCGACGAGGCGCAGAACACGACATCGATGCAGATGAAGATGTTTCTCACGCGGCTCGGCGAGAACAGCCGCATGATCGTCACCGGCGATCCGAGCCAGATCGATCTGCCGCCGGGCCAGACCTCCGGGCTTTCGGAAGCCACGCGCCTGCTCGCGGATGTCGAAGGCATCGGCCATATCACATTTAAGAATGAAGACGTGATCCGTCACGAACTCGTGGCACGCATCGTCGCGGCCTATGACCGCGCAGCACCGTCGCAGAAATCCCGCGAGCCGAAATGATGAGCGCCAGCGCGCAACGTCGCTCGGAGCCAGGCGTCGACATCGACGTGATGATCGAATCCGCACTGTGGTCGGCCTGCCCGGATGCGGACGCGGCCGTTCGCCGCGCCGTCGAGGCAGCGGCGCAGGCCGCCGGCAAATCCGGTGCGGTCGCGGTCATGCTCACCGACGATGCGTCGATCCGGCAGATGAATGCCCAATGGCGAGGTATCGACAAGCCGACCAACGTGCTGTCGTTTCCTGCGGGCGGAACACCGCCGGTTCCAGGCGCCGATCACCATCTCGGCGACATCGCCATCGCCTATGAAACGGTCGCAGCCGAATCCTTGTCGGAAAACAAGAACTTCGCCGATCATCTCGCGCATCTCGCCATTCACGGCTATCTTCACCTCGTCGGATTCGATCACGAGACCGACGACGAGGCCGCATGCATGGAGAATCTCGAGACACGGATCCTTTCGAGCCTCGGGATCGCCGACCCCTACGCAGATGCGGCCTCCGCGGACTGACAGACAGAGCCATGCCTGACACCGAGCGGCCAAGCGAAACGGCCGAGCCCCAGAGTACCACCAATCTCCCCGCCGTTGTCGGAGGAGCAAAATCGCGCGAAGGCGGCGACAACCTGTTCGCGCGCTGGGTGCGTACCATTTTCGGATGGCGCTCGGGATCGACACGCGCCGATCTCAAAGAGGTGCTTGAAGAAAGCCCGCCGAGCGAACTGGGCTTCTCGCCGGAAGAAGGCGCGATGCTCAAGAATATCCTTGGGCTCCGCGAACGCCGCATCAACGACGTCATGGTGCCGCGCGCGCATATCGTCGCGGTTCAGCAGGACATCCCGCTCGGCGAACTCGTGAAGGTGTTCGAGAAGGCCGGCCATTCTCGCCTTGTCGCATTCAACGACACGCTCGACGATCCTGTCGGCATGGTCCACATCCGCGACCTGATCGCGTTCATGGCCGAGCATGCTTCCACCGGCGCCAAGCCGAAGGCGCGACGAAAGAAGAAATTGCCCGAGGGCAGCGCCGAGACGCCGGCGACCGAAGAGCCCGTCATCGAGAAGGCAGCGGAGAAGAAGCCGCAGAACGCGCTCGACTTCAGCGCGATCGATCTCGCGATGCCGCTCTCGAAAACAAAGATCATCCGGAGTATGCTGTTCGTCCCGCCGTCAATGCCGGCGATCGACCTGCTCGCCAAGATGCAGGCGACGCGCATTCATCTCGCGCTGGTCGTCGACGAATACGGCGGCACCGACGGCATCGTCTCGATCGAAGACATCGTCGAACTCATCGTCGGCGACATCGAAGACGAACACGACGACGATGAGGCGCCGGGAATTCTGCGGCAACCCGACGGCTCGTTCGTCGCCGACGCGCGCGCCAGCCTGGAAGACGTGGTCGAGGCCGTCGGAAAAGGCTTCGATGTCGGCGAGGCGCTGAACAATGTTGACACGCTCGCCGGCTACCTTGTGTCTCAGGTCGGGCGCGTTCCCGTGCGCGGCGAACTCGTTCCGGGTCCAAGCGGCTTCGAGTTTGAAGTGCTGGATGCCGATCCCCGCCGCGTGAAGAAGGTCAGAATTCATAGCGGCAAGAGCAAGCGCGGCGAGCGGCCACGCGAACTGCCCTCGCCGATCAAGCCTGCGGCATCGGCTCCGCCGCCGCGGGATCAAGGCCCTGGAAAGAGTTCGCAGCAGCCGTGAGCATAGCGGCCATTGCCAACGCGATCGTTCTGTCCTGGGGCTGGCGCCGCGCAGCAATCGCGTTCGTCGCGGGCGCGGTATCGGTGCTGGCGCTGCCGCCGTTCAACCTCTGGCCCGTTCTGTTTCTGACTTTTCCGGTCGCCATTTGGCTGATCGATGGATCGGCGGCCGGCCGCCTCGATGGCGTACCCGCCGCCGGGATCGCCGGCTGGTTCTTCGGCTTCGGGTATTTCCTCGCCGGCCTGTACTGGATCGGTCACGCCTTCCTGGTCGACGCCAGGACGTTCGGGTGGCTGCTGCCCTTTGCGGTCACCGCCATGCCGGCGGGGCTTGCCGTCTTCACCGCTGCGGGCCTTGCTTTTGCGCGCATGATTTGGCCGCGCGGCGCGATGCGCATCATCGCGCTCGCGGTCGCGCTGACCATCGCGGAATGGCTGCGCGGACATGTCCTGAGCGGGTTTCCCTGGAACAGCTATGGCTATGCGCTGACGGGTCCTCTCGTGCTGGCGCAAAGCGCGTCGGTGCTCGGGCTATGGGGCCTCACCTTCCTCGCCGTCGCGATCTTCGCCAGCCCCGCCACACTCGCCGACCAGCCGATCGCCCTGCGCCGGCGCGCTGCGCCCCTTGCGATCGGCATCCTCCTCCTTGCAGCGATGGCGGGCTTCGGCGCGTGGCGCCTTGCACAGAACCCGACGCAGTTCGTCGACAATGTCCGGCTGCGGATCATGCAACCCAATCTGCCGCAGGACGAGAAGTTCAACTACGCAGCGCGGCACAAGATCATGAGTCACTATCTGTCGCTGTCCGACCGCGCGACCGGGCCGCAGAATAGCGGCCTGCGCGATGTGACTCACCTGATCTGGCCGGAATCGGCCTTCCCGTTCTTCCTCACGCGCGAAGGCGATGCGATGGCGCAGATCGCTGAACTGCTGCCGCCGGGCACGGTGCTGATCACCGGCGCCGCGCGCGCCGCGGAGCCGTCGCCCGACCGGCGCATCCGCGCGTACAATTCAGTCTACGTGATCGATCACGACGGCACCGTGCTGTCGGTCTACGACAAGGTTCACCTGGTCCCGTTCGGCGAATACCTCCCGTTTCAGTCGGCGCTCGAACAACTCGGCCTGATGCAGTTGACCAAACTGCCGGGCGGTTTCCTGTCGGGCGACCGGCCACGCAGCTATCAGCTTCCCGGCGCGCCGCGCATGGCGCCGCTGATCTGTTACGAGATCATCTTTCCCGGCGCGGCGGTGCCGTCCGGCGAACGTCCGGGCTGGCTGTTGAACGTCACGAATGATGCCTGGTTCGGGATCAGCTCCGGGCCCTATCAGCATTTCCAGCAGGCGCGCGTTCGCGCTATCGAGGAGGGACTGCCGCTCGTACGCGCCGCGAACAACGGCATCTCCGCGACAATCGATCCGTTCGGCCGAATCATCGCGCAGCTTCCTCTTGGAACGGAAGGCGTTCTCGATTCGCCCTTGCCGCGAGCAACCGCACGAACGATCTACGCCCGCTTCGGTGACAGTATTACGTATGTGATTGTTGCGATGCTCTTGCTCATAGTCATGCGTTATCGGTCACAACGATCCCGCTAACCACTTTGAAAAAGTGGTTCGCGATTTTGTTGGCAAACGCAATATTTGCCTTCGTTAGTCAGTTCTTCATCTCAACCTTCAACAGAACCTCTTGCTAATTGAGACTCGAGCGAGCAAAATTTATTCGCCCGGTTGATTTGCGCTCGGGTTATGACAACTGCGACGCAAAATCGTTTGACCACGTGCCGGGAACGTGCGCAAAGCACCCGCGAAATTTTGAAGCGCCGGAAATTGCTTTGCGTCGCTGCGGAGAATCGAATGGTCAAGAAGTCGCCGAACCCAACTGACAAACATGTCGGAGCCCGAGTTCGGATGCGTCGCATGATGCTGGGAATGAGTCAGGAAAAGCTCGGTGACGCCCTCGGGCTCACCTTCCAGCAGGTTCAGAAATACGAGAAGGGAACAAATCGCATCGGCGCAAGCCGGCTGCAGCAGATCTCGAACATCCTTCAGGTGCCGGTTTCGTTCTTCTTCGAAGGCGCCCCGAATAATTCGAATCCGGAATCGGGTTTTGAGGAAGCCCCCTCGCCGTCCTATGTCTCGGACTTCCTGGCGACTTCCGACGGTCTGGCGCTGACCCGCGCCTTCATGCGGATCAAGACCCCCAAATTGCGCCGCCGGATCGTGGATCTGGTCGAGCAGATCGCTTCCGACGAGCAGTAATCCCACTCTTGCCCCCTAGGGCCGCCCATCCAGCCCACATCTTGACCGCGCGGTGCCAAGGCTGCATTGAACAGCTTTCCACAACCGACGAACGGTCCGTCTCGTCCCTAGGGGGAGTAGCCAGCAGTGCCGCGCAAGAGTCACCTTTTCACCAGTGAGTCCGTCTCCGAAGGACATCCGGACAAGGTTTCCGACCAGATTTCCGACGCGATCCTCGACGCGTTTATCGAAAACGATATCAAGCTCGGCATCGCCGACGACAGCCTGGTCAATACCCGCCTCGGCTGCGAGGTCCTGACCACCACCAACAAGATCGTCATTGCAGGTGAAGGCCGCGGTCAGGCGCCCCTGTTCAAGAAGTACGGCAACCACGCGGTCATCAACCGCGAGCAGATCGCGCAGATCGCCCGGGATGTCGTGAAGGACATCGGTTACGACCAGGACGGCTTCTCCTATCACGGCGCCGACATCGAAGTGCTGCTGCACGGCCAGTCGCCGGACATCGCCATGGGCGTCGATGCCAAGAAGAAGAAGGGCGCCGAGCAGGAAGGCGCAGGCGACCAGGGCATGATGTTCGGCTTCGCCTGCACCGAAAGCGAGGTCTATGAGAAGAACTCGTTCATGCCGGCGCCGATCTATTTCGCGCACAAGATCCTGAAGGTCCTGTCCGAACAGCGGCACTCCAAGAAGCTGTATGACCTGCAGCCCGATACCAAGAGCCAGGTCACGATCAAGTACGAGGACGGCAAGCCGGTCGGCTGCACCAAGGTCGTGGTCTCGACCCAGCACAACGCAACCAATCGCAACGGCAAGAAGTACACGCCGTCGATGATTAAGGACCTGATCGGCTCGGCGGTTGAATCGGCGCTGCCGAAAGGCTGGATGCCGAAGAAGGAGTCCGACTTCCTGGTCAACCCGACCGGTAACTTCGTGGTCGGCGGCCCGGACGGGGACTGCGGACTGACCGGTCGCAAGATCATCGTCGACACCTACGGCGGCTACGCCCCGCATGGCGGCGGTGCGTTCTCGGGCAAGGACCCGACCAAGGTCGACCGCTCGGCCGCCTACGCGGCGCGCTATCTCGCCAAGAACGTCGTGGCCGCCGGCCTCGCCGACAAGTGCACCATCCAGGTGGCCTACGCGATCGGCGTCGCCGACCCGATGTCGCTGCTCGTGGATACGCACGGTACCGGCAAGGTCGATGACGGCAAGCTGGAAAAGGTGCTCGCGGAGCTGTTCCCGCTGCGCCCGACCAATATCCGTCGCACCCTCAAGCTGAACCGCCCGATCTACCGGCGCACCGCGGCCTATGGCCATTTCGGCCGCGCACCGGAAAAGGACGGCGGGTTCTCCTGGGAGAAGACGGATCTCGCCGATCAGATCCGCAAGGCGGTCCGGTAAGACCACCAAGAGAGTTGAGTTTTGCGAACGGCCGCATCATGGATGCGGCCGTTATGCATTCCGACACCTCGAAAACCCATGACCGCGCCTACCAGGGCGCATTCTTTGGCCGCCGCAAGGGCAAGGCGCTGCGGGCGGGTCAGGCGCGCCTGTTCGAGACATTGCTGCCGCGCCTCAGCATCGATCTGCAATCGAACGCGCCGGCCGACCTCGCCACGTTGTTCCCCGGCCCGGTCCGCGAGGTCCGGCTCGAGAGCGGCTTCGGCGGCGCCGAGCATCTGATCGCTCAGGCCGCCGCCAATCCCGATTGCGGCTTCATCGGCATCGAGCCTTTCATCAACGGCATGGCCAAGGCGCTGGCCTCGATCGATGCGAAGGGCATCACGAATATCCGTTTGCATCACGGCGACGCCATCGACCTGCTCGCCTGGCTACCGGATGCATCGCTTGCGACCATGTACCTGCTCTATCCCGACCCCTGGCCGAAGCGTCGGCACTGGAAGCGGCGTTTCGTACAGGATCGGACGGTCGCGGAGATTGCGCGTGTATTGCGACCCGGCGGCGAATTCCGGTTCGCGAGCGATATCGACACCTACACCGCCTGGACGCTGACGCGGCTGTTGCGCGCTCCGGCCTTCGCATGGACCGCGGAACGCGCCGATGACTGGCGCAAACCCTGGCCGGATTTCCACGGCACGCGGTACGAGGCCAAGGCGAAGCGTGAAGGCCGCACGCCCTGTTACCTGACATTTCGACGTCAGGAACTGCCGTCCCAATAGTCCGAATAAAGAGGCGCGCGGGAGCCGTGTTCGCTAGGGCGCCGTTGTCAGGCTGCCCGGCGTGACCTGCCAGAAGCGCACAACGCGCTGCGCCGTCGATGTCGACAGGCGTTCGAAATTGGCGCTGGCCGCGTCGAGGGTCGGCGCACCTTTGCCGCGATTGCCGAGGCGCGCCAGGATGATCTCGCGCGCGGTCGGCCAGGAATAGCCCGCCGCCTTGCACAGGATCAGAATGGGATCGGGGCGATCACCGTTCATCAGGCGGTCGACCACATCGATCGGCACGCCGGTGAGCTGCGACAACGCCGCGACCGTGTTGTCGTAGGACTGATCCTTCGCGAATTGCACCAGATGCTCTTCGGCGAGTTGACCGGCATCTGCGAGCGCGCGCATCCGCGCCTGAGCCTGCGAGAAGTCACGCGCCGGTTTCGTGGCAATGACTTCGCCGGAGACCCTCGCAAGGACCCGACGGATTTCGTCCTGGGTTTCCGGCCGCGCTTTCGCGAGCAGGCGCCGCTGCACGACTTCGGTGGCGCGCGTCAGCAATTCGCGGAACATATGATCGGGCACGTCGGAACGCAGCGCCACCGCTTCCGCCAATACGCTGTCGTGCTCGGCACTGCGAACGAGGTTCGTGAACCCGACCTCGGAAATCTTCGCACCGGCATTGCCGGCGAGCTTGCGTTTGACCGTGAAATCGCCGCGCCTCACGAGCACATCGGTGACGGGCTCTTCGATCGCCGCGCGGCTGGATATGGCGTAGAGATGCTCCGTGCTCATCGCATTCGCGATCTCGACCAGGTCCGGCGTCGTCAGTCGCGGCGACTGAGCCAGCACCGGGCCGGCGACCATGATGTCCTCGTCCTTCGCGAGCCGCTTCAGGGCTTCAAGGGGCGCGTTGGGGACCGGCGCCAGTTGTCGGGACAGTTCCGCGCGGGCCTTCGACTCGATCTCATTGATGAGCATGACGAACACATCGTCGAACAGACGGATGTGATCCTCGGAGAACCGGCTGGAGCCGTGCAGGAAAAGCGCAGTGATCCGGCGCAATGCGTCCGCACGACGCTCATCCGAACCGTGCCGAACGACGCTTTCGAGTTCAGGAATAAGCGAGGAGGCAGCGGCCATCGAAACAATCAAAAAGAGGGCATCGAGCGCGAACGCTCAAAAGTTGCCACAAAAGTTACTGCCCGATTGTGAAAGAAGGGTTAGCCGGTTCCCTAGCTTTGTCCCTTGCGAGATGCCGGAAATCCGCTATATTCCGCCTGTCTTAAGACACCTCATAACGATCCGGTTGGATCGGTTTTTGAGAGTGGGCCCCGCCCGGGACCCGCTCTTTTTTGTTACCTGAGGGCCGGACGCGGCAGAAAAGCGTTTCCGGTACGAGCCGGGCAAACGAGACCTTTACGGACAAAAAGGCTTCGATGAGCTTGTTGCCTGATGCCAAGATCGCTTCGGAACCGCGCTTGATCGCGGAGCCGGGACTTGCTGCGCGTGTCGCTGCCATCGCGGAACCCGTGATCGAGGGTATGGGCTTCCGGCTGGTCCGGGTCCGGATTTCCGCTGCCGATGGCTGCACCGTCCAGGTCATGGCCGAGCGGCCGGATGGCACCCTGGCCATCGAGGATTGCGAAGAGATTTCGCATGCGCTCTCGCCGGTGCTGGATGTCGCCGATCCGATCGATCGCGCATACAGGCTTGAGATTTCTTCGCCCGGCATCGACCGCCCGCTGGTCCGCCGCTCGGACTTCGAGCGGCACACCGGGCATCTCGCCAAGGTCGAGATGAGCGTTCCGGTCGAGGGCCGCAAGCGCTTCCGTGGTATCCTGCTGGGCGTCGAGGGCGATGCCGCCCGCATCCGGCTCGACGACGCGAAAGTCGCCAAGACCGGCGAGACGAACGAGTTTTTGCTGCCGATCGGTGATATGGCAGACGCCAAACTCGTCCTCACCGACGACCTGATCGCAGAAGCGCTTCGCGCGGGCAAAGCCGCGGAGCGCGAAGCGCGAGGCGAAGCAGAGCCCAAGCGCGATTACGCGCCGAAGACAAAGGCGAAAGCCAAGGCCGCCGATCGGCCGAAGCAGAAGCAGGACCGGGCGGCGCCCCGCCCGAAGCAAGCTCAATTGGATCGTGCGAAGAAGGCGCGGTCCGGTGGTTATGACGAAGGAGAGTGACCATGGCAGCCGTGAGCGCAAACAAGCTCGAATTGCTGCAGATCGCTGATGCGGTCGCGCGCGAAAAGTCGATCGACCGCAGCATCGTCATTGCAGCAATGGAAGACGCGATCGCGCGCGCCGCACGCTCGCGTTATGGCAGCGAAACCGAAGTCCGCGCCGAGATCGATCAGAAGAAAGGCGAGCTGCGCCTCTCCCGCCACATGCTGGTGGTCGATCAGGTCGAAAATCCCTCGAACCAGATCAGCCTCGAGGATGCCCGCCGGCTCAACCCGTCGGCGCAGGTCGGTGACACCATCGCCGATGCCCTGCCGCCGCTGGAATATGGCCGCATCGCCGCGCAGAGCGCCAAGCAGGTCATCGTGCAGAAAGTGCGCGAGGCTGAACGCGACCGGCAATATCAGGAATACAAGGACCGCATCGGCGACATCGTCAACGGCGTCGTCAAGCGCGTCGAATACGGCAACGTGGTCGTGGATCTTGGCCGCGGCGAAGCGATCGTGCGTCGCGACGAAATGCTGCCGCGCGAGGTGTTCCGCAACGGCGATCGCGTCCGCGCCTATATCTACGACGTGCGCCGCGAACCGCGCGGCCCGCAGATCTTCCTGTCGCGCACCCATCCGCAATTCATGGCGAAGCTGTTCGCGCAGGAAGTGCCGGAAATCTATGACGGCATCGTCGAGGTGAAGGCCGTCGCACGTGACCCCGGCTCGCGCGCCAAGATCGCCGTGATTTCGCGCGATTCCTCGGTCGATCCCGTCGGCGCCTGCGTCGGTATGCGCGGTTCGCGCGTGCAGGCGGTGGTGAACGAGTTGCAGGGCGAAAAGATCGACATCATCCCGTGGTCGCAGGATATCGCAACCTTCGTGGTGAATGCGCTTGCGCCGGCCGAAGTCGCAAAGGTCGTGCTCGACGAGGACAAGGAGCGCATTGAAGTTGTCGTTCCGGATGCCCAATTGTCGCTGGCGATCGGACGGCGCGGCCAGAACGTGCGTCTCGCCTCGCAGCTGACCGGTTGGGACATCGATATCCTCACCGAGCAGGAAGAATCCGAGCGCCGCCAGGCCGAGTTCCAGAACCGCACCAAGACCTTCATCGAAGCACTCGATGTCGACGAGGTGGTCGCGCAATTGCTGGCCTCGGAAGGTTTCACCTCGGTCGAGGAGCTTGCGCTGGTCGACGTGAAGGAAATCGCCGGGATCGAAGGTTTCGACGAAGAGACCGCGGAAGAGCTGCAGTCGCGCGCGAGGGATTTCCTCAGCCGCATCGAGGGCGAATACGACGAGAAGCGGCGGGCGCTCGGTGTCGCGGACGAACTTCGGGACGTTCCCGGTGTCACCACGAAGATGCTGGTCGCGTTCGGCGAGAACGGCGTGAAGACCGTCGAGGATCTCGCCGGCTGTGCGACCGACGACCTCGCCGGCTGGACCGAACGCAAGGATGGAGAGACGAAGCGCGAGCCGGGCATCCTGGACGGCTTCGATCTGACCCGTGACGAGTGTGAAGCCATCGTGATGCAGGCCCGCCTGAAGGCCGGCTGGATCACCGAAGCCGACCTCGTCAAGGAGGCCGCCGAGGAGGCGACCGAAGCAGAAACGACGGACGCGTGAGGTGAATAACCCGGCATGCTCGCTGTGCTCGACGATACGGCGCTCGACAGCGGCCCCCACAAGGGGGCTGCGACGGAGCGGCTTTGCGTGGTCGAGCGCACGGTCAAGCCGGTCGACGAACTGATCCGATTCGTGGTCGGCCCGGACGGCTCGGTCGTGCCGGACGTGAAACGCAATCTGCCCGGCCGCGGATTGTGGGTCACCGCGACCCGGGCGGCCCTGGAGACCGCCATCCGCCGCAAGCTGTTCGCCAAGGGGTTCAAGCGGGAGGTCCGGGCCGGCGCCGATCTCGGCGAGGTCACCGACCGCCTGCTGGAGCGGGCGGCGCTGGATTCGCTGTCGATCGCGGGCAAGGCCGGGAGCGTCACGACCGGCTTTACCAAGGTCGAGGCGGCCCTGAACCGGGATAACCCGGTCGGCCTCCTGCACGCCTCCGACGGCTCCGAGGATGGCCTGCGGAAGCTGAAGGCCCTGCTGCGCCGGAACGAGGACGGCGAAGGCCCTGAAATACCGGTCATCCGGTCTTTTTCGGGCGCGCAATTGGATTTGGCATTAGGGCGGTCAAATGTGATACATGCTGCCCTGCTCGCCGGCCCAGCGAGCCAGGGCTTCCTCACGCGTTGTCTGCGCATGATGCGCTTCCGCACCGGCGACACGGAAAAGCCGGGGCTAAAGCGCGCGCAGGACTAGGAACCCTCCACACCGGATTCGGGAACGGAATACGAATGAGCGATACGAAGGCACCTGGCGAGAAGAAGGTCGGCGGCGGAAAAACGCTGACGCTGAAGCCGCGCACCGAAACGGGCGTGGTCCGCCAGAGCTTCAGCCACGGCCGCACCAAACAGGTCGTGGTCGAGACCGTGAAACGTCGCACGATCGGCAAGCCCGAGGCGAAAGCGCCCGAACCTGCCCCGCAGGAAGCGCCGAAAAAGCCGCAGGCGCCCGCGCCGCGTCCCGGCGCGCAAGCCCCATCCGCGCCGAAATCCGGCGTGGTGCTGCGCACGCTGACCGACGACGAGCGCAACGCCCGTGCGCATGCCCTCGCCGACGCGCGCATGCGCGAGGCTGAAGAACGCAGGATCGCTGAGGAAGAAGCGCGCCGCCGGCAGAGCCGCGAAGGCATCGAGAAGGCCGAACGCGAAGCCGCAGAGGCCCGCAAGCGCGAGGAAGAAGAGCGTCATCGCCGCGAGGAAGAGACCAAGCGCAAGGCCGAGCAGGAAGCCAAGAAGCGCTTTGGCGACGAAAAGCCGGCAACTCCGGCGACCACCGCAGCGCCCGGCGCCGGGCGCGTCGGTGCGCGGCCGCAGGTCATCGAAGCCGACGACGACGAAACCCCGCGGGGCCGCCGTCCCGGCGCAGGTGCCGGACCGGCACGTCCCGCCCCGGCCGTGAAGGCGCCGCGCAACGCCGCTCCCAAGCAGCGCACGCGCCTGACCGTCGTGAATGCGGGTAATGCCGACGAAGTGCGCGAGCGGTCCGTCGCCTCGTTCCGCCGTCGCACCCAGCGCCTGAAGGGCCATCACGACGAGCCCAAGGAAAAGCTCGCCCGCGAAGTCGTCATTCCGGAAACCATCACGATCCAGGAGCTCGCCAACCGTATGGCCGAGCGCGGCGTGGACGTGATCCGGATGCTGATGAAGCAGGGCCATATGGCCAAGATCACCGACGTCATCGACGCCGATACCGCGCAGCTGATCGCCGAAGAGCTCGGCCACACCGTCAAGCGCGTCTCGGAGGCTGACGTCGAGGAAGGTCTGTTCGACGAGCCGGATGATCCGGATGAACTCGATCCGCGCGCGCCCGTGGTCACCATCATGGGCCACGTCGACCACGGCAAGACCTCGCTGCTGGACGCCATCCGTTCGGCCAACGTGGTCTCGGGCGAGGCCGGCGGCATCACCCAGCATATCGGCGCCTATCAGGTTGAATCGCCGTCGCACGGCAAGATCACCTTCATCGATACGCCGGGCCACGCCGCCTTTACCGCGATGCGTGCGCGCGGCGCCAAGGTCACCGACATCGTGGTGCTGGTTGTCGCCGCCGATGACGGCGTGATGCCGCAGACGATCGAAGCGATCCAGCATGCCAAGGCAGCGAAAGTGCCGATGATCGTTGCCATCAACAAGATCGACAAGCCGGACGCCAAGCCGGACCGCGTGCGCACCGAACTTCTCCAGCACGAAGTGCAGGTGGAATCGCTCGGCGGCGACGTGCTCGACGTCGAAGTCTCCGCCCTGAAGAAGATGAACCTCGACAAGCTGCTGGAGACCATCGGACTGCAGGCTGAAATCCTCGACCTCAAGGCCAATCCGCGTCGTCTGGCGGAAGGCACCGTGATCGAGGCCAAGCTCGACCGCGGCCGCGGCCCGGTTGCGACCGTGCTGATTCAGCGCGGCACGCTCGATATCGGCGATATCGTCGTCGCCGGCTCCGAATGGGGCCGCGTGCGCGCGCTCATCAGCGATACGGGTGAGGCGGTCGATCAGGCCGGGCCTTCGGTCCCGGTCGAAATTCTCGGCTTCAATGGCACGCCGGACGCCGGCGACCGCCTCGCGGTCGTCGAAAGCGAAGCACGTGCGCGCGAAATCACGACCTATCGTGAACGTCAGCGCCGCGACAAGCAGGCCGCTCGCCAGACCGGCATGCGCGGCTCGCTCGAGCAGATGATGGCGCAGGTCAAGACCGCGGGCCGCAAGGAATTCCCGCTGGTGATCAAGGGCGACGTGCAGGGCTCGGTGGAAGCGATCATCGGCGCACTGGACAAACTCGGCAACGACGAGGTCGGCGCGCGGGTGGTCCTGTCCGGCGTCGGCGGCATCACCGAGTCCGATATCACGCTCGCGGAATCGATCGGCGCTGCGGTCATCGGCTTCAACGTGCGCGCTCACAAGGAAGCGCGCGAGGCCGCCGAGCGCGACGGGATCGAGATCCGCTATTACAACATCATCTACAATCTCGTGGATGACGTGAAAGCGGCGATGTCCGGTCTGCTCACGCCGGAACGGCGCGAGACCATGCTCGGCAACGCGCGCATCCAGGAAGTATTCAACGTGTCCAAGGTCGGCAAGGTCGCCGGCTGTATCGTCACCGATGGCACGGTGGAACGCGGCGCCGAGGTTCGCCTGATCCGCGACAACGTCGTGGTTCACGAAGGCAAGCTCTCGCAGCTCAAGCGATTCAAGGACGACGCAAAGGAAGTGAAAGCCGGCCAGGAATGCGGCATGGCCTTCGAGAACTACCAGGATATGCGCGTCGGCGACGTGATCGAGTGTTACCGCGTGGAGCAGGTGCAACGCAGCCTGTGAGTCCAAGTCTCACGGCTTCGCAAGACATCTGCTTTGTTGAGACGTCATGGCCGGGCATAAGCCGTCGAAGACGGCGTCCGGCCATCTAGTCCTGAAATCGAAACAGAAGGACGTGAATGCCCGCGGCAAGCGCGGGCATGACGGCGTTGAGAGCACTCTCATGCGAAACAGGAAATCCAATAACGACAGCCCGGCCGGCGCATCGCAACGCCAGCTCCGCGTCGGCGAACTGATCCGTCATGCGATGGCGGAGATGCTGACGCGCGGCGACATCCACGATCCGGTGATCGAGAGCCACATGATCACCATCCCCGAAGTACGCATGACCGCGGACCTCAAGCTCGCGACAATCTATGTCATGCCACTCGGCGGCAAGGATGTGAACGCGGTGATCGCAGCGCTCAACGACAACAAGCGCTTCCTGCGTGGCGAGATTGCGCATCGCGTTAACTTAAAATTTGCACCCGACATTCGATTCCGCGCGGACGAACGATTCGACGAAGCGGAACGGATCGAGAAACTTTTGCGAACGCCGGAAGTACGGCGCGACATCGAGAAGGATGGAGCCGCAGATGAATAACGAGCAGCGCTCCACGCTTTCGCAGCCGACACTTGAACGCCCTCACGACGAGCGCGGACCGATTGTTTCGACCCAGGGGCCCAGGAAGGAAAAGCGTAAGCAGCAGCCGCGGCGCGACAAGCGCGACGTTCATGGCTGGGTCGTGCTCGACAAGCCGATCGGTATGACCTCGACTCACGCGGTCGCGGTGATCCGGCGGCTGTTCTCGGCGAAGCGCGCCGGCCATGCAGGCACGCTCGATCCGCTTGCGACCGGCTGCCTTCCGATCGCGCTCGGCGAAGCGACCAAGACCGTCCCCTTCATCATGGATTCGACCAAGACCTATCGCTTCACCGTGCGCTGGGGCGAGGAGCGGGACACCGACGACACCGAGGGCCGTGTGGTCGAAGTCAGCGACGTCCGGCCGACCCGCGACCAGATCGAGTCCATCCTGCCCCGGTTCAAAGGGGTCATCCTGCAGACTCCGCCGCGTTTCTCCGCGATCAAGATCGACGGCGAGCGCGCCTATGACATCGCCCGTGACGGCGAGGTGGTGGAACTGCAGCCCCGCGAGGTCGAGATCGACCGGCTGGACCTGATCGAGCTGCCGGACCCTGACCATGCGGTTTTCGAGACCGATTGCGGCAAAGGTACCTATGTAAGGGCGCTGGCGCGCGATTTCGGCCGTCTGCTGGGCTGCAAGGGGCATGTTTCGGCGCTCCGGCGGACCTCCGTCGGCCCCTTCGCGGAACCCGAAATGATTTCTCTGGAAGAATTGCAGGGGTTGTGCGATAGAGCCGCCGCCGGCGAGGCAAGCCTCGCCGACGCGTTATGGCCCGTTGAGACCGCGCTGGACGACATCCCGGCGCTGGCCGTCAACAGGTCCGATGCGGCCCGGCTCCAGAGAGGCCAGGCCGTTATCCTGCGCGGACGGGACGCTCCCATTCTTGAGGGCCTGGTCTACGTCACGGTGGCGGGCGAGCTGATCGCTCTTGCCGAGACTGGTCAGGGCCAGATCGTTCCCAAGCGTGTGTTCAACCTCACCGGCCTGACTGGCAGCGCCGGCAAAGAAAAAGGCATTTGACGATGTCGATCGAAGCCGGCCGCAAGGCCGAAGTCATCAAGACGTTTGCACGTAGCAAGGGCGACACCGGTTCGCCTGAAGTCCAGGTCGCGATCCTCTCCGAGCGGATCAACAACCTGACCGGTCACTTCAAGACGCATACCAAGGACAACCATTCGCGCCGCGGGCTGCTGAAGCTCGTGTCGCTGCGCCGCCAACTCCTCGACTACATCAAGCGTAAGGACGAGGCGCGCTACAAGGACCTGATCGAGCGGCTGAATATCCGCCGCTGATTGCGCTGCGCCCGCTGGCGCGGGCGCGACGGGGCACATCCGAAAGACACATCATTTTTCGGACCTGTTCGTGCCCCAACGAGCGGACGCATTGCGGCGTCCGCATTTGTTGAGCGAACGCGAATACCGCGCTCGCTTTGTTGTGCGAACGCAGGACAAGCGCGTTCGCGTGCGACCGGCAGCGTGATCTGCCGGACCGAACGGTGGCAATACGGATTGGCCCGTTCGCATCCCGGAGGGATGAGCCATGGCAGGATCGCCGGACGCTTTTGCCTGACGCTTTCGCCGCGCGCGACAGCGTCTCGCCGTCTTGCACATGGCTTTTTCCTCAGTCCGAACCGATGAGAGAAAAGCGAAATGTTAGATATCAATCGTGTTGAGCTCGACTGGGGTGGGCGCAAGCTCGTCCTCGAGACCGGCAAGGTGGCGCGTCAGGCTGACGGCGCCGTCGTCGCGACCTATGGCGAAACCACCGTGCTCGCGACCGTTGTCGCAGCCAAGACGCCGCGCGAGGGCGTGGACTTCCTGCCACTGACCGTCGATTACCAGGAAAAATTCTACGCAGCCGGCCGCATTCCCGGCGGCTATTTCAAGCGCGAAGGCCGTCCGACCGAAAAGGAGACGCTGGTCTCCCGCCTGATCGACCGCCCGATCCGCCCGCTCTTCGCCGATGGCTGGCGTAACGAGACGCAGGTGATCGTCACCACGCTCTCGCATGACATGGAAAATGATCCGGACGTGCTGGCGATGGTTGCGGCTTCTGCCGCGCTGACGCTGTCCGGTGTGCCCTTCATGGGCCCGATCGGCGCCGCCCGCGTCGGCTTCATCAATGGCGAATACGTGCTCAATCCGGTGCTCGACGAGATGCCGGAAAGCGCACTCGACCTCGTGGTCGCCGGCACCGGCGATGCGGTTCTGATGGTCGAGTCCGAAGCGAAGGAACTCACCGAAGAGGTCATGCTCGGCGCGGTGATGTTCGGCCACCGTCATTTCCAGCCGGTGATCCAGGCGATCATCCAGCTTGCTGAAAAGGCCGCGAAGGAGCCGCGCGAGCTCAACGTCGTCGACAATTCCGAGCTCGAAAAGGAAATGCTCAGCCTGTTCGAGAAGGACCTGCGCGCCGCCTATTCGATCTCGAAGAAGCAGGATCGTTACGCCGCCGTCGCCGCCGTCAAGGAGAAGATGGTTGCGCATTACTTCCCGGAAGGCGCGGAGCCGAAATACGACAAGCTGCGCGTCGCCGGCGTGTTCAAGGAGCTCGAAGCCAAGATCGTGCGCTGGAACATTCTCGATACGTCGAAGCGTATCGACGGCCGCGACCTGACCACCGTGCGTCCGATCGTCTGCGAAGTCGGCGTGTTGCCGCGCACCCATGGCTCGGCGCTGTTCACGCGCGGCGAGACCCAGGCGCTCGTTGTCACCACGCTCGGCACCGGCGAGGACGAGCAGTGGATCGACGCGCTGCAGGGCACCTACAAGGAGCACTTCCTGCTGCACTATAACTTCCCGCCCTTCTCGGTCGGCGAGACCGGCCGTCTCGGCGGCACCAAGCGGCGCGAGATCGGCCACGGCAAGCTTGCCTGGCGCGCGATCCATCCGGTGCTGCCGCTGCATCACGACTTCCCCTACACCATCCGCGTGGTGTCGGAGATCACCGAGTCGAACGGCTCGTCCTCGATGGCGACCGTGTGCGGCACCTCGCTCGCGCTTATGGATGCCGGCGTTCCGCTCAAGCGGCCGACCGCAGGCATCGCGATGGGCCTGATCCTGGAAGGCGAGAAGTTTGCCGTTCTCTCGGACATCCTCGGTGACGAGGATCATCTCGGTGACATGGACTTCAAGGTTGCTGGTACCGAGCAGGGCATCACCTCGCTGCAGATGGACATCAAGATCGCCGGCATCACCGAGCAGATCATGAAGATCGCGCTCGGTCAGGCGAAGGATGGCCGCATCCATATCCTTGGCGAGATGGCCAAGGCGCTGACCGCGGCGCGCGCCGAACTCGGCGAGCATGCTCCGCGCATCGAGACCCTGAAGATCCCGGTCGACAAGATCCGCGAAGTGATCGGCACCGGCGGCAAGGTGATCCGCGAGATCGTCGAAAAGACCGGCGCCAAGATCAACGTCGAGGACGACGGCACCGTGAAGGTTGCCTCCGCCAATGGCGAGCAGATCCGCGCTGCGATCAAGTGGATCAAGTCGATCGCATCCGATCCGGAAGTCGGCATGATCTATGACGGCACCGTGGTGAAGGTCATGGACTTCGGCGCTTTCGTGAACTTCTTCGGCGCCAAGGACGGCCTCGTCCATATCAGCCAGCTCGCACAGGGCCGCGTGCAGAAGACCTCCGACGTCGTGAAGGAAGGCGACAAGGTGAAGGTGAAGCTGCTCGGGCTCGACGATCGCGGCAAGGTTCGCCTGTCGATGAAGGTCGTCGACCAGCAGACCGGCGAGGACCTCGAGGCCAAGCAGAAGGCCGAGCGCGAGAAGGAGCCGGAAGCGGCTGCCGGCGGCGCGGAGTAATCAGCGCACGACGCGCGATTGCGCCATGTGTTTCAAAGGGCGGCCATGTTGGCCGCCCTTTTTGTTTCGGAGCTGGTGTATCGCGCTATTCCATTCGAGGATCCGCGTCAGTTCACCACCTGCGTCACGATCTGGCCCAGCGCCCTGAAATCCCGCGCGCGAGAGGATGTCCTGCGCCACGCCAGTCCGACGGTGCGGAAGGGTTCGGGCTTTGCAAAGCGCAGAAGCTGCACGCGCTCGTCGCGCGCTTCGACCGGCACGGCGACCTCGGGGATAAGTGTGACGCCGTAGCCGTTTGCGACCATCTGCATCACCGTGGTGAGGCTGGTGGCGCCGAGTTCGCGCAGCGTGCCCCCCGATGCATCGCTGCAGAAGGCGAGCGCCTGATCGCGCAAGCAATGCCCTTCCTCCAGCAGGATCAGACGGCTTGGATCGATATCATCCGCCGTGATGCGCGCGCGGCTGGGCAGATCGTCACCCGCGGGCGCTGCGAGCAGGAATGCGTCATCGAACAGGGCCAGCGTCTCGATATCGGCTTGCGGCGCAGGCAACGCGATCATCACCACGTCGAGTGCGCCGCGGGTCAGTTCTTCCACCAGGAAGCGGGTCTGGGTCTCGCGCAACTCGAGTTCGAGTTCGGGATGCTTCTCCTGAAGGACCGGCAGGAGATGCGGCAGCACATATGGCGCAACCGAGGGGATCACGCCGAATCTCAGCGTGCCCGAGAGGACCTTGCTGCGATGGCGCGCGAAATCCTCAAGGTCCGAAACCTCGCTCAGGATCCGCTCCGAGCGCCGGGCGATCTCGAGCCCGGCCTCGGTCATCACCACGTCGTTGGTCCGCCTCTCCACCAGCGCCACACCGAGGTCACTCTCCAGGTCCTTGATCTGCATCGACAAGGCCGGCTGGCTGACGGCACAGGCTTCCGCCGCGCGGCCGAAATGGCGGTGCCGCGCGAGTGCGTTGAGATAGCGAAGCTGTCGAAGAGTGACCATGACGATAAGATAATCTTATCGTTGATCCTAATCAATTCGATTGGACCTTATCCAAACTACGGAGCATGGTCCCGCCCCGATCAGCCCCGATTCCGCTCAATAAGGAGGAGCCAAAAACATGGATGCAAAAACCGACAAATGTCCGTTCTCGGGCACGCGCGGACCGAAGAATCGCGACTGGTGGCCCGAGATGCTCGACATCAGCGTCCTGCATACGAACTCCGGCCTGTCCGATCCGATGGGCAAGGACTTCGACTATGCCAAGGAGTTCAAGACGCTCGACCTTGAAGCGGTGAAGAAGGATCTCACCGCCCTGATGACGAACTCGCAGGATTGGTGGCCGGCGGACTTCGGCCATTACGGCGGCCTGATGATCCGCATGGCCTGGCACTCGGCCGGCACCTACCGCATCACAGACGGGCGCGGCGGAGCAGGCGCCGGGCAGCAGCGCTTCGCGCCGCTGAACTCGTGGCCGGATAACGCCAACCTCGACAAGGCTCGCCGGCTGCTGTGGCCGATCAAACAGAAATACGGGCGCAAGATCTCCTGGGCCGACCTGATGATCCTGGCCGGCAACGTCGCGCTTGAGTCGATGGGCTTCAAGACCTTCGGCTTCGCCGGCGGCCGCGCCGACGTGTGGGAGCCGGAAGAGCTGTACTGGGGTCCGGAAGGCAGCTGGCTCGGCGACGAACGCTACAGCGGCGAACGTCAGCTTTCGGAACCGCTCGGCGCCGTGCAGATGGGCCTCATCTACGTCAACCCGGAAGGCCCGAACGGCAATCCTGACCCGCTCGCTGCGGCCAAGGACATCCGCGAAACCTTCTTCCGCATGGCCATGAACGACGAGGAAACCGTCGCGCTGATCGCCGGCGGCCATACCTTCGGCAAGACCCATGGCGCGGGCGACCCCTCGCTGGTCGGTCCCGATCCGGAGGGCGCTGCCCTTGAGGATCAGGGTCTCGGCTGGAAGAGCAAGCACGGCACCGGCAGGGGCGCCGACGCCATCACCGGCGGCCCGGAAGTCACCTGGACGCAGGCTCCGACCAAATGGAGCAATCTGTTCTTCAAGAACCTGTTCGAAAACGAATGGGAGCTGACGAAGAGCCCGGCGGGTGCAAAGCAGTGGGTAGCGAAGAACGCTGCGGCGGATGTGCCGGATGCCTTCGACAAGTCGAAGAAGCATCGTCCGACCATGCTGACCACCGACCTGTCGCTCCGATTCGACCCGGAATACGAGAAGATCTCGCGGCGCTTCTATGAGAACCCGGATCAGTTCGCGGACGCTTTCGCCCGCGCCTGGTTCAAGCTCACGCACCGCGACATGGGTCCGCGCGCGCGCTACCTCGGCCCGGACGTGCCGAAGGAAGTGCTGATCTGGCAGGATCCGATCCCGGAAGTCGATCATCCGCTGATCAACGACAAGGACGCGGAAGAACTGAAGGCGAAGATCCTCGCCTCCGGCCTGACCGTCCAGCAGCTGGTCTCGACCGCCTGGGCTTCGGCCTCGACGTTCCGCCGCTCCGACAAGCGCGGTGGCGCGAATGGCGCTCGCATCCGTCTGGCTCCGCAGAAGGACTGGGAGGTCAATGAGCCGGCGAAGCTCAAGACCGTTCTGGCGAAGCTCGAGGAGATCCAGAAGGGCTTCGGCAAGAAGGTGTCTCTGGCCGACCTGATCGTGCTCGCGGGCAATGCGGGCGTCGAAAAGGCTGCGAAGGACGCCGGTGTGAACGTGAAGGTGCCGTTCTCACCGGGCCGCATGGACGCGTCGCAGGAGCAGACCGACGTCGCCTCGTTCGCTCCGCTGGAGCCGCGCCAGGATGGCTTCCGCAACTACATCAACAAGAAGAAGCTGCAGTTCATGAAGCCGGAGGAAGCTCTGGTCGACCGGGCACAGCTCCTGACGCTGACTGGACCGGAATTGACGGTCATGATCGGCGGCCTGCGCGTGCTCGGCGCCAATTTCGGCGACTCCAAGCACGGCGTGTTCACCAATCAGCCGGGCAAGCTGACGAACGACTTCTTCGTCAACCTGCTGACCATGGACACCGAATGGCAGGCTCCGGACGCGGAAGGCATCTACCAGGGCGTCGACCGCAAGACCAAGGCGCCGAAGTGGACAGCGACCGCGGTCGACCTGATCTTCGGTTCGCACTCGCAGCTCCGCGCCTATGGCGAGGTCTATGCCTGCGCAGACTCGAAGGAGAAGTTCGTGAAGGACTTCGTGAAGGCCTGGACGAAGGTCATGAACGCGGACCGCTTCGACCTCGGCAAGGACGATCTGCGCGAAGTGGCGTAAGCGCTTTCGCTCTCACGGAAATGAAAAGGGCGGCCGAAAGGCCGCCCTTTTTTATGCCGTACTCCACGCACCGCCTTCGCGACTATGCCTCGCGACCCAGGCTTCGCTCGGCCTGGACCGCCGCCAGCACGTATTCGGCGCACGCCGTCTTCACGGCTTCAGCGTCCTCACCGGGAAGCCCGACGGATTCGTAAAGCGCACTCAGGATGAAATACGCGTAGCTTTGTTCCTCGTCGCGCTCGAAAGCCTCCCGAGCGAGTCCGGCGAGTTGCTGCGCGATTGCAGCCTTGGTGTCAGCCGGAATGGTTTCGAACGCCCCGAAGGTTTCGCGCGTCTGCCTTGCATAATCCGCGAGATACAGTGACACCCGAAACCGGGCCTCGTCATCGAGGCGGGCAACCCTGCTCAACACGTCATCGAGTTCGACGCGCAATTGCGGTGCCCGCGCTTCCTTCTGGCGCGGTCCGGCGCTCGCGAGCATCGCTTTCTTCCCGGGCAAAACAGAAATTCTGGCCGCGGATAGAAACACGGATTGCCCCTGCTCTGTTCAGTCGCCGTCTTTTCCGCCGGCATCGGTACGCAGCGCATCCGGCAGCGGCATGGCGATCACATTGTAACCTGAGTCGACGAAATGGATCTCGCCGGTGACCCCGGTCGACAGATCCGAACACAGGTAAAGTCCCGCGCCGCCCAGTTCCTCAAGCGTCACGCCGCGGCCGAGCGGCGAATGCCGCTGCTGAAACGCAAACATGTAGCGGGCATCGTGAATGCCCGCGCCGGCGAGCGTGCGGATCGGGCCGGCCGAGATCGCATTCACGCGGATTTTCTGCTTGCCGAAATCGACCGCGAGATAACGCACCGACGATTCGAGCGCCGCCTTGGCAAGCCCCATCACGTTGTAATTCGGCATCGCGCGGTCGCCGCCGTTATAGGTCAGCGTCAGCATCGAGCCGCCATTAGGCATTAGTTCGGCCGCACGCTTCGCGCCCTCGGCAAAGGAGAAGCACGAGATCACCATGGTGCGGACGAAATTCTCGCGCGTGGAATCCGCAAAGCGGCCCTTCAATTCGTTCTTGTCGGAGAAGCCGACGGCGTGCACGAAAAAGTCGATCGTGCCCCACTTCTTCTTCATCGCGTCGAACACCGCGTCGACCGTCGAAATATCCTCGACATCGCACGGCATCAGGAAATCCGAACCAACAGATTGCGCCAGCGGCTTCACGCGCTTGAGCAGCGCCTCGCCCTGATAGGTGAAGCAAAGCTCCGCGCCGTGTTCGGCCAGCGTCTTCGCAATGCCCCAGGCGATCGAGTGGTCGTTCGCGACGCCCATAATGAGGCCGCGCTTTCCCTGCATGAGTTTTGTCATTTTGTAGCTTCTGTCAGATGAAAACTTTGCGCTTCCGCTTCCACCACCCCGCCGAACAGGGTGACGGTCAGGATTTCAGTCTCGTCGCCGGCCTCGACGCGCATGAAATCGATGTTACCGGCCTTGCTGTGCCGGCGGATGCGAGTGGCATCCGCCGAAAAAAGGATACGACGAAGGCCTTCGCCGGTGCACAGATAGCGCTTGCGGCGGTCGACGCCTTCTTCGTCGGGATAGAGATCGAGGAACAGCCGAACCGTCTGTTTCGTACCCGGCAATCCGGCGACATGAACGTCGACCAGATTGCCATCGTGCCAGTCGATCTCCTGCTCGACGAGCCGCATCGCCGGTCAGGCATCGATGTGCTTGAACACGATCGAAGCATTTGTCCCGCCGAAACCAAAGGAGTTCGACAGCACGCAGCCGAGCTTCACGTTGTCCTTGCGCTCGCGCATGATCGGCATGTCGGCAAAGGCCGGGTCGAGGTTCTTGATGTTGGCGCTCTCGCAAATGAAGCCGTTATTCATCATCAGCAGCGAGTAGATCGCCTCCTGCACGCCGGCTGCGCCGAGCGAGTGCCCGGTCAGCGACTTGGTTGCGGAGATCGGCGGGCACTTGCTGCCAAACACTTCGCGCAGCGCCTCGATTTCCTTGGCGTCGCCGACTGGCGTCGCGGTGGCGTGCGGATTGACGTAATCGACCGGCGCCTTCACGGTCTCCAGCGCCATGCGCATGCAGCGCACCGCGCCTTCGCCCGACGGCGCGACCATGTCGTGACCGTCCGATGTCGCGCCATAGCCTGCCACTTCGGCATAGATCTTCGCGCCGCGCGCCTTCGCGTGCTCCAGCTCTTCCAGCACGAGCACGCCGGCACCGCCTGCAATCACGAAGCCGTCTCGATCGACGTCATACGCGCGGGACGCGGTCTCCGGCGTATCGTTGTACTTCGACGACATCGCGCCCATTGCGTCGAACAGGTTCGACAGCGTCCAGTGCAGATCTTCGCAGCCGCCTGCGAAGATCATGTCCTGCTTGCCCCACTGGATGATCTCCGCCGCATTGCCGATGCAGTGGTTGGACGTCGCGCAGGCCGACGAGATCGAATAGTTCACGCCCTTGATCTTGAACCAGGTCGCAAGCGTTGCGGAGGCGGTCGACGACATGGCTTTCGGCACGGCGAACGGTCCGATGCGCTTGGGCGATCCCTTTTCGCGGGTGATGTCGGCGGCTTCCACGATCGTCGATGTGGTCGGTCCGCCCGATCCCATCACGATGCCAGTGCGCTCGTTGACGATGTCCTTCTCTTCGACGCCGCTGTCGCGGATCGCCTGCTCCATCGCGATATGATTCCAGGCGGCACCCTGACCGAGAAAGCGCATCGCCCTGCGGTCGATCATGCTTTCGACGTCGATATTCGGAACGCCGGCGACCTGACAGCGGAAGCCATGATCCGCAAACTGCTCCGCGCGCGAAATGCCCGACTTCGCCTCACGCAGGCTCGCCAGAACTTCCTGTGTGTTGTTGCCGATGGACGAGACAATGCCCATCCCGGTCACGACCACTCGCCGCATGACTGCCTCGCAAGAAAAAAGAAATCAGATCGCAGGTGTCAGATCATCCACACCCGCCGGCCCGGAGGCGCCGATGGCGGGCATGGGTATAGGGCACACTTGGCCGGTTCGGCGCAATATCGCAAGGCGCGTTACGCGCCTGCGGCGAGCGGTGCATCCTGCTTGAACAGGCCGACTTTCAGGTCGCTCGCGCGATAGATCACATTGCCATCGGCGGACAGCCAGCCATCGGCAATCCCGAGGATGAGCTTGGACCGCATTACCCGCTTGATCTCGAGGCCGTACACGACCTTTTTCACGCTCGGCAGCACCTGGCCCGAAAATTTCAGTTCGCCGAGGCCAAGCGCGCGGCCATTGCCCGAGGAACCCGTCCAGCCGAGGAAAAAGCCCAGCAATTGCCACAGGGCGTCGAGCCCGAGACAGCCCGGCATGACCGGATCGTTCTTGAAATGGCAGGCGAAAAACCAGAGGTCCGGCTTCACGTCGAGTTCCGCCCGGACGAGGCCCTTGCCGAATTCGCCGCCCTGCTCGGACATCTCGGCGATCCGGTCAAACATCAGCATCGGAGGCAGCGGCAATTGCGGCCCCTCCGAGAAAAGCTCACCCCGGCCGCAGGCCAGAAGGTCCTCGTATTCGAAACTGGTGCGGCGGCTCTGCATGCCGGTGTCGTGCCCCCAATGTGTGGAAAAGCCCGCGGTTCCTATCACAGTGGGAGATAGCCAGCAAAGCGACGGTTTTGTGCTATTCTAATCTGCCCAGATGCGAAACGGTTGCAAGTGGCAGAACGCACCGGCTATAATTACATATGCAACCATCTCGGCCTTGAACCGGGATCAAGGGGCAGAAGAGAGCTATGAACCCACCGCGTACCATCGTCTTTTCGACTCCGTCGGAGCAAGCCCCGGCCCACCTGCGTCCGGCGCATGTCCACCCGGCACACGATCAGCATCGTGCTGCGCTGAACGGATGCCCCTGGCATGACGTGAAGTCGATGCTGCGGGACGTCGGCCTTCGCCCGACCCGTCAGCGCATGGCGCTCGGCTGGATCCTGTTCGGCAAGGGCGACCGGCATCTGACCGCGGAAATGCTCTACGAGGAGGCGACCAAGGCGAAAGTGCCGGTGTCGCTCGCGACCGTCTACAACACCCTGCACCAGTTTACCGAGGTGGGTCTGCTGCGTCAGGTCGCCGTCGACGGCTCGAAGACCTATTTCGATACCAACGCGTCCGAGCATCATCATTTCTTCGTCGAGGGCGATAACGAGCTCGTCGACATTCCGGGCACCGACGTCATCGTCGACAAGATGCCCGTCGCTCCCGAGGGCTACGAGATCGCCCGCATCGACGTCGTGGTCCGCCTGAAGAAGGCCGAACGTCGCCGCTGATCGGCTCTGACAGGACACAGAGAGAGATTTGAAAGGCCGGGCTTGCCCCGGCCTTTTGCATTTCCGGCCCGCAGCGCTGGTCTTGCTCCCGCCGATTGCATCTTTATCTCTAGCCGCGGCGCCGCCCCCTTGGCGGCCAAGCACGGGGCTGGAATTCTCCATGTTCGACGCCGCCTTCAAGGCCTTGCAGCAGATGTTCTCGCCGCCCTTCCGGTCGGTGCTGATCAAGTCAATGCTGCTTGCGCTGGTGATGATCATTCTGTTCGGCGTCGGCCTCTACAAATTCCTCGACTGGCTGACGGTGAGTGGCGGAGTGTGGGCGGAAGGCGCGCTCGGCCCGAAATCGCACACGCCATTGTCCTGGGTGATCTGGATCGCCTCATTCGCGTCCGCACTCGGCATCCTGGTCGGCGGCGTTTTCCTGATGCCGGCCGTAACCGCCTTTGTCGGCAGCTTCTTCGTCGACGAGATCGCCGATCTGGTGGAGCGCACCTATTATCCCGCCGACCCGGCGGGCAAGGCGATGCCGCTCGACCGCTCCATCCTCGAAGGCACCAAGACCGCGCTGCTCGCGGTCCTGATCTATCTGATCGCGCTACCCTTCATCCTGTTCGCCGGGTTCGGCTTCATCATCCTGTTTGTTGCGACCGCATGGCTGCTCAGCCGCGAGTATTTCGATCTCGCCGCAATGCGCTTTCGTCCGCCGCACGAGGCGAAAGCCTTCCGCAAGGCGAACCAGCCGCTGGTGTTCACCTCAGGTCTGCTGATCGCCGCCTTCGTCTCGATCCCGATCGTCAATCTCGCAACGCCGCTGTTCGGCATGGCGATGATGGTGCATCTGCACAAGAAGCTGTCCGGCCGCAGGCCCTCCGAGATCGGGACGAGACGCGCCGAGGCGCTTCCCGGCTCCGCGCAGGGGCCGCACGGCTCCGCCGGTTGACGGCGCGCGCCCACCGCGCCTGCCGTTAACACTAAGCGGCGGTGTACATCCGCCTGCCGCCGCGCTGAATGCCCACCGTATTTACGCTCTTGCAAAAAGAGAGGGCGCGAGCCGCACGGACGGTTTTCGATCCGGTTCCCTTTCTGATTTAATGCGGCAACGGAAGGCGAAGGGAGTTTGCGTCACATGCAACCGCTTACGGCAGGCATCACCAAGGCCGCGACCGGCATCGATGGCATCGTCTGGAATATTCTCGGCCAGACCTATGTGCCGAAAGTGCTGTCGGAACAGAGTTTCGCCTGGCACGCCACCTTCCCGCCCGGCACGTTCGTCCCGCCGCATATTCACCCGACCCAGGACGAATTCATCTACATGCTGGAAGGCAAGCTCGACTTCCTGCTGGACGGGCGCGACTTTTCGGCGACCGCAGGCGACACGATCCGGCTGCCGATGCAGATCCCGCACGGCATCTTCAACAAGTCCGATCAGCCGGTGAAGTGCGTGTTCTGGGTCACGCCGACCCGCAAACTCTACGACCTGTTCTGGGGCATCCACTCCATGAAGGAGCAGAAGCCGGAAGAGGTGGTCGCGCTCGCGGCGCGCCACGAGATCATCTTCCTGCCGCCGCCGGCGGAGTGAGGTCGTAAACTGCAATCCAACCTGTGAAGGCGGCGTCCGCTACGCCGCCTTCACCACCGGCCGGTTGACCTGCTCGCGCGCGAATCCTGCGGCACCGGCATAGCCCCTAACGATCGCCTTGCGCTGTTCGTAGGACAGCACATCGTCGATGTTCGTGAAGCCGTCGGGCGCGCGCGCCTCCACCGCGTCGATCACGCCTTCCGGCCCGCCCTTGCGATTCATCATCACGATCTGCGTGGTCATCGGCAGCCGCTCCTGCTCATAGGCATAGAGCGCGTGGCGCGCGTGCTCGCAATCGACCAGCCGGTCCGCGAGACAGCGGGCATCGAGAATCGCTTGCGATGCACCATTCGAGCCGACCGGATACATCGGGTGCGCCGCATCGCCGAGCAGCGTGACGCGGCCATGCGACCAGCGCGGCAGCGGATCGCGGTCACACAGCGGATATTCCCAGAATTCCGGCGTCGCTTCGATCAGGGCCTTGGCGTTGCAATAGGGGATCGCGAATTTCTGCACATGCGGCATCAGATCCTCGAACCGGCCGGGACGTGACCAGTCTTCCTTCTTCGGCGTGCCACCACCTTCGCTGACCTTCACCATCACGGCCCAGTTCATCAGGCAGCGATCCTCGCGCGAGCCTTCCGCGATCGGATAGAGCACGAGCTTGCCCGCCATGCCGCCTGCGATCACCATCGAACGGCCGGTGAGAAATTTCGGCCAATCCAGTGCGCCGCGCCACAGCACCGTGCCGGTGAAACGCGCCGGCTCTTCATTCGGGAAAAGTTGCGCACGTACGAAGGAATGCAGCCCGTCCGCGCCGATGAGGATATCGCCTCTTGCAGTCCGGATGTGCGAACCGCTGCGATCGAAAAAGTACGCCGTGACGCCGGTCTCATCCTGGGTGAAGGAGCCAAGCCGGTGTCCGGTATGGACGCGGGATTCGCCCAGTCGCGCGCGCGCTGCTGCGTAAATGACGCCCTGCAGCCGTCCGCGATGGATCGAGAATTGCGGATAGTCGAAACCGGCGTCCGTGCCGCGCGGCTCACGCCAGATCTCCTGGCCGAGCCGGTTGCAATAGATCAGCTCGTAGGTGCGGATGGCCACGGCATCGAGCCGATCGAGCAATCCGACCTGCGCCAGCTCCTTGATGGCATGGGGAAGCGTGTTGATGCCAACCCCGAGTTCCCGGATCTGGTCGGCCTGCTCGAACACCTCGCAGTCGATGCCGCGCGCTTGCAGCATCAGTGCTGTGGTCAACCCTCCGACCCCGCCTCCGACGATGATCGCCTTCATTCCAAGACCCCTCAAATACCAGGCGCGCATTTTGCGCGGGCGACGCCCGAAAGAGCAATCAAATCAATCATCCTTGGTTGACGGCGGCATGCGGGCCCGGCCGGCTGACGGTAAAATATGCAGACAGCTGCAACCGCGATGCCCCGGGAAAACGCTGCTCCCGGACGGTCGGTTCGGCCCCCGGCCCCTTTCGGGCAGCGGTCAAAGCCGCTATCCCGCTGTCTGCAGAATTTTCAGCCGCCTCGCTTCGTCTGGCGCAATATCAGTCCCTTTAGTAGCCTCCGCCCGTGGCCCCGAACCTTAAAGAACAAATTCACCGCCTCAACGAACGGCGGCTCGCAATTCGTGAGAAACGTCGGGAGGAGCGCGAGCAACGGGCCGCTCTCGGCCGGCGCTTCAGCCTCATCGGATGGTTCGGCCTGAGGCGCACCACGGGCTTCCTGCTGCTGGCGGCATTTCTCGCCCTCAGAATCTGGGATCCGGTCCAGCTCGAGAATTTGCGGCTGCGCAATTTCGATTTCTATCAGGTCCTCAAACCGCGCCAGCCGACGATCAAGCCTGTTGTCATCGTGGACATCGACGAGCCGAGCCTTGAGGCGCTGGGACAATGGCCCTGGCCACGCACGCTGATCGCCGAACTTGTCGCCAAGTTGCAGCAGGCGGGCGCCGCTGCCATCGCGTTCGACGTGATCATGGCCGAGCCGGACCGCATGTCGCCCGCGGCCATCGCGGACACACTGCCGCAGATCGACGAAGCGACGCGCGACAAGATGAAGAGCCTGCCAGGCAACGACGAGGTGCTGGCGCAGGTCATGCAAAGCGGTGGCCGGGTGGTCCTCGGCCAGTCGGCCATCCTGACGCCGACACCGAGCAACGAGGACATGCCGCGTACCGGCATCGCGACAATCGGCCCGGACCCGTCACGCTTCCTGCTGACCTACCAGGGTTTGCTCCGCAATCTCCCGGTGCTGGAAAAGGCGGCGGCCGGCCGCGGAGCACTGACATTGCGCCCGGAGCGCGACGGCATCGTGCGCCGCGTCCCGATGGTGGTGAAAGCCGGCAATGAAATCGTGCCGGCCATGACGCTCGACATGCTGCGTGTGGTCACGAATTCAGGCGCCGTGCTGGTGCGCACGGACCCCGTGGGCGTCCGCGCCGTCGCCGTGCCGGGGCTCGAATTGCCGACCGATGAAAACGGCCAGTTCTGGATCAACTTCAGCCCACATGACGCGTCACGCTTCGTCTCGGCAAAGGACGTGTTGAACGGCACGATTCCGTCGGACCGCTTCGCCGATCGTCTGGTTCTGATCGGAACGTCAGCGGTCGGCCTGCTCGACATCAAGGCGACACCGGTCGAGACATCCATGCCGGGCGTCGAAATCCATGCCCAGGTGCTGGAAAATGTACTGGGCCAGACACTTCTGTCCCGGCCCAATTATGCCGTCGGAGCCGAGGTTCTCATCACCGGCATCGTTGGTGTTGCAACGGTCATTCTGGCGCCGACGATGGGCGTGATGACGCTGCTGGCATTCGGCTTCGTCGTCGCCATGCTGGTCGCCAGCATCTCCTGGTATTTCTACACACAGCACGGCCTTCTGTTCGACGCATCGTTTCCGCTGATCTCGATCTTCTTCATCTATCTGACGCTGGTCTTCATCAACTACTTCCGCGAACAGGCCGACCGGCGACGAATCCGCTCCGCGTTCGCGCATTACCTTTCGCCGACACTGGTCGAACAGCTTGCGAATGCACCGGAACGTCTGGTTCTCGGCGGCGAGACCCGCGACATGACGATCCTGTTCAGCGACGTACGCGGCTTCACCAGCATTTCGGAAACGTTCAAGGATGATCCGCAAGGCCTGACCAAGCTGATGAACCGGCTGCTGACGCCGCTCACCAACTCGATCATCGATCGCAAGGGCACGATCGACAAATACATCGGCGACGCCATCATGGCGTTCTGGAATGCGCCGCTGGACGATCCGCTGCATGAAGTGCATGCCTGTTCGGCCGCCCTCGACATGCTGCACAAGATCGAGGATCTCAATCACGAGCGCGAGGCAGAGGCACTCGAGGACGGCATACCGTTCCTGCCGATGCGGATCGGGCTCGGTATCAATACCGGCCGATGCGTTGTCGGTAACATGGGATCGGATCTGCGCTTCGACTATTCGGTGCTCGGCGATCCGGTGAATCTCGCGTCGCGCCTTGAAGGCCGCACGAAATCCTACGGCGTGCCGATCATCCTTGGCGCGCGCACAGCGGAGAAGGTCAATGGCTCCTTTGCGGCGCTGCAGATCGACCTGATCACCGTGAAGGGAAAGTCCGAGCCGGAGCACATCTACGCGTTGCTCGGCGACAAAAACGTTGCGGCCAGCGAGAGCTTCAAATCGATTGCCAGCCTCACCGAGGAAATGATGGCCTGTTACCGCAACCGCGACTGGGACGGCGCGGAAAACGCGCTGCAGCGGGCGAAGCAAGCCGAGCAGACATTCGGCCTCGCAGGCCTGTTCGAGGTTTACCAGTCACGCATCGAGGCGTTCCGGATCACGCCACCACCGGCGGGATGGGACGGCGTCTTTGCCTTCGATTCCAAGTAACGATCTGTGCAATTTCCAGGCGGCGCCTTCCGGCAAGCGATGGCTAACCACAGTCCTGCAAGGTGCGTGTCCCGCGCAAATGAGCGTGATAGCGCTTGTGACGGACCGGACGGCGCGCTTACGATGGGCACGTCTTGAGAGCGGCCGCAAGCGGGGACGAAACGTTAAAATGTCCGACTTCACTATCAGGTTCTGGGGCGTGCGCGGCTCGCTTCCCTGCCCCGGGCCTGCAACGAAACGCTACGGCGGCAATACCCCCTGTGTCGAGGTTCGATGCGGCGGACGCCTTCTCATTCTCGACGGCGGTACCGGCCTGCGCGAACTCGGCGATGCGCTGGTGCAGGACGGCGGCATCATCGACGCCGATCTTCTCCTGACGCACTGTCACTATGACCACGTCATCGGCATCCCGTTCTTCGCACCGTTCTTTCTGCCGCAACATCGCTTCCGTATGTGGGCCGGAAATCTGCTGCCGGACTTCCAGCTGAAGCCGGTCATGCAGGCCATGATGAGCGAGCCGCTGTTTCCGATCGGCATCGACAGCTTCAAAGCCCATATCGACTATCGCGACTTCCGCGCGGGCGAAACCGTCATTCAGGACAGCGACCTCACGGTCCGCACCATCATGCTGGATCATCCGGGCGGCGCGACCGGTTACCGGATCGATTATCGTGGGCGCTCCGTGGCCTACCTGACCGACAATGAAGGCCGGCGCGAGGATCACGACAAGGCGTTGGTCGCCTTCTCCAAGGGAGCCGACCTCGTCATTTACGATACAACCTATACCGAAGCCGAAATCGACGAGAAAAAGGGCTGGGGTCACTCGACATGGCAGGACGGCATGCGCCTAGCGGTCGCTGCCGGCGCCAAGACCTTCTGCCTGTTCCATCACGCGCCCGAGCACGACGACGCGGCGATGGATGCACTACTGGCCGAAGCACGCAGCGCGCGGCCAGGAACGATCGCGGCGATTGAGGGTGAGATTATTCGTTTGTAGCAATCGCCGGATCGACTATTCCCGACTAGAAGCATTTTTTCGATTCTTGCCCATGCGCTGCGGACATGGAAGGAATCAGGGCACGCCGTGTTCTCCCGATCGGTCGTGGGAGTGACCAATGGATTTAGGCTATCTTGCCACCTACATGGTCGATTTCATCAGGTCGAAAATGGACCTGGCGAATCTGCTCGGCCTGATCGGCGGCGTGTTCTACGTCGCGTCCGTGACATTGCGAACCATGATCCCGCTGCGTATCGCGGCGATCATCAGCAATGTCCTGTTCATGGGCTATGGCCTGCTGGCGAAGGCGTTGCCGACCTTCTTCATGTATGCGGTGCTGCTGCCCATCAACTGCTTCCGCCTCTATCAGATCCAGCAACTGGTCAAGCGCGTGAAGATCGCCTCGCAGGGCGATCTCGACATGGAATGGCTGAAGCCGTTCATGACCAAGAAAAACTTCAAGGCCGGCGACATTCTGTTCAACAAGGGCGACGTCGCGAACGCGATGTATTACACCGTCACCGGCAAGTTCCTGGTCAAGGAGTTCGGTGTTGAGCTGCCGCCCGGCCGCGTGATGGGCGAACTCGGATTTCTTGCGCCCGACAACAAGCGCACCGCGACCGTCGAATGCATCGAGGATGGGCAGGTGCTGTTCATCATCTACGACAAGGTTCGCGAGCTGTATTTCCAGGATCCCGATTTCGGATTCTATTTCCTGAAGCTCACCAGCGAACGGTTGCTGCAGAACATCTCGCGGCTGGAAAGCGAAGTCGAAACCTACAAGGCGCGCGTTCAGGCGCTCGAAGCGGCAGCGACCTCGCGTCCTACATGACGCCCGGCGCGGAGCCGACACCGATCGCCACGATCTGCGCTTTCTCAGCATCTGGACCGAGCGCAGCCAGCACGCGATAGTGAGTCTGGTCCAGATCGACCAAGGCGAAAGACCGATTGTCGAGCAGCAGCCAGCGTCCATCCAGCCGCACCGCGAGGATGGCGTGCGAGCTGCGGACGGCGCGTTCTCTCACAATTACCAGCCTGAGATCGTCGCCGCCGATCCCCGCCTCCTTCAGCGCCAGCCATTTGAGGATCGCGTAATCCTCGCAATCGCCTTCGCCGGCGGACATGGTTTCGAGCGGCGCCGACCATTGGTCGGCAACACCAAACCGTCGCTCGTCGCTGACGGGCCGTATCGCAAGATTGACCGCACGATTGACCTCGCCGATGCGTGCGCGGCCGTCTCGGGCATGACCCATATCGGCGATTGCGATCAGGCGACGTTCATCGTCGCTGCACATCCACGTTTCCGCGCGGCAAGCGGCAACGCGCGCCTCGTCATCGGCAATGCGGCGCTGCATATCCTGCCATTTCAAGGCGAGACTGGCGTTACGCGAAGCAGCCTCTGGATCGAACATGCGATCATCAGCCTGGGCTGGGCTTGCGCCTATGCACAACGATGTGAAAGCGAGCACTCTGATGACGCGCAGCATGGCCGGCCCCTCAACGCGTGATCCAAAGTCTGTCGCCTTGGTATCGTCGCGATGTCGTACCGTCGTAGCGGCGTCTCGATGCGATCCGGTTAAGCCGTCACATGCAACTACTCAAATGGTGAATGCTTTCACCAGCGTCACAAAAAGAGGCCTCCCCAAAAGAGGAGGCCCCGTGTCGGTAATGCGGTGTTACCGCTTTGTTTACCAGCGCTGAGCGCCATACCAGGTGTCGATGTCCTTCTGCACCTGATCCTTCGCCATGCCGTAGCGCTCCTGAATTTTGCCCTCCAGCTGGTCGCGGCGGCCGTTGATGACATCGAGATCGTCATCGGTGAGCTTGCCCCACTGCTCCTTCACCTTGCCCTTGACCTGCTTCCAGTTTCCTTCGACACGATTCCAGTCCATCGTTCGTCCTCCGTGTTGTTGTTGGGAAAGTAACCGCCGCTTCAACGCTGCGGCGCTGCGGACGTTCCAACAGGAACGACATAGAAATCTGCGCGTTGACTTCGGGTTCCATCACAGGGCCTTAGCCATGGAAAAGCCGAAGCATCGCCGGTCACCCGACGCAATTTCGAATGAGGGCCGGCTCGCGCGAAAAAGCGACGAGATCCAGCCGGTGAAGCAGGACGATCCGATACTCGAGACTTACGAGCAGAGTCCGGAACGTCCCGGCGACGATGAACGCAATGCTCCCGCAACGCCCGACGGCTCTCTGCCGGAGCAGGAACGTGCGACGCCGGATTAATGTGCTGCGGTCAGACCACCGTCTTGTAGCGTGCGATCACGGTGTCGATCACCTCGCCGATCGGACGCGACCACCAGTCGTTCGACAGCAGCTCGACTTCGATGAAGCCTTCAAAGCCTTGGGCCTCGACCTCGCGCCGATAGGCCGGGAAATCGATCACACCGTCGCCCATCATGCCGCGATCGAGCAGCATATCCTTCGTTGGAACCAGCCAATCACAGACATGGAACGCGAGCAGCCGCTTCTTGCCGACGCGCGCGATCTGCGACCACACATCGGAATCCCACCAGACGTGATACGTGTCGATCGCAACCCCGATCGCACCGCTGCGGGCAGGATCGATCGCATCGCAGATGTCGAGCGCCTGCCGCAGCGTGTTCACACA
>NZ_DATMRV010000158.1:0-11767 GCF_035565795.1 Pseudorhodoplanes sp.
GCGGCGCAGACCATGCGAGCATCGAAGGACCAGCGCGGTAATCTCGCCGTAACGATGTGCACCGGGCGCAAGGCCCTGCGGGTTACGCCTCGCGATTCCCCGGTATAAAGTGTTGCGCAGGTTGAAATCCGAAGGGAGGGCGGCGGGCATGGCCAGTGACAATGCCGCCGGTGGCAAGCCGGCGACCCTCGATCCTCCCGCCATCGCGGCCGAACTGAAGTCGCTCGATGCTTCGCCCAAGGGCTTGACCGCTGCGGAGGTGGCGTCGCGTCTTGCGCGATATGGCAAGAACGCCATCGTCGCGAAAGCCGAGAGCCGCTGGAAAAAGCTGGCGGCCTATTTCTGGGGACCGCTGCCCTGGATGATCGAGGCGGCCGCGCTGATCTCGCTGGTGCGCCGTGACTGGTCCGACTTCGCGGTGGTCACAGGCCTGCTCGTCTATAATGCCGCAGTCGGCTTCTGGCAGGATTACAAGGCGTCGAACGCGCTTGATGCGCTGAAGAAGGGGCTCGCGCCCAAGGCGCGCGTGCTCCGCGACGGAGCCTGGACTTCGATCGATGCCTCAGGTCTTGTGCCGGGTGACGTCGTCAATGTCACCGCGGGCCAGATCGTGCCTGCCGATCTTCTGTTGATCCAGGGCGAATATCTCACCGTCGATCAGTCCGCGCTCACGGGCGAGTCCCTGCCGGTGTCAAAGAAGGTCGGCGACGCAGCCTATTCAGGCGGCATCGCCAAGCAGGGCGACATGACCGGTGTCGTGACCAAGACCGGCAACAACACATTCTTCGGGCGCACGGCAAAGCTCGTGGCTTCGGCGGGTTCGGTGTCGCACGCGCAAAAGGCGGTGCTGCAGATCGGTGACTTCCTCATCATCGTTGCCTTTGCGCTGGCGCTGGTTCTGGTCGGCGTCGAGGTCTACCGGCATATCGTGGTAGCGCCGTCCTGGGACTGGACGACCATCGGGTCGATCGCGCAATTCGTGCTGATCCTCCTGGTTGCCTCGATCCCGGTGGCGTTGCCCGCCGTGATGTCGGTGACCATGGCGATCGGCGCCTATGCTCTGTCGAAGCAGAAGGCGATTCTGTCGCGGCTCTCGGCGATCGAGGAACTGGCCGGTGTCGACGTGCTGTGCAGCGACAAGACCGGCACGCTGACGCTCAATCAGCTCACTGTCGATGCGCCGATTCCGTTCGGCAATGCGAAGCCCGAGGATGTGCTGATCGGGGCGGCGCTTGCGACCCAGACCTCGAGCGAAGACCCGATCGATCTCGCGGTGCTTCGCGCGCTGAAGGACAAGTCGGCGCTGACCGGCATGAAGCAGACGCATTTCGTGCCGTTCGACCCGGTCCACAAGCGCACGGTCGCGACCATCGTCGATGCGCAGGGGCGCACCGTGCAATATGCGAAGGGCGCGCCGCAGGTGATCGCGGCGCTCGCCCACCCCGATGCGGCAACGCTTGCCAAGTACAACGGCACCGTCGCGGATCTCGCCTCGCGTGGCTATCGCGCGCTTGGGGTCGGACGCTCCGACGACGGCAAGACCTGGACGCTGGTCGGGCTGGTCACGATGCAGGACCCGCCGCGCCCGGATGCCAAGTCGACGATCGCCGAAACCGAGAAGCTCGGCCTCAACGTCAAGATGGTGACCGGCGACGATGTCGCGATCGGCGATCAGATCGCAAAGCAGCTCGGCATGGGGGACCATCTCCTCGTCGCGAGTGATCTGTTCAAGGACGGGACCACGTCGATCTCGCCGCAGGTGGCGGAAGCGGTCGAGGGCGCGGACGGTTTCGGGCGCGTCTTCCCGCAGCACAAATACGAGATCGTCAAGGCGCTGCAGCAACGCGGGCATATCGTCGCTATGACGGGCGATGGCGTGAACGATGCGCCGGCCTTGCGTCAGGCCGATTGCGGTATCGCGGTAAGCGGAGCGACCGATGCGGCCCGCAGCGCCGCGGCGCTGATCCTCACCGCGCCGGGGCTTTCGACCATCGTCAATGCCATCGTCGGAGCGCGGCAGATCTTCCAGCGCATCCTGAGTTATGTGCATTACCGGATCGCGATGACGCTCGACATCATGCTGCTGGTGGTGGCGTCGGTGGTGTTCTTCGAGTTTCAGCCGCTCGCCGCGGTGATGATCGTGGTGCTGGCGCTGCTCGACGATATCCCGATCATGACCATCGCCTATGACAATGTGACGCCGTCGCCCAGGCCGGAGCGCTGGGACATGCATCAGGTGCTGGTGTTCTCCTGCCTGATGGGCCTTCTGTCGTTCGCGGAAAGTCTCGGGTTCTTGCTGATCGGTCTTGAATGGGTCGGCAATGCGAACCTGCTGCAAATCATCCCGCTCGACAAGGATAGCCTCAAGACCGCGATGTTCCTGCAACTCGCGGTCGGCGGGCATTTGCTGCTCTTCGTCGTGCGCACGCGGCATTCGGTGTTCGTCCCGCCTTATCCGAGCGCGCCGCTGTTCCTTGCGATCATGGCGACCCAGGTCGCGGCGATCCTGATCTGCGGCTTCGGCATCCTGATGCCGAAGCTCGAGTGGAGCGCGATCGCCGCGGTGTGGGTCTGGTGTCTTGCCTGGATGGTCGTCATCGACATCGTCAAACTGATCTATGTCCGCCGCTTCGATCACAACGAGGCGCAGATGCGCGAACTCGCACAGCCGATTGCCCGCTGACCGATTGGAGAGCCCCGATGGATTTCCGGAAGAAGCTGCTGGTGCCGCCCGGCAAGACGGTTCGCCTGAAGGATATCGATCCGGATTTCCACGGCGGCATCAAGTCCGAGCAGGATGCGCAGCCGCATCTCGATCGCTACCGGCAGAAACTCACCGACATGCAGCGGCTGTTCTACGGCGATCGCAACCATGCGCTCCTGATCGTGCTGCAGGGCATCGATGGCGCCGGCAAGGACGGCACCTGCTGGCATGTCATCAGCGCGATGGATCCGCAGGGCGTGAAGGTGCAGGGCTTCAAGCAACCGACGCCCGAGGAGAAGGATCACGATTTCCTCTGGCGGGTGCATCCGCATGCGCCGGGGAAGGGCGAGGTCGCGGTGTTCAACCGCTCGCATTACGAGGATGTGCTGGTCGAGCGCGTGCACAAGATGGTGCCGAAGCCGGTCTGGAAGGCGCGCTACGATTTCATCAACGACTGGGAGAAGCTGCTCCACGAGGACAACAACACAACGATCCTCAAGTTCTTTCTGTACATCTCCAAGGAGGAGCAGCTTGCGAGGTTCGAGCAACGGCTGGACGATCCTGCCCGACAATGGAAGATCAGTAGCTCGGACTACAAGGAACGCGACTTCTGGGAGGATTACATCGAGGCCTTCGAGGATGCTCTGTGGAAATGCTCGAAGACGCATGCGCCCTGGTATGTCATCCCGGCGAACCACAAGTGGTTCAGAAATCTCGCGGTTTCGCAGATCATTGCGGACACCATGGAAGACATGAAGCTGAAGCTGCCAAAGCCTGGTGTCGACCTCGCGCAGATCCGCAAGCTCTATCACGCGGCCGCCGAGGATTCGGGAAAGGCCAAGGCAGACAAGGGCAAAGCAAGCAAGCCTGCGAAGAAGGGTTAGCGGGATGCCGGTTCAGCCGCCGGTCCCGCATTTCGGAATTCTCGACCACGCCCCGATGGGCCCGCGCCAGTACGCCATCTGGCTCCTGGCGAGCGGCGGCACCTTGCTCGATGGCTTCTCGATCTTCTCGCTCGGTGTAGCGATGCCATTGCTAACCAGCCGCTTCGAGCTTGGCCCGTTGATGGTCGGATTGATCGGCTCTGCCCTTGTACTCGGCGCTGCCATCGGTGCTGCATTCGGAGGGGCCGCCGCGGACCGTTTCGGCCGCAAGCCGCTCCTCATCATAGACATGGCGATCCTGGCCACCGGGGCCGTCTTCAGCGCGTTCGCGGAGAACGCATTGGCGGTGTTGTTCGGCCAGTTTCTGATCGGAGTCGGCATCGGGATCGATTTCCCGGTCAGTGCGTCCTACGTCTCGGAGACCATGCCGAAGCGCGCACGCAGCCGCATGATGGTCGCGACCATCGCGCTGCAATCGGTCGGCATGCTGATCGGTGCCGCGGTTGCGCTCTCGCTGTTGCGGCTGCACGGACAGGCGATCGACTGGCGTTTCATCGTTGGAGCGACCGGGGCCGGCGCATTCGCCTTCATGCTGGCGCGCATGTGGTTGCCGGAAAGCCCGCGCTGGCTGCTCGAGCATGGTCATCCGGACAAGGCCGCGCATGTCGTCACCGGACTGACTAAAGTCCGGATCGAGCATCCGAGCGAGCCGCCGCCGTCGCAGGATCGCGGCATGTCAGTTCTGTTTTCGCGGCCGTACCGCGTGCGGACGGCGCTTGTCTCGATACCGTGGTTCCTGATGGATATTGCGACCTACGGCGTTGGCCTGTTCACGCCTGTCATTCTCGCCGCGCTCCATCTCGGCGCAAAGCCGCGCGACCCGGTTGCAGCCGATTTTGCCGCGGCGCAGGGGAGTGCGGCCATCGACCTCTTCCTCTTTGTCGGATTTCTCGTTGGCATCTGGGCCGTGCCGCGCTTCGGCCGTCTGCACATGCAGGTCGTCGGGTTTGCAGGCATGGTGCTCGGCATGCTGATCCTCCTTGTCGCCGTCCTGTCCGGCGGCGGCGCAAGCTCGCATATCGCGCTCGTATTTCTGGGATTCATTCTGTTCAATCTCGCGATGAATGCCGGACCCAATGCCACTACCTTTACGATGGCCCCGGAGCTGTTCCCGACGGCTGTGCGCGCGTCCGCGAGCGGATTCGCCGCGGCCGCTGCCAAGGCCGGCGCGACACTTGGGATCTTCCTCTTGCCACAGGTGAGGGAATTTTCCGGTGTCGCCGGCGTTCTGACGCTTATGGCAATCGTGAGTGCTCTCGGCGCTGTGATCACTCTCATCCTCGCCAAAGACATCCGCGACATTCCGGAAGGGCGCGGACTGGAAGAGGTGTCGCAGCCGAGCGTCGCATCGCCTCAGAGTGCCGTCCGATGATGGCCAGCCTGAAAACATGAAATGCGTCGCCTGCCGAGAAGGGGCCGAATGTTTGAATCGGACCCCTAGCGTCGGTGTATCGCCTTCCCGTCAGCGTGTAATCACGCCGAGCTTTTCCATCTGAGCGATGACCTGTTCGGCCAGTTCATCCGGCGTTCCGGTTTCCGTTCGCAGCCTGATCTCCGGATCGACCGGCGGCTCGTAGGGCGAGTCGATGCCGGTGACATGGAAAGCCTTGCCGGCGCGCGCCTTGGCATAGAGCCCTTTCGGGTCGCGTGCCTCGCAAACCGCAAGCGGGGTATCGACGAACACCTCGATGAACTCACCGGCGTCGTGGCGCTCCCGGACCGATTGCCGCTCGTTGCGGAAGGGAGATACGAACGCACACAGCACGACGAGCCCTGCATCCGTCATCAGGCGGGCGACTTCACCGGCGCGGCGGACATTCTCGACGCGGTCGGCCTCGGTGAAACCGAGGTCGCGATTGAGCCCGAGGCGCATGTTGTCGCCGTCGAGCGCGTAGGTGTGGATGCCGCGCCGGCTGAGCTTCTGCTCGACGAGGTTGAGAATCGTGGATTTTCCGGCGCTCGGCAGGCCGGTGAACCACACCGTCGCCGGCCGCTGCCCTTTCATCTTGGCGCGGAAGGATTTGTCGATCTCGTAGCTCTGCTTGACGAGATTGCTCGCGCGATAGAGCGCGAAGTCCGCCATGCCGGCGCCCGCGGTTGCGCCGGTCTGACGGTCGATCAGGATGAAGGCGCCGGTCTCGCGATTCTTCGCGTAGGCATCGAATGCGATCGGTTCGGTGGTCGCAATGTTGCAGAAGCCGATATCGTTGATGGCGAGCGTCGACACTGCCGCATGTTCGCCGCTCTCGATGTCGGTGCCGTATTTTAGCGCCGTGACGGTGGCTGCGACGGTGTGGGTGCCGATCCGTAGCGAATAGGTGCGGCCGGGCAGCATCGGGTTTTCGTTCAGCCAGACGAGATGGGCTGCGAACTGGTCGGCAACCTCGGGCGCGGCATCGGCTGGTGCGAGGATATCGCCGCGCGACACGTCGACCTGGTCGGCGAGCTCGATGGTGGCTGCCTGACCGGTTTCAACGCTCTCGACAGTGTCCGGATAGACGTAGATCTCCTTGATGGTCGACGGCCGGCGTGATCGGCCGACCACGATGGCGTCGCCGCGATTGAATGCGCCGGACGACATGTAGCCGGCATATCCGCGTCCGCCGGATTGCGTGCGCATCACCGACTGCACATGGAAGCGCGCCGGCTGTTCGTGCTGGTGCGTGGAGCCCGGCACGGTCTCGAGATGCTGTAGAACGGTCGGGCCCTTGTACCAGGGCATCCGCTCGCTTCGCTGCACGATGTTATCGCCGTCGCGGGCAATGACCGGTATTGCCGCGACGTGCTCGAATGCGAGCTGCGCGGCAAAGATCTCGTATTCGTCGCGGATTGCGTTGAACGGCGCCTCGCGGCCAGCCACGAGGTCCATCTTGTTGACGACGAGGAGCACGCGGCGGATGCCGAGCAGCGAGAGGATGCGGCTGTGGCGCAGTGTCTGCCGCGTCAGGCCGGCCTTGGCGTCCACCAGCAGCAGCGCGAATTCGGCGTTGGACGCGCCGGTCACCATGTTGCGGGTATATTGCTCATGACCGGGTGTGTCGGCGACGATGAAGGCGCGCTTGGGCGTTCCGAAATAGCGATAGGCGACGTCGATCGTGATGCCTTGCTCGCGCTCGGCCTCGAGGCCGTCGAGCAACAGGGCGTAGTCGAGTTCCTCGCCGGTGGTGCCGAATTTCTTCGACAGGTGGACGAGGTTCGCCATCAGGTCGTCCGGCACCGATCCGGTTTCAGCCATCAGGCGGCCGATCAATGTCGATTTGCCGTCGTCCACCGCGCCGCAGGCGAGGAAGCGCAGATGGTCGCGTTCGGTCACTGGCGCGCGCATCAGAAATAGCCCTCGCGCTTCTTGCGTTCCATCGAGGACACTTCGTCGGCGTCGATCAGCCGGCCGGCGCGTTCCGACTGGCGGGTGGTGCGCAACTCATCGACGATGTCAGCCACGTTTTCGGCATTCGACAGCACAGCTGCCGACAGTGGATAGCAGCCGAGTGAGCGGAAGCGGATCACCATCTCCTTGCGCTGTTCGCCAGGCTGCAGTTCGAGCCGGTCATCGTCGATCATGATCAGGCTGCCTGCGCGCTCCACCACCGGGCGCTTCTTCGCAAAATAGAGCGGCACAACGGGGATATCTTCCGCGAGGATGTATTCCCACACGTCGAGCTCGGTCCAGTTCGAGAGCGGAAAGACCCGCATGGTCTCGTCAGACGCGATCTGCGGATTGTAGAGATGCCAGAGTTCCGGCCGTTGACGGCGCGGATCCCACGAATGGTTCGGACCGCGCACCGAGAAAATGCGCTCCTTGGAGCGGCTCGGTTCTTCGTCGCGCCGCGCGCCCCCGATCGCGGCGTCGAATTTCCCGGCATCGAGCGCGTCCCGCAGCGCCCTGGTCTTCATCTCGCGCGTATAGACCGACGAACCGGACGCGATCGGATGAATGCCGTCTTCGATCGCCTTCTTGTTCGTGTGCACGATCAGGTTCAGATCGAGCTCCGCGGCCATGCGGTCGCGATGGGTGATCATGTCCCGGAATTTCCAGGTGGTATCGATATGGAGGGCCGTGAACGGGATCTTCGCCGGATGAAACGCCTTGCGGCACAGATGCAGGAGCACGCTCGAGTCCTTGCCGATCGAATACATCAGCACCGGCCGCTCGAAGGCGGCCGCGGTCTCGCGCAGAATCACGATCGCTTCGGTCTCGAGGCTGGACAGGTGGCGGGACAGATGGCTCGTCATGAGGCTGTTCAACGGAAAAACAATCTACGTTTCGCGTTCGGGCCGAAAGAGAAGTTCTCTTGTTATATCAGTCATTTAGGTGTCCCTTGATAGGGGCTCTTTAGCGGCGCGGGAGCCGCCTGTCGAGGCCTGAATCCATCCGCAGGACGAGCCTTTCGGCTAAGGCCGCGAGGTCCTCCTAGAGGACCTCGAACACGCTATAGACCGGGCCGCTCGCAAGCCGATGCCCGTAGGCGACGGATGCAATGAGGTTGAGAAAGCCATATTTCTCCGACGCGGTTTCGAAATAGGGCGTCGCGCGCATGTAATAGAGCGAGGGGTTCACGACCTCGCCCTTGGCAATGCGGTCGAGCACGTCCTTCGGCCCGTGCCGGATGCCACGATAGGTCATGCCGATCAGCGCGCCATCGTCGGTCTCCATCACGCAGCGCACGTCCAGCATCCACGCGCCATCGGCCCGAACCGCCTGCCAGTCACTGCCGCCGGACAGGATCTTGCCGCGCAGCCGTTCACCCTCAAAGCGTCCGCCGGTGATCTCGCCGACGCGCCGGTCGACGCCGGGCGTCTTGCCGATCACGCTTGCCGCCTTCACGGCGAGTTCGAACAGAAATAGCGGACGCAGCCGCAGCTCCGTCATTTCGCGCGGCAGGATGGTGGTGAGCGGCTCGGTCATGACGTTCCCCCGTAATATTCATTTTGGGAGAGCCTAGTCGGGCGCCGCGCGTGCGTCGAGCCGCCCACAACCGGCCCACGCCACGTACCGGAAGCGCAGAATAAGCCATTGTCGAAACGGCATAATTGCCGCTATCGTTATTTCAAACACTTCCAATTCACACGGGGGACGGAATGGCCAAATTCGGCATCGGGCAGGCGGTCAAGCGGGTCGAGGACCAGCGCTTCCTTACCGGCAAGGGCCGGTATGTCGACGACATCAACCTGCCGAACCAGGCCCACGCCGTTGCAGTCTCTTCGCCGTACGCGAATGCCCGGATCAAGAAGATCGACACCTCCAGGGCCAAGGCTGCGCCGGGCGTTCTGCTGGTGCTGACCGGCGCGGATGTCGAGGCCGACAAGCTCGGCGCACTCACGGCGCATCCGATGCCGGAAGAGGTTGGCGCGCCGGCCGGCTTCCGCACCTGGCTGCCGCTGATCTGCTCGGACCGTGTTCGCTATGTCGGCGATCGCGTCGCGTTCGTGATCGCCGAGACACAGATGCAGGCGCGGGATGCCGCCGACCTGGTCGAGGTCGAGTACGAGGAATTGCCGGCTGTTTCGGACCTTGAGGAAGCTGCGAAAGAGGGCGCGCCGAAGGTCTGGGAAGATAACGAGAAGGGCAACTGGGCGTTCGGACTGATGTTCGGCGATCAGGGCGCAACCGACGCCGCCTTCGCGAAGGCCAAGCACGTCGTGAAGGCGCGCATCGAACACAACCGTCTCGCACCGAATGCAATGGAGCCGCGCGTTGCGATCGGCGACTACAGCGAGGCGGACGATCAATACACGCTCTACACCTGCTCGCAGAACCCGCACGGCGTGCGGATGGAGCTGTCGCATATCTTCCACTGTGCCGAGAGTCAGATCCGCGTTGTATCCCCCGACGTCGGTGGCGGATTCGGGCTGAAGGGCAGTCCGTTCCCGGACGATTGCGTCACGCTCTGGGCCTCCAAGAAGCTCGGCCGTCCGGTGAAGTGGCTCGCGACCCGCACGGAAAGCCTGCTCACCGACCGCCATGGCCGCGAAATGGTGATGTACGGCGAGATGGCGCTCGACGAGAACGGCAAGATCCTCGGCCTGCGGATGAAAGCGTTGTATCAGGTCGGCGCTTATTTCGTCGGACCGGGTCTCGTACCGGCCGCGTTCGCGCTCCGGTTCGCGCCTGAGGCCTATGACATTCAGGCGCTCCATGTGATGGTGCAGGGACTCCTGACCAACACATCGCCGGTCGGTCCCTATCGTGGCGCCGGGCGTCCGGAAGCCGCTTACTTTACCGAGCGCATGATCGAGCAGGCCGCGCGCGAGATCGGCATTCCCTCCGATGAAATCCGCCGGCGCAATCTGATCCCGGAAAGCAAGCTGCCTTACACGACGCCGACCTTCTGGGTTTACGACTCCGGTGAATTCCATCGCGTGATGGAGAAGTGCCTAAGCGTCAGCGACTGGAAGGGTTACGAGGCGCGCAAGAAGAAATCCGAAAGCGAAGGCAAGCTGCGTGGCCGCGCCGTGACCTTCTATATCGAGCAGGGCGGTATTTTTAACGACCGCATGGATCTGCGCTTCGATCCGTCGGGTTCGGTCTCGATCATCGCCGGAACGCATTCGCACGGGCAGGGGCACGCCACGGTGTTCGCGCAGCTCGTGCATGAATGGCTCGGCGTGCCGTTCGAAACCATCCGCTACATCCAGGGCGACACCGCATCGGTGCCGTTCGGCCGCGGCACCTATGCCGCGCGTTCGTCCCTCGTCGGCGGCAATGCGCTGAAGGTCGCGGCAGACGCGATCGTCGAGAAGGCAAAGCCGATGGCGGCAGCCCTGATGGAGGCGGCCGAAGGCGACCTCGAGTTCAAGGATGGCTCGTTCCGCGTGGTCGGCACCGACAAGGCAATCCCGCTGACCGAAGTCGCGAAGGCGTTCTACGCCCCGATGGGGCCGCTGACCGAGAAGATGGGCGTCGGTCTGGAAGCGCAGGGCAACTGGTCGACCAATCCGCCGAACCATCCGAACGGCTCGCATGTCTGCGAACTGGAGATCGATCCGGAGACGGGCGTGGTGACGATCGACCGCTATTTCGTGGTCGACGATCTTGGCGTGGTGCTCAATCCGATGATCGTTCGCGGCCAGATCCATGGCGGCATCGCGCAGGGCATCGGGCAGGCGCTGGTCGAGCATGCGGTCTACGACAAGGATTCCGGCCAGATGCTGGCCGCAACCTTCATGGATTACGGCATGCCACGCGCCGACCTGTTCCCGGAGATCGAGACCCATCTCGAAGAGGTGCCGTCGAAGACGAATCCGCTCGGCGTCAAGGGCATCGGGGAAAGCGGCACCATCGGCGCGCCGCCGACCGTGATCAACGCGATCCTGGATGCGCTGAAGCCGCTTGGCGTCAAGTCCATCGACATGCCGGCGACGCCGGCGCGGATCTGGGAAGCGATGAACAAGGCGCGCGCCGCGTAACCTTCGCCAGTTCCGAGCGTGATCTCTTCCGAAAACCGGTCCGCGGTTTTCGGAATCGCGCCTAGGCGCGCTTTTCCGCAACGTTGCCGTGCTGCTGCGGCCATGACCGATACGGCCGCAGCACCAGGGCGCTGTTGTAATATTGCGGCTGACCGGTGATCTCCGTGCCGATCCAGTCCGGCAGCGCAACCTGCTGGCTCTCTTCGTTTAACTCGATCTCCGCGATGATCAGGCCGTCATTTTCACCGGAGAAGACGTCGACCTCGAAGGTCAGGTCGCCATGCGGCACGAGATGGCGGTTCTTTTCGATCACAGCGCCGTGGCGGAGCGCGATCATCGCTTCAGCTTCAAGGGGCGGCACAGGAAACTCAAGTTCGAGCCTTCGCAGCGAGGCGGGGCGTGACTTCACGGTCAGCGTGGCCGAGATATTGTCGCGAATGCGCACACGGACGGACGCTTTGCCGTCTGTTGTGAGATAAGCCTGCCGGATCGCGATCGTTCTTGTGACCTGCGAACGCCATGCATCGTTGCGTACGAGAAATTTCCGCTCGATTTCGCAACTCATGCAAAGCCCGCTAGGTATGACGATCCGATGAGACTCCTACATGTCGGCCAAGCCGGCGGCGAAGGCAAGCGTTGCGTGTGAAAAATGCAGCGCGCAATCGCACGGTTGCCATGCTGGCCCGGGATGGTGGAGCCGGACAGGGGGCTG
>NZ_DATMRV010000159.1:0-20231 GCF_035565795.1 Pseudorhodoplanes sp.
GTGATCAAGGACACGCGCCCCTGCTCGCCGAGCCCGTGATCATGGAGCAGATCGCGGAGTTCATGCAGCGCTGTGACGACCGCGCTTCGCAGGGCTGACCGCGCGCTTTCGCAGATTGCAGACCCAATAAACAAAACCCCCGGCCTTTCGGCCGGGGGTTCGTTTCAGATCAGGCAATGATCGTCAGATCACGGCCAGAAGCTGCGCTGCACGCGGACGGTCGCGGTCCAGAAGCTCTGGTCCTCGATCGCGTAGTTGCCAGCAGCCATGTTCTGGAAAGTGCTCACGTCGGCGGTGCCGGCGTAGGCGGTGTTGACCTTGGTGTAGGCCACTTCGAGGCCGACATCGAGGTTCGCAACCGGGTTCCACATGGTGCGGGACGCCAAACGATACGACGACCAGTCCGGATTGCAGTTGCTGACGTTCGTCAGGGCAACCGTGCCGAAGCGTGCACCTGCACAAGCGCCGGCAGCCATGATCGCCTTGGCGGTGTCGCTGTATTCGACGTTGAGGTAACCGGCGACCCACGACGTCCGCAGGCTCGGCGTCCAGTAGTGTTCGAATGCGATGGTACCGCCCCAAGTCTGGGTCAGCTCAACGCCGCCGTTGTATCCGGCAACCGTACCCGGATTCGCAAACACCGCATCCGTAAACTGACCGACCGCAACGCCTTGCTTGTGCACGAAGTTGTTGTTCTGCAGGGATGCGACATACGCGCCGGCCCCCTCAGAGTACGCGATGACGCCCGACAAGGTGTCCTTGGCATCCCACGGCATCTTCAGGGTCAAGCCGGCACCGACCGCCCAGCCCAGCTCGTTGCCCGGGTAGCTACAGCCGGTGACGTTCCCCGCGCCCTGACATGCAGGGGTGCCGGCAACACCGGCGTGGTAACGACCGCCGACGTCATGCAGGGCACCCATGATCTGGGCCGAACCCCAAGCCTGGTCGACGCGCAGGTTGGCAACGATATTCGGCATGCGCTGACCGATCCGGTCGTCCGCCGGAGTGGCCGTAGTCACCACACCCGGTACACCGGCAACGATGCCAACTCCCGTAACCGTTTGGCTCAGGTCCACCACCGCAGCGCCCATCTGGGTCTGGTCTTCCAGCGAGACGCTGGCTGACAGACCGTTTCCGAACTGCCACGTATAGGCGAACACGTTCAGACCGCCGGGACCCGTCGATCCGTCGAACCGAAGCGGCACGAGGCCGTAGGCGGCGCCGTTATAGAAGGCGAAGAACGTATCCGACCGGCCAATCGTGAAGCCGGCGAACTGGATGAAAGCACGCTCCATCGCCAGGGCAGGCGCGGTAGCGACGTCGCCGGTTACACCGTTTAGCGTGTTGACGCCGAAGGCGAAATACGAACGCAGGGTGCCGTATTCGGTCTGCGTACGCACGTCCGTGCTCAGACGGAAACGAGCCTGCTGTGCGAAAGTGTTGGTGCTGCGGTTGAACGCACCGGCGGCGGTGTGGTTGGCGTAATTGCCGGTCGGAGCATTGTGATACCCTTCCCAACGGACATAACCGCCGATCTTGATGCAGGTATCAGTGCCCGGGATGTAGTAGTAGCCCACGCCATACAGGCTGCAGATCTTCACGTATTCTACTGATCTGACCCTGGGCGGCCCAAAAACTGAATGAATTCAAACACTAAGTGCGGTTGGATTGGGCTCTCCAGTCGAATTCGCACGGGCCGGACAGGGGATAGGCTGGGTGCAGACAGGCACGCCCGGAGGTCAATTCGATTTCAAATCCGTGCGCATATCGTCGCAGGGGAGAGCCCGTGCATGCCGTTCTGCAGGTCCTCAATCTAGGGATAGCCTAGGTGACGCGCTTTCGCGGCTTGCGCAGCACGACGGGCGGCTCGGGATACCGTCTTCGAATCTGCTGAATCGGGTTGCGGCGGGGATATCGACCCCAAACCTCGCGCAACGCGGATGCGACAAATCCACGCGGTCTGTCTGGAGTATTGCGGGCAAGACGCGTTGGGCTGATGCGCGGGCTGGGAGCCGCAGGCCCAACTATCGGGAGCCGGAAGACAGCATCTGCCACCGGACGCAGAACCAGCTGGCCTGCGCCGATCGACGGCCGGGATCGGTTTGTGAAATCGGGCCTGCGGATACGGTGCGAGGCGGCGGGTTCAGCCGCGTCGCTGGCTCGAACGGCCCTGTCTTACGAAGCGACGCCGCTGGCCTGGACCGCGTTGACGTTGGCCGACGGAGGTTGAGGCACGCCGTCTGCGGAGTTTCCAATCACCGTTGCAGCGACCTCGGCAGCCCTGTTCAAGGTATCCTGCGCAAGATGCGCGTAGCGCTGTGTGGTGCGCGGCTGGGTATGTCCCAGCAGGCCCTGCACAACGTAGAGCGAGACCCCTTCGTTGACGAGGAAACTCGCAAACGAGTGGCGCAGGTCGTGCAGGCGCAGGTCGTCCAGAATCGCGCGCTCCTTGATCCGCTTCCACGGAAAGTGAAGCGAGGGACACGGGCGACCTGTGATGGGCGAGGGGAAGATGTAAGGGTTGTCACCCTGCCGGGGGATGGATCGCAGCAGCGCCATCGCGCGCCCATTGAGTGCGATCGCGCGCGGCTTGCCGGTCTTGGAGATCGGCACCAGCAGGGTGCGCCGTTCCCAGTCGATGTACTCCCATTTTGCGTGGGAGATCTCGTTGCGGCGCGCGCCGGTGAGCAGCAGCATCATGATGGTTTGCGCGGCGCTGCGGTTCTCGTCGACGTTGATCGATGCAATCAGGCGCTTGGTTTCTTCCGGTGTCAGGAAGCGATCGCGCTGCACGTCCGGGGCCGTGTTGAGGCCGAATGTGGGATTGTCGCGCACACCCGGAATTTTCCATTTCCGCGCCAGATTGAAGATGAAGCGGATCAGGATCAGCACACGGTTCGTGGTGCCGCTGGCGTAACCCTTGTCGCGCATCCGCTGAACAAGGTCGGCGACGGCATCGCCGGTAATCTCGTCGAGGGGCTTGGATCCAAGCACCGGGAGGATGTGAACGCGAAACACCGTCTCGTCGGTGCGCCAACTGCGCTTGTAAGCCTTGACGTGCGGCAGATACCGGTCGCGCACCAGTTCCGCGAGCGTTGGGATCTCTCGCAACTCGCGTCGGCGCGCCTGGGGATCCTCGCCGAGCACGGCTTGCGCAAGGATGATGCGCGCCTTCTTGCGGGCCTGGTCGAGGGCAAGCACGTCGGCCGCGCCGATCTTGTATTGGCGCTCGCGCCCGCGTTCGTCGCAGTAGCGCTGGTAAAAGGTCTTGCCGCCGGAGCGCCTCACCTCGAGCATGAAGCCGCGCTGCTCGATGTCGAAATAGTCGACTTTGGCTCTCCCCGCTTCGCAGGTCGCTTGCTCGACGAAAGCTTTTGTGAGGGCGACTTTGGGCATGGCACTCGTAAACAGAACTTTGATGAAGTCGATGTCACAACAGATGACATTCTCGGGTCAAGCCATTGCAACTTAAAGGATATTTTCAAAGACAACTTTGTCTTGTGTGACCAATTGCGCGTCGAAAAATCCGATCTTTGTGTCACAAGCAGCGACATTCGCAGCGGGGGAGAATGATCAGCCAAAATCGACACAAGCGGTTCTCCGTCGTGCCCAATATCGCGGCCGTGAACGAAGAGCGCCGCGAATTTGCAGCCAAGGTGCGCGCCGCACGCGCGTTGCTCGGTTGGACACAAGCTGAACTCGGCCAGCGTGTCGGTGTTACTCAGCGTTCGATCAATCGACTTGAACAAGCCGATGTCGACGTGCGGCGCTCGACGGCCGTTGCGATCGAAGGTGTGCTGAGAGACGAGGGCATCTCATTCGAGATGGTGCCGTCAGGCGGCTTTCGAATTCTGGTGTTGCCGCGACGCAGGCTTTGATCGCAGCGAATTTGCGCCGGCGAATTTCAATCAGGCCGCGCCGAGTCTTCTGTCATCAACGAAATCGCGCACCTGCGCAAACACCGCGCGAAACATTTCCGGCGTCAACACACCGGTATTCGTGTTGTAACGAGAGCAGTGATAGCTGTCGAAGAGCGTGATCTGTCCGATCTCGTTGCGTGCACCGTGGCCAAATTTCACCGCAGACTTGCGCGCGCCAAGCGCGGTGACTGTCGCATCATGTGCTATCCGTCCGAGCGCGACGATCGCCCGCAGATCCTTCATCTCTGCGATCGTGGATTCGAGAAACGACCGGCAGGTGTTGATTTCTGCAGGCGTCGGTTTGTTCTCGGGCGGGACACAACGCACGGCATTCGTGATGCGCGCATCGACAAGTTCGATCGTGTCATCGACACGAGCGTCGAATTGACCGCGCGCGAATCCAAATTCCTTGAGCGTTCCGTACAGAAGGTCGCCGGCGTAGTCGCCCGTAAAGGGACGACCGGTCCGGTTCGCGCCCTGAAGTCCCGGAGCGAGCCCGACAATCAGCAAGCGGGCGGCAGGCGGTCCAAACGATTCGACCGGCGCGTTGAACCAGCCTGGCTCACGGGCTCGCCATTGGTTGCGAAACGCAACCAAGCGCGGGCAACCCGGGCAGTCACGCCCGGGCTTGCCGCTGTCCCGAATAAAGGCCGGATTCTCAGTCCTCGAAGTCGTCGCCATCGGGGCCGATATTCGCGCGTTGCGTCGGCCGTTGCAAAAATTGCGGGGTGTGCTGGCGCGACTCCCGAGGTTCCCGCGCAGGACGCTCGGCCGGATCGCGGCCGATCTTGTTTTGCAGGCTGATGATGTCGACGAATTCGTCGGCTTGCCGCCGCAGCTCGTCCGCGACCATCGGAGGCTGGGAGGACATGGTGGAGACTACCGTGACGCGGACGCCACGCCGCTGCACCGCCTCGATGAGCGAGCGGAAGTCGCCGTCGCCCGAAAACAGGACCATGTGATCGATGCTGCCGGCGAGCTCCATGGCGTCGACGGCGAGTTCGATATCCATGTTGCCCTTGACCTTACGGCGACCGGTCTGATCGACGAATTCCTTGGTCGCCTTGGTCACGACCGTGTAGCCATTGTAGTCGAGCCAGTCGATGAGCGGCCGGATCGACGAATATTCCTGATCCTCGATCACGGCGGTGTAATAGAAGGCGCGCAACAGATATCCGCGCGACTGAAATTCGCGGAGCAGACGCTTGTAATCGATGTCGAAACCCAAAGATTTTGCTGTCGCGTAAAGGTTCGCGCCATCAATGAAAAGCGCGGTCTTTTCAAGAGTTGATGCCATCGTGCAGTCTTATCCTTGTCTTTTCTTACCGGTCGGCTCGTCGCCGGGTGACTTTGGTCGCGCAATGCGTCGGGTTGGCGGCAGGACAGCCGCCGGTTTTGATCTGCGCGAAAATCGTGGAAGCACGTACCCGGACGCCGCGAAATTTGACGTTCTCGAAAGTTCTCAAACCATGAGTCGGAAGCGGGCCGTTTGGTTCCGGCGGGGTCGTTAGCAGACGTTAACCGGCGCGTCCAAGCGAAAAGCACAGGCCAGCCGAACCTAATTTACTTCTTGCGATTTCAGGGGCATGCGAGTACCAACACGCGCAATTCCCCGTCGAAAACCCGCTAGAGGAGTGACAAGCCGATGGCCCGTGTCACCGTCGAAGATTGCATCGATAAGGTTGAGAACCGTTTCGAGCTCGTGCTTCTCGCGAGCCACCGTGCGCGCATGGTGTCGTCCGGATCGCAGATCACGGTCGACCGCGACAACGACAAGAATCCGGTCGTGGCGCTGCGCGAGATCGCCGAGACCACCATCTCGCCCGGCGATCTCAAGGAAGACCTGATCCATTCCCTGCAGAAATACGTCGAGGTCGACGAGCCCGAGCCCGAGGCTCCGCTGATTGGAACTTCCGGCTCGGTGGACGCCGACGACACCGACGTCGCCATGGAGCACATGAGCGAGGAAGAGCTGCTGAAGGGCCTCGAAGGGCTGACGCCCCCGGAGGTGCAGCCCGAGGAAGAAGAGTAGGGCCTTAACGACAGGCTCGGACATCGAGGCCCGGTTCGCCGGGCCTTTTTGTTTGGTAACCCTCCTGCATCGGCCTTGCGGGCGCGGCGAGGTGGCGTGATATGATTTTACAGGCCGGTACCGCCGGCCGGAGTTCATCATGGCGCGGTCGAACCCTCAATTGCCTCGGATGCAGAACCAGGCGCGCACGCGCGCGCCGCTGGAGCTGAACGGCTCGGCTCATCCTGCGCCGGTGGTTGAGAAGCCCAAGCCCGCGCCCAAGCCGCAGATGATGCGGCAGTACGAACTGGTCGATCGCGTCCGGCGCTACAATCCGGACACCGACGAGGCGCTCCTCAACCGCGCCTACGTCTACGCCATGAAGCAGCATGGCGAGCAGAAGCGGGCTTCGGGCGATCCGTATTTCTCCCATCCGCTCGAGGTTGCCGCGATCCTCACCGACCTGAAGCTGGACGATGCAACTGTCGCGGCCGCGCTGCTGCATGACACCATCGAGGATACGCCGGCGACGCGGGCCGAGATCGACGAGTTGTTCGGCAAGGAGATCGGTGTCCTGGTCGAAGGGCTGACCAAGCTCAAGAAGCTCGACCTCGTCACCAAGGAGGCCAAGCAGGCCGAGAACCTTCGCAAGCTTTTGCTGGCGATCGCGGACGACGTCCGCGTTCTGCTGGTCAAGCTCGCGGACCGGCTGCACAACATGCGCACCCTGCATCATGTGCCGGACGCGACGCGACGCCGGATGGCGGAAGAGACGCTGGACATTTACGCGCCGCTCGCAGGCCGCATGGGCATGCAGGAAATGCGCGACGAACTGGAAGACCTGTCCTTCCGCGAACTTTATCCCGATGCCTATCAGGTTGTGACGGAGCGACTGCTGACGCTCGGGCTGCGCAACAAGGATCTCATCATCGACATCGAACAGCAGCTGACGCGCAAGCTGGCCGATCGCGGAATCGCGGCAAAGGTCAAGGGACGTCAGAAGCGAGCCTATTCGATCTGGCGCAAGATGGAGCGCAAGTCGGTCGGCTTCGAGCAATTGTCCGACATCTACGCGTTCCGCCTGATCGTGAGCACGGTTGCAGAATGCTATCAGGCCATCGGCGTCGTTCACACGACCTGGCCGGTCGTTCCGGGGCGCTTCAAGGATTACATTTCGACGCCGAAGCAGAACGATTACCGCTCGATCCACACCACCGTGATCGGGCCTGGCAAGCAGCGCGTCGAACTTCAGGTTCGTACCCAGGAGATGGACGACATCGCCGAGTACGGCATCGCAGCGCACGCGCTCTACAAGGACGCAACCATCTCTCCGTCAGAGATGCTGTCGCGCGAGTCTAATGCCTATGCATGGTTGCGCCGGACGATCGAGCTTCTGTCCGAAGGGTCCAATTCGGAAGAGTTTCTGGAGCACACCAAGCTCGAGCTGTTCCACGATCAGGTGTTCTGCTTCACGCCAAAGGGCAAGCTGATCGCGCTGCCGCGACACGCCACGCCGATCGACTTTGCGTATGCCGTGCATACCGATGTCGGCAACATGGCAGTCGGCGCCAAGATCAACGGCAAGATCGCGCCGCTGGCTTCGGAGTTGCAGAATGGCGACGAGGTCGAGATCATGACCTCGAAGGCGCAGAAAGCCCCGCCGGCAGCATGGGAATCCATTGTCGTGACCGGAAAGGCGCGCGCCTCGATCCGGCGCGCGACGCGTGTCGCCGTGCGTGACCAATATGCGGGTCTCGGCCGGCGCATCGTGGAGCGGCTGTTTCACCGCGCCAAGAAGGAATATTCCGATGAGAAACTGCAGGGCGCATTGCCGCGGCTCGCCCGATCCTCGATCGAGGACGTCATGGCTGCCGTCGGCCGCGGCGAGATGAAGGCGTCTGACGTCGCGCGTGCGATGTATCCCGACTATCTTGAAGAGCGCGCCTTGCTTGCGCCCCCGAAGGGTGACAGTTCGTGGCTCGGATTGGAACGTGCAAAGTCGGTCAAGGCAAAGCTGCCGGCGGCGGATGCGGCGACTGCAATCCCGGTCCGCGGCATCAACAGCGATTTGCCGGTGAGATTTGCGCCCAATGGCGGCGCCGTTCCGGGCGACCGGATCGTCGGCATCCTGACGCCGGGCGAGGGGATCACGATCTACCCGATCCAGTCGCCGTCGTTGCAGGAATTCGAAAACCGGCCTGAGCAATGGCTCGATCTGCGCTGGGACGTCGAGGAGCGCGAGCCGCAGCGTTTTCCCGCGCAGATCGTAGTCAAGTCCGTCAACGAGCCCGGAACGCTCGCCCAGCTTGCGCAGGTGATTGCGGAGAACGACGGCAACATCGACAACATTCGCATGGAGCGTCAGTCGCCGGACTTCACGACGGTCACGATCGATCTCGAGGTCTATGACCTGAAGCACCTGACCGCGATCATCGCTCAATTGCGAGCCAAGCCCGTGGTCGCTAGCGTGGCGCGCGTGAACGGTTGAAAGCTGATGCCAATGTGGTGGTTCGGAAATTCCGCTTCACATCCGCGGGAGTTTCCTTGAGCAGATTTCCGAACCTGACCCACATCAGGATCACAGGTTTGCTGGTGTCCTTCGAATCCGAAGTCCGCTCACGAGCAAGCCGCCGAATGAAGCGGACTTCGGATTCGAGACACTCGCGGTGACGCACGCTCCCTATCTCAGACTTGGTGTGAACATCGATCACGTCGCGACCATCCGCAACGCGCGCGGCGGCCGGCACCCCGATCCCGTCCGTGCGGCGAAGCTCGCCGTCGCCGCGGGCGCGGACGGCATCACCGCGCATTTGCGGGAGGACCGACGCCATATCCGCGATGAGGATATGGCAAGGCTCAAGGCCGAGATCGACAAGCCGCTGAATTTCGAGATGGCTGCGACCGAGGACATGATCGCGATTGCGCTCCGGACACGTCCTCACGCGGCCTGTCTTGTTCCCGAGCGAAGGGTCGAGCGCACGACCGAGGGCGGGCTGGATGTCGTCGGTCAGCGCAGCCTCATCGAGAACGCGACGAAAACATTGGCGGGTGCGGGTATCCGCGTGTCGCTGTTCATTGCAGCCGACCGCGACCAGGTCGAGGCCGCCCATGCCGTCGGTGCGCCAGTCATCGAACTCCATACCGGCGCCTGGTGCGACGCGCTCGCTGCGGGCGAAGACGATGTTGCCGCCCGCGAGTTCGAGCGCATCAGGATCGCGGCGGCCTTCGCCCGGATTCTCGGCCTCGAGGTTCATGCCGGCCACGGCCTCGATTTCGCGACCGCCGAAACGATCGCGACGCTCCCCGAGATCGTCGAACTCAATATCGGGCATTTCCTGATCGGGGAGGCGGTGTTCGAAGGTCTCGACAACGCAATCCGGACCATGCGCGCGGCGATGGATCGCGGACGCCAGAATGTGAAGGCGGCATGATCCAAAGTGGCATGATCCTCGGGCTCGGCTCGGACCTCGTCGATATCAGGCGGATCGAGAAGGTTCTCGAACGCCATGGCGACCGCTTCATCCAGCGCGTCTTCACGCCGGTCGAAGTGGCGAAGGCGGAGCGGCGCGCGACTCGCATCGACACATACGCGAAGCGGTTCGCCGCCAAGGAGGCCTGTTCGAAGGCGCTCGGAACCGGGTTCCGAAAGGGAGTGTTCTTCCGCGATCTGGGCGTCGTGAACCTTCCGTCCGGACGTCCGACGATGAAGCTGACCGGTGGTGCGCTGAAGCGGTTGAACGAGATCACGCCGCAGGGTTATGAAGCGCGTATCGACATCAGTCTCACCGACGAATATCCGCTCGCACAAGCGATCGTGATTATCTCGGCGGTGCCTCTAAATGCTGCAAACCAGTCTCCGCCTGCGTCGATAACCTGAGTGTTTTCTGATAGATAGCGGCAGTTCGCCGCTTCGTTGCGAAGCGTTGATCCAGCCGCTACAACGGCGCGCCAGCGCGTAACCTTTCCGGACAAGAGGCCATGAGCGTGACCAGCACCAAGCGCAAGGAAAGCGGATTCGGCGAAACCGTCCGCGTCATCGTGCATGCGCTGATCATTGCGCTCGTGATCCGGACCTTTCTGTTCCAGCCCTTCAACATCCCGTCGGGCTCGATGAAGGAAACGCTGCTGGTCGGCGACTATCTGTTCGTCTCGAAATTCTCCTACGGCTACAGCTCCTATTCGTTTCCGTTTTCGCCGCCTCTGTTCTCGGGACGTATCTTCGGCTCGCCGCCCGACCGTGGCGATGTCGTGGTGTTCCGCCTGCCGAAGGACGACTCCACCGATTACATCAAACGCGTGATCGGCCTGCCCGGCGACCGCATCCAGATGAAGCAGGGCCTGCTTTACATCAACGGTGAGCCGGTGAAGCGGGAGCGCATCGAGGACTATATCGAAACCGAAGAGGGTGACCGCGCGATCCGCGTGAAGCGCTGGCGCGAGACCTTGCCGAACGGCGTGACCTATACGACGCTCGATCTGCAGGACAACGGATTCTACGACAACACGCAGGAATATCACGTGCCGCCCGGCAATTACTTCATGATGGGCGACAATCGGGATAACTCGACGGACAGCCGGGTGCTGAGCCAGGTCGGCTATGTGCCGTTCAGTCATCTGATCGGGCGCGCACAAATCATCTTCTTTTCGGTCGGCGAGGGCGAGCGTGCCTGGCAGGTGTGGCGCTGGCCCTGGTCGGTCCGCTGGAACAGGATCTTCAAGATCGTGCGATGAGTCGTGCAGTCGACAGTGCTGCGGCGGAAGCCAGCGCACCTGCCAGGCGCAAGGCCGGTACGGCCAAGCGGAAAGCAGGCGCGGAGGATTCGGTCGCCGTCGCGCATCCGCCTGCGCAGGACTCGACATCGAGCGACGATCCCGGCACCGGGAAGGCCAGGCGCAAGGTCCAGCGTGCGTCCGCGCTTGAGACCACAATCGGCTATCGTTTCCGGGACAAGGCGCTGCTCGAGCGCGCGCTGACGCACATCTCGGCGCTGAAGGGCCAGGGCCGGACCGGCAGCTATCAGCGGCTTGAGTTTCTTGGCGATCATGTCCTCGGTCTTGCCGTGTCGGAAATGCTCTTCGAGGCATTCCCTAAGGCCGAGGAAGGTGAGTTGTCGCGCCGCCTTGCCGATCTGGTCCGTCGCGAATCCTGCGCCGATGTCGCGCGCGCGATCGATCTCGGAGCCGCGCTCCGGCTCGGCGCATCCGAGGTGCGGTCCGGCGGCCGCTCCCGGGTCGCGATCCTCGCCGACGTGTGCGAATCCCTGATCGGGGCGGTGTTTCTCGATGGCGGATACAAGGCCGCCAAGGCTCTGGTCGAGCGCTACTGGTCGGAGCGGATGCGCAAACCGGCGCGGCCGCTGCGCGATCCAAAGACCGTCCTGCAGGAATGGGCCCAGGCTCGCGGCCTGCCGACACCGTCCTATCGTGAGGTCGAACGAACCGGGCCGCATCACGACCCGGTTTTCCGTGTGGCTGTCGTTTTGCCGGAGCGCGATCCGGCCGAAGGTCGCGGCCGCTCAAAACGTGCAGCCGAACAGGCTGCTGCTGCTGCGCTGCTGGCGCGCGAAGGTGTAGGCGCGGATGGATGAAGACAGGCTTGAGACGGCAACCCGCTGCGGTTTCGTCGCGCTGATCGGCGCGCCCAATGCCGGCAAGTCGACCCTGATCAATGCGCTCGTTCGCAGCAAGGTCTCGATTGTCAGTCACAAGGTGCAGACGACGCGCATGCCGGTTCGCGGCATCATCGTGGAAGGGGCCTCGCAGCTCATTTTCGTCGATACGCCTGGCATCTTTACACCGAAGCGCAGGCTCGACCGCGCCATGGTGACGAGCGCCTGGGCGGGCGCGCAGGACGCCGATCTGACCGGGCTCCTCATCGACGCACGCAAGGGCCTGGACGAGGAAGCCGAAGCGATCGTCAAGAAGCTCGCTGACGCACGGGGCCGCAAGTTCCTCGTGCTCAACAAGGTCGATGTGACCGACAAGCCGGCGCTGCTGGCGCTCGCAACCGCCATCAACGAACGCGTGAAGTTCGACGCGACATTCATGGTGTCGGCGCTCACGGGCGACGGCGTCGACGACATGCGGACATGGCTTGCGGGCGAGGTCCCGCTCGGTCCCTGGCTCTATCCCGAAGATCAGATGTCGGACGCGCCGCTGCGTCAGCTCGCGGCCGAGATCACGCGCGAGAAGCTGTTTCACCGCCTGCATCAGGAATTGCCGTACCAGTCGACGGTCGAGACCGAAGCCTGGGAAGAAAAGAAGGATGGCTCGGTTCGTATCGAGCAGACGATCTATGTGGAGCGCGAAAGCCAGAAGAAGATCGTGATCGGGAAGGGCGGTCAGACGCTCAAGGCGATCGGGGCGGATGCGCGCAAGGAGATTTCGGGAGTCGTCGAAGCGCCCGTGCACCTGTTCCTTTTCGTCAAGGTGCGCGAGGGTTGGGGAGATGATCCGGAGCGCTATCGCGAGATGGGATTGGAGTTCCCCAAGGACGGATAAGTCCGTCCGGCCGAGGCGTGCGGGTGAAGATCGCGACCTTCAACATTAACAACGTCAACCGGCGTCTGCCGAACCTCCTGCAATGGTTGAAGCGCGCGAAGCCCGACATCGTCGGGCTGCAGGAGCTGAAATGTACCGATGCGGACTTTCCCTCCGCCGCGTTGCGGAAGGCCGGTTACGATGCGGTCTGGCGCGGGCAGAAGACCTGGAACGGCGTCGCGATCCTCTCGCGCATCGGTGAGCCGGTCGTCACGCGTCTGGCGCTTCCCGGCGACCGCGACGATGCGCAGAGCCGCTATATCGAGGCCGCGGTCGGCGGCGTCCTGATCGGCTGTCTCTATCTGCCGAACGGTAATCCGCAGCCCGGCCCGAAGTTTGACTACAAGCTGAAGTGGTTCAGGCGGCTGTCGGTACACGCCCGCAAGCTGTTGAAAGCAAACGTTCCCGTCGCTCTGATCGGCGACTACAACGTCGCGCCGAGCGATCTCGATATCTATCCGACCAGGTCATGGGACAATGACGCGCTGATCCAGCCGGAAAGCCGCGCTGCCTATGCAAGGCTCGTCAAGCAGGGCTGGACGGACGCATTGCGCGAAATTCATCCGGGCGAGCGCATCTACACCTTCTGGGACTACAAGCGAAACCGCTGGCCGCGCGACGCAGGCCTGAGGCTCGATCACCTCCTGCTGGGACCAATTCTTGCCGGCAAGCTGAAATCGGCCGGTGTCGATCGTGCCGAACGCGGGCGCGAGGGCGCGAGCGATCACGCGCCTGCCTGGGTGGAACTGACGTAGCGCTCGTCACCCTCGACTTTCCGGACGGGATGGGGTCATGTCGCCCCATGCAATGGAGTGACGACGGATTCGTCCTCGGCATCAGGCGCCACGGCGAGGCGAATGCCATTCTCGAATTGATGACCCGGGAGCATGGGCGCCATCTCGGGCTCGTGCGGGGCGGAGCGGGCACGCGGATGCGGCCGGTGCTGCAGCCCGCCAATGCCGTGCGAGCGCATTGGCGTGCGCGGCTGGACGACCACCTCGGCACTTTTACGATCGAGCCGATTGCACTGCGCGCGGGTTCGCTGTTTGGAGACTCCCATGCGGTGTTCGCAGTGACGCATCTTGCGGCGCTGGCCCGGCTTCTGCCGGAGCGCGATCCGCATGAGGTCGTGTTCGACAGCCTCGAGACGATCATCGCGCATCTGGACGAGCCCGCGGTTTGCGCCGCCCTGATCGTGCGTTTCGAGTTGCTGATGTTGTCCGAACTTGGCTTCGGCCTTGACCTCGACGCCTGCGCTGCGACCGGGGCGCTCACCGACCTCGTCTATGTGTCGCCGAAATCAGGGCGTGCGGTATCGCGTGAAGCAGGGGCTCCCTGGCATGACCGTATGCTGACGCTGCCGGCTTTTGTGATCGGAGACGTGGAACGGATTGATGCAAAGGATATCGCCGACGGTTTTGCACTGACGGCGTTCTTTCTCGCGCGCCATGTGCTGGAGCCGCGCGGGATCACGTTGCCGGATGCGCGCTCGCATTTCATCACCGCTGTGACCCGCAGGTTGCCCGACGCGGCCTAGAAACGAAAAAGGCCGGTCCATGGACCGGCCAATCTCGATATATGCGCTCGATATGTGCGAGTGTGTTTAGCGGCAGACGCGTTCGCGCCAGCAGTGATAGCCATAGGGGCCGTATCCGCAGCGCCTCACATAGTAGCAATAGGGCGCGCGATAACCGTAGTAGCCGCCGCCGCCATAGTACTGAGCGGGTGTGAACAGGCCCTGCACATTCAGAGAAGTACCGGGCGCGCTGACCGGAGCGGCAGATGCAGCACCGGCACCGAGGCCAAGCCCCGCAGCAATAACCAGGGCAGTAACAAGCGTCTTCATGCTTTGATCTCCAATCTGTCTACGATGACCGCAGCGGTAGCGCTGCGCTTTAGTCCGGCAGCAACGCTACCGTTCGCAGATCCGCGTCTGTCGACGCGGTTTAGAAACCACCCTGCCGCAAAATTTATCCCCTTCGCGGCCACGCTACACGGGTACCATAAAATTTGGTGGGCCGCCGCATATTTCGGGCGCCCGCCAATAAATCGTCCGTGAAATGGCGGTCGCGGACGAACCGGTCCTCAGTAGTATCGATAGTACCGGTACGGACGATAGTAGGGACGGTAGTACGGGCGATAGTAGGGACGGTAGTAGCGCGGCGCCGTGTAGAAGCAGCGGCGCGTGCAGCCGTAGGGACCGCACCAGCGGCGGCAGACATAAGCCACCGATTCCGCCTGGCTGCCGAGGACGTCAGCCATGGCAGCGGGCGCCGGCAGCGTCATGGCTTGCGCATCATCGGATGCCAGCGAGGCGAACGACACAATCGCGGTAGCGGCCGCGATTGCGAGCAGCAACTTTCTCATCAGGGTCTCCCGAATGTTCGCGGCCGACGAATTTTGAGAGCCGGTTCTGGCCGCAGTGTTGTTCCGGCGTCCGATTAGATCGCAAATTCAATGAATTGCGTTGAGATCCTGCATTCATCGTGCATTCACGCCGGAACTCCGCCGGCGGATGCGCGGCGGCGCACATTTTGGTTCGCATGCGGCTGCCCCATACCCTCGGCTGCCTTGTTCGGCCCGGTGAGCCGGGTTAACCGAACGGGATGGGTACAAGGCTGATTCCTCCGCCGGACAAGGACGTCCAGGAAATCGCGCTGCGTGACGCGCTGGAAGAGCGCTATCTCGCCTATGCGCTGTCGACCATTATGCACCGCGCGCTTCCGGACGCGCGCGACGGTCTGAAGCCGGTTCACCGGCGCATCCTTTACGGCATGCGGCTGTTGCGGCTCGATCCCGGAACGACACCGAAAAAGTCGGCCAAGATCGTCGGCGACGTGATGGGTAACTTCCATCCGCACGGCGACCAGGCGATCTATGACGCGCTGGTCCGGCTCGCGCAGGATTTCTCCTCGCGCTATCCGCTGGTCGACGGGCAGGGCAATTTCGGCAATATCGACGGCGATAACGCCGCCGCTTACCGCTACACCGAAGCGCGCATGACCGAGGTCGCGCGCCTTCTCCTCGAAGGCATCGATGAGAACGCGGTCGACTTCCGTCCGAACTATGACGGACTGACCGAAGAACCGGTGGTCCTGCCGGGCGCGTTTCCCAACCTGCTGGCCAACGGATCGCAGGGCATTGCGGTCGGCATGGCGACGTCGATCCCGCCTCACAATGCCGCCGAGTTGTGCGATGCCGCGCTGTTCCTGATCGACAATCCGAATGCGCGCTCGAAGACCCTGCTGAAATACGTACCGGGGCCGGACTTCCCGACAGGCGGCGTCGTGGTCGATTCAAAGGAATCGATCGCCGAGGCTTACACGACGGGACGTGGCTCGTTCCGCGTACGTGCGCGCTGGACCAAGGAAGAGACCGGCCGCGGCGGCTACCAGATCGTGGTGACGCAGATCCCCTATCTCGTTCAGAAATCGCGGCTCATCGAACGCATCGCCGAGATGATGAACGAGCGCAAGCTGCCGCTCGTTGCCGACATCCGCGACGAGTCCGCCGCCGACATCCGCATCGTGATCGAGCCGAAGACGCGCGCTGTCGATCCGGTGCTGCTGATGGAATCGCTGTTCAAGGTGAGCGAGCTGGAAAGCCGCATCCCGCTGAACATGAACGTGCTCATCAAGGGGCGCGTGCCGAGGGTTATCGGTCTTGCCGAAGCGCTCCGTGAATGGCTGGATCACCGCCGCGACGTGCTGGTTCGCCGCAGCCAGCACAGACTCGATGCGATCGAACATCGCCTCGAGGTTCTGGGCGGTTACCTGATCGCCTATCTGAATCTCGACAAGGTCATCAAGATCATCCGCACCGAGGACGAGCCGAAGCCGGTCCTGATCAGGACCTTCAAGCTCACCGACGTGCAGGCGGACGCCATCCTGAACATGCGCCTGCGCAATCTGCGCAAGCTTGAAGAGATGGAAATCCGCACCGAGGACAAGGATCTGCGCGACGAGCAGAAGAAGCTCAAGTCGCTGCTGAAGTCCGAGGACGAACAGTGGAAGACGGTCGCGGGCGAGATCAAGAAAGTCCGCGAGACCTTCGGCCCCAAGACCGAACTCGGCAAGCGCCGCACGACCTTCGGCGAAGTGCGTGACGTCGAACAGGAGCTTGCGGAGGTTCTGGTCGAGCGCGAGCCGGTTACCGTTGTCGTGTCCGAGAAGGGCTGGGTGCGCGCCCTGCGCGGCCATGTCGCCGATCTGTCCTCCGTTGCCTTCAAGTCGGACGACTCGCTGCAATTCTCGTTCTTTGCCGAGACCACGTCGAAATGCGTGTTCTTCGCCTCCAACGGCAAGTTCTACACCATCGATGCATCGAAGCTGCCGGGTGGACGCGGGCACGGCGAGCCGGTGCGGCTGTTCATCGATCTCGAGCAGGACGCCACCATCGTCGCCGCCTTCAAGCATCAGGGCGGGCGCAAGTTCATCCTGGCTTCCGGCGAGGGCAAGGGCTTCGTCGTGGCGGAGGACGAGTGCCTCGCCAACACGCGCAAGGGCAAGCAGGTGCTCAACGTCAAGGCCCCCGACAAGGCCGTCGCGATCGCATTGGTGGAAGGCGATCTCGTCGCCGCAATCGGCGAGAACCGCAAGATGATCGTGTTCCCGATTGATCAGGTGCCGGAGATGACGCGCGGCGCGGGCGTGCGGCTGCAGCGCTACAAGGACGGCATCCTGAGCGACATCGTGACCTTCTCGTCCAAGGGCGATGGGCTCAACTGGTTCGACAGCGCCGGCCGCGCGCAGAATACGCCGCTGAAGGAGCTTGCCGCGTGGCGCGGCAATCGCGGCGATGCCGGGCGCGTCAAGCCGGATCGTTTCCCGAAGAACAACAGGTTCGGCAGATCGATCGGCTAGGCTACGTCTCCGCGCGGATCCAGCCCTGCGACATCAGGCGCTCCTGCGGGAGGAAGCGGCTCTTGTAATCCATCTTGCGAGAGCCGCGCACCCAATAGCCGAGATAGACGTAGGGCAGGCCCATCTGCTTTGCGCGCGCGATGTGATCGAGGATCATCAGCGAGCCGAGTGAACGCGCCTCGTAGTCCGGATCGAAGAACGAATAGACCATCGACAGGCCATCGCTGAGCAGGTCGGTCAGCGCGACCGCAATCAATTGGCCAGTGTGGCGCCCCGACGTTTCTTCCGGCTGCAGCCGGTACTCCACCATGCGGGTCTCGACATGCGAGTCCTCGACCATCATCGCGTAGTCGAGCACGGTCATGTCGGCCATGCCGCCATCGCGATGGCGTTCGTCGAGATAGGCGCGGAAGATCGAATATTGCTCCGAACTCGGCACCGCGGCCCGCATTTCGCCCGAGACATCGGAATTGCGCTGCGCGATCCGGCGCAGGGATCGTCCGGGGACGAAATCGTTCACCACCACACGAACTGACACGCAGGCGCGGCAGGTTTCGCAGGCTGGCCTATACGCGATCGACTGGCTGCGCCGGAAGCCGCCATGGGTGAGGAGGTCGTTCAGGCCCGGAGCGCGATCGCCCACAAGATGCGTAAACACCTTCCGCTCTTCCTTGCCCGGAAGGTACGGGCAGGGCGAGGGCGCCGTCAGATAGAATTGCGGCGTATCGCGCGAATGCTGGGTCACGGCCGGCCAATGCTCCGGCGCAAACTCTGACCGGCAGGACGGCTCTCGTCAAACGGTACCGGGACCGGGTTCCGGAGGGCGGGGGGCTCCGGCGCGGTCGGGGTTGTTGATCACCACCGTTCCCACCAGGAAATCGTGCAGCAGCCGCCCCCGCTTGTTGAAGAAGCAGACCAGCAGAATGAGCGGGGTCAGCACGCTGGTCGAGACCCAGAACAGTCCGGCATGGACGATCGCCAGCACGAAATACGAGGGCGCGCCGTACCAGGTCCGCATCTCGATATCGAGCGCGCGCATCCCGATGGTGGCGGAACGCGGTCCGCCGAGCGTGGTCCCGTAATAGTACGCCGCCCAGATCAGGGTGATCACCGGCATCAGGCCGAACAAACTGAAGCCGAGCCCCAGCGTCACGATGCCGATCGCGAGGAAAAACAGCCAGACGAGGATCAGCGGGACCGCGAGGATTACGAGATCGATCACGAAGGCAAGGACGCGCCGCGCCGGCACCCCGTCAAACAATTCCGGATGGGCGTCCGGGTCGTATGCATGCGGCTTCACGTCATAGGAGACGCCGATCCGGTCCCGTTCGTCCGCCATGGGCCCCTGTCCGCAATCAGATGCCGAAAAATCAGTTCCGCCAAGTCTAACGTAACGCAACCTCCGCGCCTATAGTGCCATCCGCGAGGACAAGAGTATGATCAGGCTGAGCGATATCGAGGATGCGCAGACCATTCTGGAAGGGCGCATTCTGCGCACGCCGATGCTGCCGGCGCCCAAGCTCTCCGCGCTCACCGGCGCTGAAGTCTTCGTCAAATACGAAAACCTGCAGGTCACGAACTCGTTCAAGGAGCGCGGCGCGCTCAATAAGCTGGCGAGTCTCGATGCTGCCGATCGCGCTCGCGGCGTGATCGCCATGTCGGCAGGCAATCATGCGCAGGCGGTTGCCTATCATGCCTCGCGACTTGGTATTGCGGCGACCATCGTGATGCCGGTCACGACGCCTGCGGTGAAAGTCGCTTCGACACGCGCCTATGGTGCGACGGTGGTCCTGCACGGCGAGACGATTTCGGAGGCGCAGGCGCGCGCGGAAGAGCTTCAGGCTCAGCAGGGCCTGCTGTTCATCCACCCTTACGACGATCCGCGCATCATCGCGGGGCAGGGCACGATCGCGATCGAAATGCTCGACGACAGGCCCGATCTCGACAGCCTGATCGTGCCGATCGGCGGTGGCGGCCTGATCTCCGGCAACGCGGTTGCGGCGAAGGCCATCAATCCGCAGATCGAGGTGATCGGTGTCGAAGCCGAACTCTATCCGTCCATGTGGAATGCGCTGCATGGAAAGGATCAACCGTGCGGTGGCGCGACGCTGGCGGAAGGCATTGCGGTGAAGAATGTCGGCAAGCTCACGCTGCCGATCATCCGCGAGCTCGTGTCCGACGTGATGCTGGTCAGCGAGACGCAGCTTGAACGCGCCGTAAACGCCTATCTGACGTTGCAGAAGACCATGGCGGAAGGTGCCGGCGCGGCGGGGCTCGCTGCGATGCTGAAGGAGCCTCAGCGCTTCAAGGGCAAGCGCGTCGGTCTGATCCTGTGCGGCGGCAACATCGACCCGCGCATTCTCGCCTCCATCATGGTGCGCGAACTGGAACGCGACGAGCAGATCATATCGTTCCGTCTCACCATTCCCGACCGGCCGGGCGTGCTCGGTCATATCGCAAGCAGGCTCGGTGAACTCGGCGCCAACATCCTCGAAGTCGATCACAAGCGTCTGTTTCTCGACGTGCCAGCCAAGGGCGCGCGTCTCGATGTGACGGTGGAGGCGCGCGATCACGCGCATGCCGAGGAGATCCTCAGCGCGTTTGCTGCGGATGGCTACAATCCCGCGCGCATCTATGCGAGCGACGTCAGGGGCTGATCGGTTTCGGCAAACGCAGCAACGGGCTTTGCCGGTTGAGGCAAAGCCGGTGTCGATCCGGCAAGAGCGGATGGCGACGGCCGTTAGCGAAAGAACTGTCCGTCAGCCGCGCAGCAATTCCGCGGTCCGCGGCGCAAAATACGTCAGGATCCCGTCGGCGCCGGCACGCTTGAACGCGATCAGGCTCTCCAGCATCGCCTTCTCGCCGTCGAGCCAGCCATTCTGCACGGCCGCGGTGATC
>NZ_DATMRV010000160.1:0-5817 GCF_035565795.1 Pseudorhodoplanes sp.
TACTGGCTCGCCCACATGATGCGCGCGACCCACAGCACGTCTGTCATCGCCAGGGTGCGTACGGGATGGTCGGGATTGAGTGAATGCAACTCGATCGTCTTCGCGGTCTTGCGGGCGAGCTGCTTGACCATCACTTCGCCCTCCCTGGTCTTGACCACGACGCGGTCGCCGCGCCGAACCGGTGCGCCGGGCGACACGACAATGATGTCGCCCTTGCGATAGGCGGGCTCCATCGAGTTGCCTGAAATCTCGAGCGCGTAGGCATGTTCGTCGTTGACGGAAGGGAAAGCGATCTCGTCCCAGCCCTTGCCGACCGGGAAGCCGCCGTCGTCGAAAAAGCCGCGCGCGCCTGCTTCGGCAAAGCCGATCAGCGGCACCGCCTGTGTGATCGGGCGCGGGGTTTCCGAAATCAATGCGATGAAGGTTTCCACGCTGGTGCCGGTCGCCGCCAGCGACTTCGCCACCGACTCGGTCGATGGCCAGCGCGCGCGGCCGTCCGGAGTTATGCGCTTCGACTTGTTGAAGGTGGTGGGATCGAGCCCGGCTTTCTTGGCGAGGCCGGACGCGGACAGGCCGGCGCGTGCGGCAAGCCGGTCGATGGCAGTCCAGATCTGAGCATGCGTCAGCATGGCAGCCCCTGCGCCTTGGCGCGGCTGGTGTGACTATTGTCCTACCTGATTTAGGGAATTAGTCCCCTTTGCAAGCTCTGTCCAGCCCTGCATTCGCGTTTCTTGTGTGCCGACCGGTCGATGGCTAGGTTCGCGCGCCCAACTGGAGTCTTTCCGGCGTGATCGTCCTGCTCGAGCGCCTCGCGCGCCCGTTTCTGCATCGTTTCGACCCTGAAGAGGCCCATCGGCTGGCCATGCGGGCCCTGCGATGGGTGCCGCTGCCCGCACCCGGGCCCGACGATTCGCGCCTGCAGGTCCGTGCCTTTGGGCTGAATTTTCCCAATCCGGTTGGGCTCGCCGCCGGCTTCGACAAGCATGCCGAGGTGCCTGACGCGCTCCTGCGGCTTGGTTTCGGGTTCGTCGAGGTCGGCGGGGTGACGCCGCGGCCGCAGCCCGGCAATCCCCGCCCGCGCCTGTTCCGGCTCGATGCTGATGGCGCGGTGATCAACCGGCTCGGACTGAACTCGGACGGCGCCGCCGCGGTGCTGCGCCGGCTCGCAGCGCGCGTGCATCAGGGCGGGATCGTCGGGATCAATATCGGTCCGAACAAGGACAGCACGGATCGCACCGCGGACTATGTGCGGCTGATCGAAGCCTTCGCGCCGGTGGTGTCCTACATCACGATCAACGTGTCGTCGCCGAATACGCCGGGGCTGCGCAATCTGCAGGAGGCGAAAGTGCTCGACGATTTGCTGGCGCGTGCGATCGATGCGCGTAACCGCGTGCGCGCTCCGACGCCGCTTCTCCTGAAGATCGCGCCGGATCTGACGCTGGCCGATCTCGACGACATTGTCGGCCTCGCCCGCAACCGCAAGGTCGAGGGCATGGTGGTCGGCAACACCACGGTCAGCCGGCCGCCGAGCCTGCGCGAACGCGGGAAGGCCGGCGAGCAGGGCGGACTTTCCGGAAAGCCGCTGTTTCCGCTGTCCACGCGGATGCTGGCGGAGACGTATGTGCGGCTGGAAGGCGCAATGCCGATCATAGGGGTCGGCGGCATCGATTCAGGGGACGCGGCGATCGCGAAGCTGCGTGCCGGTGCAACGCTCGTGCAGCTTTACAGCGCGCTGGTGTTCCATGGACTCGCGCTGGTCCACGACATCAAGCGCGCAATGCTGACGCAGGCAGAGAAGCAGCCGCTCGCCGATATCGTCGGTATCGATGCGGCGGATATCACTGCTCAGCGCTGGCCGGCGTAAAATTGGGCCTGCGTTTTGCGCAGGCCCGTGAATATTTTTGAATTAACGGCCCTTTGGCGCGTTCACCAGCCGCATGATCAGCCAGACGGGGATCACGATCACGGCGCCCAGCAGGAAGTAGCGCCACAGCCAGTTGATCGCGTCGAAGCCGAGATTCCAGATCGCCTCGAACAGATGCTGGATGCTGCGGATGATGTTGTAGGGATCGAGTCCGAACGTCACCATCACGAAGCCGACCAGGATCGACAGCAGGATCAGCCGGCCCGCAACCGCGAGCGGCGAGCCGCCGAGAAAGCGGGTGATGGTATCGTTGTTCGCAGGCCGGGACGTCTCGATCGAGGCGCGCGGTTCGTTGGTGGACATGGATTCCCCTCCATCCGGCGCAGGGGCCGGTCAGCGCAATGATCTAGTTACGGGGCCGCGCCGTGCAAGGCGCCGGACGCGGCGCCGCAGATTCGTCCAATAGACTTTAGGTTAGCGAGCGACCGGACGCAAAACCGGTTCCCGCTTTGCCGGCTGCGCCAGCATCTTCTCCAGCGTTTCCAGCCGGTCCGCCTCCTTGGGCGGCTTGTCCCAGCGCAACCGCGCGATCCGCGGAAAACGCATGGCGAGGCCCGATTTGTGCCGCGTGGAGCGTTGCAGGCCTTCGAATGCGACCTCCAGCACCAGGCCTTCATCGGGACCGAACTTCACCGCGCGCACCGGGCCGAACCGCTCCACCGTGTTGTTGCGAACAAAGCGGTCGATCTTGATCAGTTCCTCGTCGGTGAAGCCGAAATAGGCCTTGCCGACCGGTACCAGCGTCTGCTCGCCGTCGATCATCGTCCACACACCGAAGGTATAATCCGAATAGAAAGACGAGCGTTTGCCGCTGCCGCGCTGTGCGTACATCAGCACCGCATCGACGGTGAACGGGTCGCGCTTCCATTTCCACCACAGACCCTTCGGGCGGCCGGGGACATACGGCGAATCCTTGCGCTTGATCATGACGCCTTCCACCGCGTCGGCATCTTCGCCTGCGCCGGCGGAAGCCGGATCCGCGCGCGCTGCGGCAAGCTCGTCCCAGGTTGCGAACGGCACGAGCGGTGACAGGTCGAGCCGCGGATGAGCGTGACGGGCGATGAAGGACTGCAGGCGCTTGCGCCGTATCTCGAACGGCAGTTCGCGCAGGTCTTCGTTGCCGTCCACGAGCAGATCGTATGCGCGCAGGTGTGCCGGGTAGTCGTGGATCAGCTTCGGCGTCACGGCCTTCCGGTTCAAGCGCTGCTGCAGCACATTGAAGCTCTGCACGCGGCGGTCGCGGAGGATCAGCAACTCGCCGTCGAGCGAGCCGTTGAAGTTCAGAGACTCGAGCAGGTCGGGGAAGCTTTTCGAGATGTCTTCGCCGGTGCGCGAGTACATCCGCACGATGCGGTCGCCGTGTGCATTGACGCCTGCCGAGGCCTGCACGCGGATGCCGTCCCATTTCCATTCGGCCATGAAGTCAGACGGATCGAGCTTCTCGAAATCCGTCCCCTCGATCGCATGCGCCAGCATGGCCGGGCGGAACGGCGCCGGGTCAGTTGTCTCCGGCTTTTCGCCGCGTCCCTCAAGCCAGGCGAACAGATCCTCGTATGGTGCTTCGAGCCCGGACCACATCAGCTCGATGTCGGTGACGTCCTTGTCGCCGAGGGCGGCCGCCGCCGTCTTCGCAAGTCGCGCCGATACGCCGACACGCAGCGCGCCGGTGACGAGTTTCAACAAGGCCCAGCGTCCGGTCTCATCGAGCGCATCGAGCCAGCGCGCGATCTGAGCAGGCAATTGCGTCTTTCCGAGCGTATTGAGCGTGGTGACAACGTCGGTGATCGTGGGAACGAAGTTCGGCTGGACTTCCGGTACGGGCCACATCAGGGCGATCGTTTCGGATGTGTCGCCGACGAAGTCACGCGAAAGACCGAACAGCACCGGGTCGGTGCGCTCGGTGATCAACGCGCGGATCATGCCGGGCTTGGCGTGCTGGAAGACGAGGCTGCCGGTCAGTGCGGCAAGCGCATAGCCGCGCTCGGGGTCGGGCGTGTGCCGGAAATAGTCCGTCATCAGCCGCAGCTTGTTGTTGCGGCCGGGCTCGTAGGCGAGACGGTCGAGCAATTCGGCGAAGCGGTTCATATCGGATTTCCGGCTTCGCCTTCGTTGGACACACCATCCGTCTCGTCTTCATCGCCATAACCGACGATATCGAGCGGCCGCGCTTTGAGTCCCTGCGTGCCGCACCAGTGGACCAGCGCGTCCTCCTGCCCGTGTGTCACCCAGATTTCGGACGCTCCAGTTGCGACGATGGTGTCGCGCAGGCCATCCCAATCGGCATGATCGGAGATTACGAGCGGCAATTGCACGAGGCTCTGTCGCGCGCGTGCCCTCACCCGCATCCAGCCCGATGCGTAGGCCGTCACCGGATCGGGGAAGCGGCGCGACCACACTTCCTTGAGTGCCGAGGGCGGACAGAGCGTGATGGTGCCACCGAGTTCCCCCTTCTTCATGTCGCGGACAGGACGAAGATCGCCGAGATCGATGCCGCGCGACTGGTAATAGTGCGACAGCGTTTCCATCGCCCCGTGTAGATAGATCGGATCGCGATAGCCCGCCTTGCGGATGAGCGCGATCACCCGCTGCGCCTTGCCGAGCGTATAGGCGCCCACCAGATGCGCACGCTCGGGGAACAACGTCACCGAATGAAGGAGCCTGGCGATCTCCGCGTCCGGATCGGGATGACGGAACACCGGCAGGCCGAAAGTCGCTTCGGTGATGAAGACGTCGCAGGGAATGAGTTCGAACGGCGCACAGGTCGGGTCCGGCACGTCCTTGTAGTCGCCGGAGGCGACGATCCGGCAACCCTTGCGCTCCACCGCGATCTGGGCAGACCCCAATACATGACCGGCCGGATGAAAGGTGGCGCTGACCCCGTTCAGGCTCACGGTCTCGCCGTAGCGGATCGCCTGCGTACTGCCGGCGAAATCCTCGCCGTAGCGCAGCCGCATGATGTCGAGCGTTTCCTGCGTGGCCAGCACGGCGCCGTGTCCCGCCCGGGCGTGGTCGGAATGGCCATGCGTGATCAGCGCCCTGTCGACCGGACGGGTCGGGTCGATGTAAAAGCCGCCGGTCTTGCAACAGACGCCGGAGGGCGTCGGCAGGAGCAGGTCTTCGGGACGCATGTGGCCTAGATAGGTTCCGGACAGGAAAATCGCGAGAATGTCGTCAACGCCGCAGGGAACGCTCCAGGGGCAGATACTGTTTCAGTCGTCGGGCGATCTGATCGCCGACCGGCGCTACGAGATCGCGCGCGCCTATCGCGAGGGTGGCGACCTGACATCCGCCCTCGACCTTCTGGAGCAAACGGTCGAACTGGCGCCGGGGTTCGCCGCGGCCTGGTTCGAGCTTGGTGAACTACGCGAATTCGATGGCGACCGTGCAGGCGCCGTTGCGGCCTTCGAGCGAGCCCTGGCGGCCGACCCCGCGGACCGGCATGGCGCAGGATTGCGGCTGCGGCTTCTCAACATCGGCGGGCACGCTATGTCCGCGGATTATGTGCGCTCGGTGTTCGATCAATATGCGTCGAAGTTCGACGACGCGCTGGCGGCGCTCGCCTATACCGCGCCCGAGATGCTGGAGCGCGCCGTGTCCGAGGTCTGCCGCGAGCCGCACCGGCAGGGCCGTTTCGCCACGATGCTCGATCTCGGTTGCGGAACCGGCCTTTCGGGCGCCGCATTCCGGCCGGTGGTCGACTGGATGGAAGGCGTCGATCTTTCGCCCGGCATGGTGGCGCAGGCGCGCCGGAAGAAGCTCTACGACAAGCTCGAGACCGGCGATCTCACCGAAAGCCTCGACCGCCACATCCGCGCCGATGCCCGGTTCAATCTGGTCGTGGCCGCTGACGTGTTCGTCTATTGCGCCGACCTGACGCTGATCACGGCGCTGGT
>NZ_DATMRV010000161.1:0-1950 GCF_035565795.1 Pseudorhodoplanes sp.
TAGCCGGTCGGCTCGCCATTCTTGTCGCGCACGTAATAGCTGAAGCGCGGGATCGGGTCCGGCGTGTCGCGATTGACGCCGGCGATCTCCAGCGCCTTGCTGTTGGCCCACAGGCTGTGGCCGTCGATGGCGAAGAAGAAGGCCGGACGATCGGGGACGATGGCGTCGAGCAGGGCGCGCGTCGGCCCCTCCGGCGGAAACATGTCGACGCGCCAGCCGAAGCCGCGGATCGGTCCCCGCGGGTTGTTCTTTGCATAGGTCCGAATGGCTTCGATCGCCTCAGCGAGGGTGGGCACCTGGAGATCGATGCCCGACGTGAGAAAGGCGCCGAGGAAGGGATGCGTGTGGCCCTCGACGAAACCCGGCATCAGCAGCTTGCCGGCAAGATCGACCACCTTGGTGTTCGGCCCGGCGAGCGCCATCGCGCCGGCTTCGTCGCCGACATGGATGATCCGGTTGCCTCTGACCGCCACGCCCGTCGCCCATAACGAGGGGCCCGCCACGGTGTAGATCGGGCCATTGCGAAATATGTAGTCGGCTGGACCCGTGCCGGCGCCCTGGCGAGCCTCCTGTGCGGACACGGCCGTGGCCTGGAAGACCGGAGCGCCGGCCATGGCCGCCGCAGTCATCGCCGCGCCGGCCTTCAATACGTTGCGCCGCGTTGGCCCGCCGCCGGTTCCAGCCTTTCCGAACGCGGCGAAATAGGGCGACCAGTCACACGCCATGCACATCGATGTTCACTCCCAGATCCTGGCGGAGAGTGAGTGCTTGGGCTTTTCAGGTCCGTTAACGGCGGCCTAGTTCCACACCGCCCGCACGCCATCGATCACGAACTGCACCGCGAGCGCAGCGAGGATCACGCCGAGCAACCGCTCCAGCACGATGTTGCCGGTCACGCCGAGCAGCCTGGAAATGCGCGTGCCGATCAGGAAGCCGACAAGGCACGCCGCCATCACGATCGCGATGACCGCGATCAGGCCGCCAAGCCGTACCGGATCGCCATAGGCGCGGCCGGCCAGCAGGATCACTGCCGTGATCGCGCCGGGTCCCGCCATCAGCGGAATGGCGAGCGGAAACGCCGCGATGTTACGAACATGCTCGTCCTCGATTGCGGCTTCAGCCGTACCGGCTTCGCGTACGATGCGTATGCCGAACACCATCTCGGACGCGATCGAGAACAGCAGGAGGCCGCCCGCGATCCGGAAAGCCGGCAGGCCGATCCCGAGCTGCCGCAGCAGCCAGTCGCCGATCAGCGCCGCGCCGCACAGGATCAGGAAGGCGATCACGCTCGCCCGGATCCCGACGCTCCGGCGGGCAGGGACGGTCAGCCGGGAGGTCAACGAGTTGAAGATCGGGACGAGCCCGAGCGGGTCGACCACCACCAGCAACGTGACCAGAGCCGACACGAAGAATTCGATCTGCATGATGCGGAACCCTCGCGTGCGGAGGCAAAAAAGGCAATGCTGCGGCAGCTTCGGCGTCGGTCTCGGACGGTCAAATAAGTTATTGAAATAACTTAGTAAATTAAGTCGCCAGAGACACAAAAGTATTGGCGTTGCCGAGCTGAATCGGCTATTGCTGCGGCCAATTCAGCTTCCCTGGACAACCTTTCTTGGCCGATCCCGAAAATCCAGCTTCCGGAGGCGCGCTGCCGCCGGACATTCGCCCCGTTTCAATCACGGACGAAATGAAGCGCTCGTATCTCGATTACGCGATGAGCGTAATCGTGTCGCGTGCGCTGCCGGACGCGCGCGACGGCCTCAAGCCCGTGCATCGGCGCATCCTCTATTCGATGCACGAGCAGGGGCACACGCCCGACAAGAAATACGTGAAGTCGGCCCGCATCGTCGGCGACGTGATGGGTAAATATCACCCGCACGGCGACCAGGCGATCTATGACTCGCTCGTTCGCATGGCGCAGGATTTCTCCATGCGCCTGATGCTGATCGA
>NZ_DATMRV010000162.1:0-2133 GCF_035565795.1 Pseudorhodoplanes sp.
TGGACGCAGGGCAAGGTGCAGGTCGGCACGGTCGCCATGGCGCTGCCGCTTGCGTGGCAGATCGTGAACATGGCCGGCTGGGTCGCCTACCAGATCACAGACATCTTCGAGAATATCGGCGTGGTGCAGGAAGGCATGCGCGCGATCGCACGGCCGCTTGGCCTCGCCGACAAGCCGGATGCAACGGAACTGACGGTGACGCGCGGCGAGATTGACTTTCAGGATATCCGCTTCGGATATGGCAGCGAGAAGGGCCTGATCGAAAACCTCTCCCTGTCGGTGAAGCCGGGCGAGAAGATCGGCCTCGTCGGGCGCTCCGGCGCGGGCAAGTCCACGCTCGTCAACCTGCTGCTCCGCTTCTTCGAACTGGAGAACGGGCGCATCCTGATCGACGGTCAGGACATCGCGCAGGTGACACAGGAATCCCTGCGCACGCAGATATCCGTGGTGACGCAGGATACCTCGCTGCTGCACCGCTCGATCCGCGACAATATCCGCTACGGCCGGCCTTCGGCGACCGACGACGAAGTTGTCGCCGCGGCAAAACTGGCGCAGGCGCATGACTTCATCTTCGGGCTCGAAGACTGGCGGCACCGGCGCGGCTATGACGCGCAGGTCGGAGAACGCGGTGTGAAGCTGTCGGGCGGACAACGCCAGCGCGTCGCGATCGCACGCGTGATCCTGAAGAACGCACCGATCCTTGTGCTTGATGAAGCGACCTCCGCGCTCGACTCGGAAGTGGAAGCGGCGATCCAGTCCAGCCTCGACGAACTGATGAAAGGCAAGACCGTAATCGCCATTGCGCACCGGCTGTCGACCATCGCGCGCATGGACCGCCTGGTGATCCTCGACAAGGGCCGCATCGTGGAACAGGGCACGCATGACGAATTACTGGCGGCTGACGGGCATTATGCCGCGCTCTGGCGCCGGCAGTCCGGCGGCTTCATCGACGCGCCCGATCTCGCCGCGGCGGAGTAGGTTGCGTGCACGGCATATCTTCGCGCGAGCGGAGCGTGCTAGCCTTGCCGCCTCATCGTTGAGGGGCACATGCGCATTCTTCTTCCGGCACTTCTGGCTTCCCTGGCGTCGTTCGCGCCATTCACCGCTCAGGCGCAGACCGTGCGCGTCGCGCATGACCAGCGTTTTCCGCCCTTCGCGGAAGTGAAGGACGGAAAGTCGGACGGTCTTGCGGTCGATATCCTCAATGCGGCTGCACAGCGCGCCGGGCTCACCATCGTCTATGTGCCAGTGCCGTTCGCGGAGATCCAGAAAACTCTGGAGGACGGCCGCGCCGATGCTGTCTTCCCGATCGCCATCAATCCCGAGCGGAGGCAGAGCTTTGACTTCACCGCACCGCTCGTGATCACCGGCGGCGCGCTGTTCGTGCGTGCACCGCAGCCGACGCCGGACAGCCTGAAAGCCCTCGCCGGAAAGACGGTGGTGACGCCGAAGACCGGTCCTCTCGCAGGCTTCATTGGAAAGACCGCGCCCGAGGTGAAGCTCGTCGTGAATGCGGATTACGACCAGAGCTTCGCACAATTGCTGGCCGGAGAAGCCGACGCCGCGGCGCTCAACTTCCAGGTCGGCCGCAAGCTCGCGTCGACCTTGCATGCAGGCAAGGTCACCCTGCCGGAGAGGCTGTTCCTCGAATTGCCGCTCGCGCTCGCCGTCCGGAAGGGGCAATCCGCAGACCTGATTGCGAAACTGGACCAGGCCATCGCGGCTATCCGCGCCGATGGCACCTGGCAGCGGATCGACCAGCGCTGGGCCAGCCAATAATCGGCGCTCCTCCTCCCCGATTTTGCACGAAAATCGTGCCGTTATCCGACATGATCGGCCCGAATGGCTCGCATGAGCGGGGGCACGGCGGGTTGCGATACCCTCTGCGATTGCGCATATAAGGGCGGTCCGGGTCGCGCCTCGATCGCGTCGGACCATCTGCACAAGTCGAACCTGAGCGCTGCCGCCAGCACTGCATTCCTGTTTCGGAACGCAGTCACCCGCGGGTGCTCCAACAAGGAGAACAACAATGGCGCGCAAGCCGACGAAGCGGACCGAATTCGTGCTGTTCGACGTTATCTACGAAGACGGCAGCCAGCGCTCGAACCGTCGTGTCCCCGCCGAAGAATTGGG
>NZ_DATMRV010000163.1:0-9401 GCF_035565795.1 Pseudorhodoplanes sp.
TTCCGCCGCTGCAACTCAAGCACGGCGGTGTCGCGCAACACGTTCATGTAGACCGTTGCAGCATCCAGCAGCACGGTCTGTTCGATCACCCGCAAGGTCTCGCGGGATGCGAAGACCTGTGCCTCGGCCTGACGGGTGCGGTTCGCAGTCTGGAACCCGTTGAACACGTTTTGCTGCAACTGCCCGCCGACCGACGACGGGTAGAACCGGGAGACCTGGCGGTTACGGCTTCCCACGGTCGTACCGGACGAGATCACGGGGATCTGCGTTTCGGTATTGGTCTCCGTCCAGGTCACGCCGGTGTTGTAGGTACCGCTGATCCTCGGCCGGTAGCCGGACAGCGCCTGAGGCACCGCCTCGTCGGTCGCACGCACGAGCGCGCGCTGGGCATTGATTTGCGGATTGTTCTGATAGGCCTGAACCAGAGCCTGTTCGAGAGTCGTCGAACCGCCGCCCACACCGTTTCCGGCGCCAGCACCAGCCACACCAACCTTTCGATCGGCGGCAAACCCCGTCGCACTGACCGTCAGGAACGCGGCGGCCAGAAAAAACGACCCCGCACGCGTAAGCGGCATTAACACCCCCGAAAAGAACCTGTGCTCGCAGAACCCCCTTGCGACTCTCCGGCACCGGCAACGATTTTGTAACTATATCCGTTACTTCAGGGGTTTGAAGCCCTGTTCCACCGAGAACAGAGGAAAACAACACACCTGAGTGTTTCGGGATACAGTGCCCCGGATCGGGTCAGAAGGCGAAGGCCGCAGGCTTCGCAAATCCGGGCAACACGACGCCAGCAGCATCAAAAATTGCGTGCCGACTAATGTCCGCCCCATCTCGCCGGTACAGCGTTGCCTTGGCAGCGGGTCCTACACCCAGGATGCAGACAAGGCGCCCCCCCTCGGAGAGTTGCCGGCAGAGCGAATCAGGTTGGAATTCCACGGCACCCTCGACGAGAATCGCGTCGTAGGGTGCACCGGCGACATGGCCGGCAGCCAACGCGCCCTCGATCACCTCGACATTGCCGATTCCGGACAGATTCGCACGCGCCTGACTGGCCAGAGCCGGCTGTTCTTCGAGTGCCACCACCGAATTGCAGAGCCGCGACAGCAGTGCTGCGGCGTATCCAGTGGTGCAACCGACATCTAGTACGCGCTGGTCCACAGCCAGTTCGAGCGCCTGTATCATTTTGGCGAGGACCATCGGCTTCAGCAGACGACGCCCCTCTCCGACCACCAGACCAAGATCGAGATACGACAGCTCGCGCTGGTCCGCCGGAACGAAACGCTCCCGTGGCACATCGAGCATCGCCTGGATCAGGGGGCGATCGGTGACATCCGCGGTGCGGACCTGTCCGTCCACCATCGAACGGCGCAATGTTGCGAAATCGGCCATGCTTTTGTCCGGAATGAGAACCGCCCGCTTCTGCGGCAGCGCGGCGGAAAACGCAAGATCGGGCGTCAGCGCGGGACAAGCGCATGTTGCCCGCCACTCCAGCCTCCTATATGACCACAGCCCAATGAGCCTGGCTCATGGCGACGTGGCGGAGTGGTTACGCAGCGGTCTGCAAAACCGTTTACACCGGTTCAATTCCGGTCGTCGCCTCCATTTCTTTGGGCTTCCGTTCGCGGATCGGCCCGAAACGCTTGCAATCGAGCGAGGCTTTGTTATAGCCGCGCTGCGTTCCCCGGTAGCTCAGTGGTAGAGCAACCGGCTGTTAACCGGTTGGTCGCTGGTTCGAATCCGGCCCGGGGAGCCAATTTTTTTCAAGCACATAAGTGAATTTTCTGGGCCAGCCTCGAGGCCCATATTCTCCGCTGGGCAACAATCTGCAAATTTCGATTCTGTGAGCAGGATCATGGGCAACGCTTGGGACCGTCCTGCCGAGGAAGGTTCGCCATTCCGCGACGGCGACGCCAAAGCTGAGGACCTATATTGCGCAGTCGGTCGCGCAATGAGCAGCTGGGAACGTCTGGAGGGCGAGATGGTCGGCCTTTACGTATCGCTGGTCGGCTCGAACAACTACGCGATGGACGCGCCGGCCATACAAGCGTTCGGCACAATCACTAGCCCCGCCACGCGCGCCAACATGATGCGCGCAGCTGCAGAATCGCTTTTCCACCATCTCGGGATGCAACTGGGCTTGGAGCCTGCGCAGGAGACGATCGACGAGGCAGACTCCCTCGAGGCCGAGTTGATTGACGTCTTGAACTGCTATGCCGGATGGATGGGGCGTAGGAACGACGTCGCGCACGGCTGCGTCGGTAGTGTCGGCGAAGATCCTCCGACGTACAGACTGCTCCCGTCGATCGCGAGCGCCAAGAAATGGTGCCACGTTATCAGCGAGCCCGCGTTCACCTTTGTCGCGAAGGACCTAGACGGCTTCACGAGAGGCTTCGACGAACTCGCCGCGCGAACGTCGGACTTGGCCGAGCGCATACTTGAATTTCGGCAAGAGACCGCCCGGCTGATCGCCACAGAATAGTCGGCCGGCTCACTCTCTCCCAGCCCAACCAATGCCCTTGTCTGCTTGGCCCCAGCCGGTTCGGTCCCTGTCGTGAGCCAACGAAATCGCCGTGGTATCAATAACTTGGCTTGACTAGAAATGCCGACCTCATATCTGACACTTGCATGCCCCCTCCGGTTGCGGAACAATTTTACCGTTGGGGGAATCGCGACACATGAAACCGACTGAAACAATCGGTTCGCATATTGCAGCTAGGGAGAACGCGCGCTGGACGATGCCCGCGCGGTGCACTGGCCTCATATCGATCCGAATGTGAAGCGTTCCGTCAGCCATCGAAGCCCCCCCTGATCGCCCCGTGTAATCTCAAGGACCATGCGATAACCTTCCATATATTTTCTTGAGCTCGGAGGCGCGACGTGAGGAAAGTTCTATCCGCCAGCGTTGCAGTGCTTATCGCTTCCTCGACGTGTTCACTTGCACAATCCGCGCAATGGTCGGGCTTCTACATCGGCGGCAATGTCGGAAAGGCATGGGGCAAGAGCAACTTTGTCTCGACCTTCGGCTGTCCCGCTGGTGGCGGCTGTTTCTATAGTAATCCGGTGAACCTTGAGGCTGTCGGCTTAGCCGGCACCGGCTCTGCTAACGACGACAATTGGACCGGTGGCGGTCAGGTCGGCTTTAACTGGCAGTCGGGCGTGGTGGTCTGGGGCGTCGAGGCCGACTTCCAATCCTTCAGCTTGGGCATAACCCGCACGGTGAGCGGCCCGTTCCCGGCTAACATCACTAGTTACAACGTCACAACCGGCTACAACACCGATTGGCTTTTCACAGCTCGCGGGCGCCTCGGCTGGACCGTGACGCCGACCGTTTTGCTTTATGCGACTGGTGGTGTCGCCCTCACCGACCTGCAGGTCAGCAACCAGTTCGTCGACGACGCGGCGAATTTCGGCGGCGTGAATACCTTTGGCACTTCGTCGGCAAGCAGCACGCGAACCGGTTGGACCGTTGGTGGCGGTCTTGAAGTCGCCCTCGGCAACAACTGGACGGCCAAGGGCGAGTATCTCTATCTCGACTTTGGATCGGCTGGTACGACCGTCGCCGGGGTCACCAACACTGGCATCCCACTGCTGAACCTAAATCGCCTTACCACCGTTGGTGGCGACCTGACGGCTCGCATCGTTCGATTCGGCCTCAACTACCGGTTCGACTGGGGTAAGTCGCCGGTGATCGCCAAATACTGATCGCGGAGCGCGGACTACATCCCGCAACAGCCCGCCGGTTCAGGCCAAGCGTTGGGAGGATACACGTGATAAGATTTCTATTAACTATCAGCCTTGCTATCGCGCTGAGCGCGAACGTGACCGCGGCACCACAAAGTAAGAGCGGCAAGCCTCAGGGGGCTGCGCCCGCCGATGTCTCCGCGATCAACACGTGCCTCAAGGGCGCTGAGGAAAAAGGAGGCTTCGGTGCTGAGTGCGTGGGGCTCGTCGCCGACCCCTGCATAAAAGAAGCGGTCGGGAAGAATGACGACGTGGCCCGGAAGAATGCCTGCGCGGAGCGCGAACTCGCGATCTGGACCGCGAAGATGCGCGAGGCGTTAAAGCAGGTGCAGTCCGGCGACTTCAAAAACATCGTCGCGGATTCGCAGAAGACTTTCACCGCGTCGCGCGATCGCTTCTGCGCCGTCTTCGACAAAATTGAGCCCGGCATATACCCGGCCGGTGCGAGCTACTGCCGCATGCGGGAGACCGCGAACCGCACTTTGAGCCTGATCATGCTCGGCGTCGCGGTCAACGAGCACTGAGAAATTCTTAAGCCAATAAGGATACGGCAATACTCTGATGTATTCTTGGGGTCGAAGCCGGCCCGGGGAGCAAAATCTATCAAAATCCGTTCGTAAGCTGCTGCCAGGCCCTCAATTTCAGAGGGACCGCTGGTGCTGATTGCGTTCTGGGCCTGATGCATGGCCCGCTCAGCCGCAGCGTGCATCGGTCGCTCACGGTCAACCTGTAAACTTTGACAGCGTTCGCAGCGCACCGATTCGCCGTTTGAAGAGCCGTGTTTCCAATCTCTACGAGTGCATCTCCCCATGACTAAATTGCCAAACACCGTCGACGCTCAGATCGGGGCGCGCGTCCGCATGCATCGCCTGCTCGCGGACATGACCCAGGAGCAGCTCGGCGCCGCACTTGGCGTGACCTTCCAGCAGATTCAGAAATACGAGAAGGGCGTAAACCGGATCGGTGCCGGCCGGCTTCAGGATATCGCCAACACGCTGCGCGTGCCGGTCAGCGCCTTCTTCGCCGACACGCAGGACACCCAGTCCATCTCTCCGGACGGATCCGGCAGCGACATCACGGATTTCATTTCCTCGGGTGACGGACTGGCACTCGCGCGTTCATTCGTGCGGATCAGCGATTCCAACCTGCGCCGGCGCGTCGTCAGCCTCGTTGAGGAATTGTCCAGTTCGCACGGCACGCCGGCGCAGTGAAATCGCGCCGGACGTACGACAAGACGTGGCTCGCGGCGCCCTCGCCGCGAACCCGCCAACCCTCTGCAATGTGTGATTGACGACAGATCAACCGGGCGGCGCATGTCAGCGCGCACGCAACCTGTTCATTGACGCAGGAATGTCGGGCAATGGCCGTGCTTTTCCGCCCATGCCCGCAGCGCGTCGCGCGTAACTTCGGTGTTCCAGCCCGGATTGGCTTGCTCTCGCGCGATCATTTCTTTGGTCGCATGAGGCTTCGGGTGGATCGGCAAGGCGCCCGACTTGATCGCATCGAGAATTGCTGCCGCCCATGCCATCGATTCCTGCGTCGCTGGATGACCGGGTTCGATGTCGCACCAAAGCCGTGACGTATTCGAGACATTCAGGGTGTTGACGAGCTTCCACGCAGCGTAGTTGGGCTTGCGGGTCGTCTGGGCCGGCGCTTCCTTCACCGACAGATGCGTCAGAACAAGCTGCGCCACGAATAGCGCGATACCCGCGATGATGGTGCAATATCCGCCCATCAGCGCGAGCGGCAGCGAAACGCCTTCGTAAATCGCCCAGCCGGTGCAGCCAATGGCGAAGAGAAACGTGACGCCAAGCGTAGCAAGGTGAAGCGGTTTCACCCGCGTGCGCAGACTGGCCAGCACCGCGCGAACGCTGTCCAGATCGGTACCGCTCGATGCCGGCACGAGAGCGGACTCAACCGCCGCGATTGCTGATGTTCGATAGTTTGCCATGTCTGCACTTGGTCAAAGGGTTGAAACCGAAGCAACGCGAGGCGCGAATCAAACGATACGCATGCCAGTTAATCGAAAGCCCCGCGATGCGGCAATCGCGTGACCGTTCGTGAGCTGCGTGATGATGACTTGACGTGCTCGAATCCGTTGGCCGTCGCCGGATGAGCATATCCCGCACCCGCGGGCCATTCGATTCGATGGCAGATGTCTGTCGACGCGCGTGCCGACTCGCAGAGTGCAGCTCGCATACAGCGAGGCGAATGTCAGGCGAAGGCGGCGAGCGTCCCGTTCAACACAGGCAGCCAGTCGGGCAGCCACATTGCGGCGGCCGCACAGACTGCACCGCGTCTTGACGACTTGCGTGCGGCGATCTCTTCGGCGACCGCGGCATAAAGCTTCTCATCGCGCTTGCGCTTGCGGAGCTGCCCCAGACGAACATGGTCCAGGGCGTATCGATACGCCAACGCGCCATAGCGTCCGATCAACAAGTCTGCCTCGCGCTGAACGTGCCGGTTAAAGCCACTCAACCACAGCAGCGGATTTGTCATGCGCGCCCTCCCAAGAAGCCAGGCGAAGCGAGTCCGGACATTCCGAACCAACGATTGTACGCCAGTTTTTGCCCTCTGAAACGGATCTCCATTCAGGCACTTTGGCATACGCCGCCAGCAGCAAAAACAAAAAATGCCCGCTTTAGTTCTCTATGGTTAGCGCGCGCGCCCCGGTTGCACCTCTCCAGATCATGCTGCATCGCAACACGATCCCGTGAGCCGTACTCGCGTGGCCGGCTTCGGATCCCATATCAACCGCACACGCCCGTCAAAACGGGGGGATCAGAACATGACCACTCAGACACTTCGCAAAGCCGCGACTTTTCCGGCCATCGTCACTGCCGCTTTCTTTGTCCGCAACGCACCGATCTTCATCGCGCTGCTGGCGCTGCTGTTTGTCGCCTCCTGATGCGTCTGATGGCGGCGGCGACGCGGACGGTGGTCTGCTTTCGACACAACACCGCGCACACATGAAAAAGCCCGGCGGGTCGCCGGGCCTTTCATCGTATTCGTTGCGTACAGCGAATGCTGAAATCAGTCTTCGTAGTCGTCTTCCAGCGGAGCCGGAGTCCAAAGCGGCCCCTTCGCAAGCGTGATCTTGCGACGACCATTCTCTTGCGCGGCGACGACCGGCGCTTCGACCGCGCGGGACAATTCGTACAGCGCAGCACCCGGCCGCCCACCAGCTTCGATCAGATCCGCCTCGTCGCATGTCGAGGCGATCGAGAGACCCAACGCATGCAGATGCGCGCGGCGGTAACAGAACATCGCCAGCATCGCGCGCGTATGCGCGGGGATCGTTGCCACCAGCTCCGCGAGACCCTGCGGATGAGATCGGAACAGTTGTCCGAAAACGCTCTCCGGTACCGGGCACACATCGTCTGAAGAATTCAGGCCAAGCGACGTCATTTCAGCCCCCGAAAAATGTCCTGATTCGAAAATTGCGGCTGAATTTCTTAATACGGCGTTAACCTGATCGCGGCCCGCAGCCGGCTTCCAGATTTGAGCTAGCGCAAAGCCGGCGAGCGACTCCGCTGCCACCCTTTGCAGGCTAATGGAAGGAGCCTGCAATGCCTGCGACCACCGCCCTTATTGTCGGTCTGATCACCCTCGCCTTCATGATTTTCGCCGCAACGCTGTTCTATGGCGAGCGCGTGTCGCGAAACGCGAGGTCCTGACACTCACCCCTTTGCGCGTCCCGCCGAGAGCGGCAGCTTCGCAATCTCGCGGATCGAATCGCGGTTCGGCTCAAAGCCGAGCCCGGGCTTGTCCGGCAGCGCAAGCCAGCCGTCAGCCGGCATGATCAACCCGTGATAGAGCGTCTTGTAAAGCTCTACGGCGAGATAGTGATGCTCGATCAGCGAGCCATTGGCGACGCCGGCCTGCAGATGCATGTTGTGGTAGGACCAGGCGCCGCCATTGGCGACCGATACGTTGTATGACGCTGCGAGCCCCGCGATCTTCACGCATTGGGTAAAGCCGCCGGTGATGCAGACATTGGGCTGCGCATAGTCGATGGCCTGCGCGGCGAGCAGATCGCGGAAGCGATAAAGCAGGCCCTCATTCTGACCGCAGGCGAGCGCGATGCCGCTGTTGCGGCGAAGCTGCGCCATGCCTAGCGCGTCATTCTGCGTCAACGGTTCCTCGAAGAACGAGATGTTGAACGGCTTGATCATCTCCACGAGCTTGGTCGCGTGGTAGAGATCGAGATTGCAGTTCGCGTCGATGAAGATCTCGACGTCCGGCCCGACCGCCTCACGCACGGCCTGCACGCGCTTGGCGTCCTCGCGGATCGCGTCCATGACCGGCCGCTCGTCCTTGTGTTTGAGCGCCTCGCTGGCGACCGTCATCTTGAGCCTGCGGAAGCCATCGGCCACCCATTTCTTCGCCGCCGCCGCCAGTTGTTCGCGATCGAAAAAGCCGAACCCGAATGTCGCGTAAACCGGCACACGCTGGCGCGCGCCACCGAGCAGCTTCCACACCGGCAACCCCAGCGCCTTGCCCTTGATGTCCCATAGCGCGAGATCGACCGCGGCCAGCGCATGCGCGGCGTAGCCCGTCTGCCCGCGCGGCATGATGGTCCAGTAAAGCTTCTCCCAGATGCGCTCGGTGAGCATCGGATCGTCGCCGACGAGGTTCGGCGCGATCACGCCGTTGATCACCTGCGCCACCACATCCTCTTCGGTGATCGAGGTCAGCCCATGACCGACAATGCCGGTGTCGGTCTCGACCTCGACATAGCAGGCAGCGAGCGAGGTTTTCTTGTCGAGCCCCATGACCGTGACATGAAGCGGAACATTCAACGGGGTTGCGGTGACGCGAACGATCTTCATTCTGGCCTGCCGGATTGATTTTGCGGGCAGCGCGTCGTCCCACTCCTTCGGTGTGGGCAAGCGCCGATTGATTTTGGACCTTGCGTATATGCGATCCACGTTCTACCGGCAATTTGCCGCAACGCATGGCTGTGCGCGTCATTTGCTGTTTCGTTGACGGGTCAAACGCGACATGATCGCGCAAACCAAAAGGGAGGACGATTTCGACATGGCCAAAAGCAAGAAAAGCGGATCCAGGAAATCCGCGAAGGCGGGTGCGAACGGCAACCGCGCAAAGCGCGAGTCAAAGAATCCGGATTTCAAGCGCGGCCTCGCAGTACGGCGTTCGATGTGGGGCGCCGATGGCGCGGAAAAGCAGGTCAACGCCGCCGGCGACTTCATCTGGCCGTTGCAGGAGGTGGTGACCACGTATTGCTTCGGTCAGACCTGGACGCGGCCGAAATTGTCCAAGAAGGTCCGCTCGATGATCACGCTCGCCATGCTGGTGGCGATGGCGCGTCCCAACGAACTGAAAGTGCATGTCGAAGGCGCGATCGCCAACGGCGTCACCAAGGAGGAGATCCAGGAAATCCTACTGCATGCCATGGTCTATTCGGGCATTCCCCGCGGGGTCGAAGGCTTCCGCGCCGCGGAAGAGAAGCTGAAGCAAATGGGTCTCGAGTAACGGTTTGCGAACATGACAGACATCAAGACAGTCGGATTCATCGGCATCGGCAATATGGGTGCGCCGATGGCTGCCAATGTGAAGCGCGCCGGCTTTGAGGTCGTTGCATTCGACCTCGATCCCGCGCGCGCAAAAAAATGGGCGCAGGAAAACGGCGCGCG
>NZ_DATMRV010000164.1:0-7500 GCF_035565795.1 Pseudorhodoplanes sp.
CATCGACATCGGCGAAGGCCTGGCTGACGCGCTGACGCATCGCGACAAGGCCGTTGTAGATCGAAATCCCCCAGAAGATGAGGCCGACAATCACAACAAGAATAACGAGCGACGAGGTCATGCAATCTCCTCTGGTTCAACCGAACGGTGGCTCAACCGAATGGCCCCGATGAAGCACGCAACATAGCAGTATTCGGGCGGCAATGTGGCCGCATCAGCCAGGAACCGGCGGGCGGGCGAAGCGTTTTCAATTGTGCCCGCCGTGCGGGCGAATGCAAGGAGGTCCATGCTCATGGTCTGGCGACGCATGCTTGGTAGGGAAGAGTTGACCCCGGTAGAAGCGCGGCAGGGTTTTCTGGATCGTCCCGTGCTGGTTGTGCTGCTCGTCAGCGTGGCGGCAATAAGCATCCTGTTCGGGGTGTTGCTGCTCCGGGTTTAAACGCTGCTTTCCGCCCCCCTGATCGATTCGAATAAGAGCAAAATTGTTCTCAATCTGAAAAATCCAGAACCACCTTGATGTCATCGCGCTGTGGCGTGAATGCCTCTCGCCAGCGCGACAGCGGCACACGCCGCGTAATCAGCCGGTCGAGCCACGTGCGGTCAGCGCGCGCCAGTGCCTCGGCAGCGAGGCGATAATGCGATCGGTTGGCATTCACCGCTCCGAACACGACTTCATTGCCTAGCACGAGCTTTCGGTTGAACCCGCCGATATCGAATTCCACCTTCTGACCGGACGGCGAAACCCCCAGCAAGCAAACGATTCCGGACGGCGCGCAGCGCGCGATCGATTCCATCACGAGCGCCGGCGCGGCGGTGCATTCCATCACGATGTAGAATCGCAAGTCGCGAAGCGAAGAGGCGTTCGCATGATGCGTACCGCCGAGGTCTCGCACGAGCGCTGGCTTGGGCCCATCCGTGTGACGGTCGAGAACGTGCAGTTCGAGGCCGCGCTGCTGTCCCATCACGGCGGCCAGCAAACCGATCGGACCGGCGCCGGTAATGAGCAGATTGCCCGGTGACCAGGCTTGCGATCTCTGCCCGACCCTTTCGACGTGGTCCCAGGCCTTCGCGACGATGCTTGCAGGCTCCATCAGCACGCCCGCAAGACCCAGTGTGCTGTCGACTGCGACCGCGAATTCCGGCTCAAGACGAAAGCGTTCCGAGCCGAAACCGTGCCGGTCCTTGATGCCGCGCTCGGTGTATCCACCGTTGCGGCACATGTCCCATTCGCCAGCCGCGCAGGACGGACACGGCAGCGGATCGGGGCGCCGCACGATTCCGACAACCGACTCACCCACCGAGAAACCGCTGCCTGCAGGCGCTTCCTCCACGATCCCGAGCGACTCGTGACCCAGCACGAGCCGCTCCGAGCCGACAGGCGCCGAGCCATACAAGCCTTGAAGGATCTCGTGATCCGTACCGCAGATGCCAAGCGCGCGCGTTCGAACCAGAAGCGCGCCATCGGATAGCGGCGGCTCAGCAATGTCATCGAGCCGCGCCGAATTCGCCACACCGGGCAAAACGGTGATCGCTCGCATCAGAAATCGCTCTCACGTCCTGATCGTAGCATAGCTCAAGCGCCCCTCGCTGCGGTCTGACCAAACGTGTCGGCAGCGTGATGAGTTCCTGTCAAATCGATGCAAAGCTTTTCTTCGTGCGCGGAACCGACTGGAACCTTTGGCGTTTGCCCGCTGAAGTCTTGATGCGGCGCTTCGTCCGATACGGCGCCAGCGTCTCGAATGAGAAGCGTGTTCGCGGAGCACCCTCATCAACAGCGGAGTTCGACTATGACGCTTGGCACTATTCTGGTGATCGTTCTGATTCTGATCCTGATCGGCGCAATTCCGAATTGGGGTTACAGCCGCGGATGGGGCTACGGCCCGTCGGGCATCGTTGGTGTGGTGTTGGTTGTGGTGCTGGTGCTTTTGCTGATGGGGCGAATCTGACCGCCAAGGTTTCCTCCCCGAACTGAAAAGGGCCGGAGCGATCCGGCCCTCTTTTTTTGAATTGCCAGAGCAATCAGGAGTCGCAGCGCACACCGATATGCGCGAAGGCGGGCGTCGTCACAGGGCTGAATGCCGGCTCGCAACCTTCCGGCAGCCGCTCCTTCTTGACGGCCTCTTCCGGCGGCACCTCGCGAAGCGGTCGGGCCGGCACCCTCAGAACCTGCACCGGTCGCGGCGTCTGCACCGCACTTTCCAGAATGATCCGCTGGGGATGCATCCTGGTCACGAGGCTCGTCGCTTGCGGCTGCAGGTCGAACGCCACAGCGATCCCCGACTCGCCAGGCGGCGATGCAGTCGGAAGACGATCCTGCTTCGACGAGGTTTTCATCCAGCGCAGATCCAGATTCGACAGCGGTTGCGATCGCGCCAGCAAGGAGACGGAAAATCCCGCCGCGCAGGCGAGTGCGATGCCTGCGGCGGCGCAAGCGGTCTTGCGCATCATGCCAATGCTCTCAGAAGCGCGGCCGGGGCGGCTCAAATGCCTGCCGGCGGCATGTCCAGCCGTTAACGCTCGCCGCTGGCGGCCGTTCCGCTAGCAGACCCCCGCCGCCAGCTGATTTTTCGGGACAGCGACCCGGCAAATCAGCCCCTCCGAGGCGAAATCGAGGCTCACTTCGGCATCCAGTGCACGCGTGAGATTGTGCTCGATCACCATGCTTCCGAAGCCCCGGCGTTTCGGAGCACTGACCTTCGGGCCCTGGGTCTCGCGCCAGAAGAACTCGAACCCGCTATTCTCCGGCAGCGGCTGCCAGCTGATCGTCACGCGCCCGGTCGAGCGCGATAGCGCGCCGTGCTTGGCGGCATTTGCAGCGAGCTCATGCAACGCAAGCCCGAGGCTTTGTGCAGCCTCCGGCTTCAGGCGGACATCGGGGCCTTCGATCGACACCTGGTCGGGCTCGCGATCGAGATAATAGGCAAGCTGCAAGCGCACGAGCTCCTTGAGCGAGGCGCCATGCCAGCTCTCCTGAACCAGCAGATCATGCGAGCGCGCGAGCGCCTGCACGCGGGCGCTGAACCGTTCCAGAAACGTCTCTATGCTGCCGCTGTGCCGCGCAGTCTGTCGTGCCATGGCCTGGATGACCGCGAGCAAATTCTTCGAGCGGTGCGTCAGCTCACGCATCAGAAGCCGCAGATGTGCTTCGCTCTCTTTCCGCTCGGTGATGTCGACCGCGGCGCCGGTCAATCCGATCAGATCTCCCGAGACGTCGCGCATCGGCTCGATATGAAAGTCGTACCAGCGCACGCCGTTATCGGCCTCGACACGCAATTCCGCGTTGCGAGGCTCGCCTGCTTCAAGAGCGTCCGTCTTGAGTGCGACGATCGCGGCGCCGCGGGCGTCCGTCAGCAATTCCGCATCCGTCCTGCCCCGAATCACCTGCGGTTCAAGACCGAACAGCGACTTGCTCACGGAGGTGTAACGCAGATCGGTATCCTGTGTGAACACGGCGACATTGGACCCGCGCAGGGCAAACTCGAAACGCTGCGCCGCAGTCGCAACGTTTTCCGTCATACGGCGCTGCTCACTTTCAAGAGAACGGATGCGGCTCATGTCGACGGCCGTGCACAGGACGCCTTCGACCGCGCCGTCAGAGCTGATCAGCGGCTCGATGTGCATCGCGTATAATGCCCGTCGCTCGGGCATGATGTAGGAGACCTCGCAGTCCGCGGGCTTACCTGTCGCGAGTACGCGCCGCTTCAAAGCGACGACAGATTGTTGCTCGGGTGAGGACCAGAGTTCGTCGTCGGTCCGGCCAAGCATGCGCAGGGCGGCCTCATCACCACCCGGACCCGAGACCCAAGTGTAGCGGAGGTCCCGATCCTGGGCGAAGGCATGGATATTTCCACCGCGAAACGCGAGTTCGAAGCGGGACTTGATGTCTTCGGATTCGCGAACGGTCAGAAGCGCTTCCTGCCGAACGCGCGCCAGCTCGGCGCGGGTTTGATTATGGGCTTCGATTTCGCGCCCCAGCGCATCCCTGATTGAGGTTGTCGCAGTCCGCCTCTTTGGAGACGTTGTCGACCGCGAAATCCTGGAGCGACCGCGCTTGGCGACCGCCTTGCGGGTTTTCCCCCTCGTTTCCTTCGCCACAATCCCTACTCGCATTCGCGATACGGCGCCCGCCGACGTGACGGGCAAAACATCACGCTATCGGGCCCCGGCTGTTGTTGTTGATCTACCCGAAAATCGGGCTCTGCGCACGCGGTCAACGCCTAAGAAGCATCAGCGTTTCCGACACTTATCGTCACACTTTTGTTTCCTATACATGCCCTTCATCAGGCAGCATGATGTTGCGCAGCTGCCGGGAACCATTTCTGAGATCGCGCATTTCCCGCTTGGCCGGCCGTCATCCCCTCCCCCTCGTGCTCGGTCGGCTGGTTTTAAGGCGTGGCCCGCATTTGCTGGCCACGCCTTTTTTTACCGCCGCTCGGCCAAAGCCTCGACCATTACAACAGAGGAACCAAGCATGTTCCGACGCGTTGGCCCGAAGAATTTCCCAGCTTGGAGGACAGGATGGCCCGGTCGCAAAATGGCGCGACGAAGTCGCATCGCAAGACAACAATAAGGCGGCGACCGCGCGCAGCGAAAAGCGCCGCTCACGTCATGGGTGACGCAGTCGCCGACGACATCGCCGCGATGCGCGCCGAGGTTGCCGACATGATCGCCTCGCTGGACGATCGCATTGCCAGGCTCAACCGGCTGACCAAGCAGGGGGCATCACACGCGGCCGAAAGCGCCAATGATATCGTGCTCAGCGCAATCTCCGGCCTGACAGGCCGTGCAACCTCGCAAGCACAGGCGGGCATGGCCTCGGCGACAGATGAAGTCGCGAAATTCGGCACGCAGGCAATCAACCGCTTCGTGCGCGAGATCGACAAACGTCCGTTGCTGACGCTGGCGATCGCGGCCGGCATCGGTTTCTTCGCGGGGCTCGCCCGGCGCCCGGAGTAAGGGGATGGGGATCTCCGACCTCGCCACCGAATTACTGGACCGCCCGGTCGCTGCAATTCGCCGCCAGGCAATCTCTCTCGCAGTCGCCCTTGTGGCGGCGGTCGGCGCACTGATCTACGCCGCGTCGGCGCTATTGCTGGCGCTTGAGATCGCGCTGGGGCCGATCGGCGCGCGCGCCGCGGTCGCGGCAATCCTTCTCGTCATTGCCGTAGCCGGTTATTTTGCGCCGCGACTGTTGTCTTCTTCTCATAGTCGTCGGACGGAGACTGCGGCTTCCGCGGCCACCGAACTGGAAGGCCTGCCTCGCGACCAGCGCATCGCAATGGTGTTCGAGGCCCTGATGCTGGGCTTTTCGATGGGCTCGCGCAAACCGGCCGAAACCGCCGACAGCAGCAAGTAACGAACACTCGTGAAAGAAAAGCGGCCGGCGCGAGCCGGCCGCTTTTCTTTTTGAGCGCTGATACCTAGCTGGCGCGCCGTTCGCGCCGCCGCGCATTGCGTTCGAAGAACAGCGCCTGGCTGATGACGGCCGAAACGGTCGCCGGCTGGAACGGCTTGGCGATCAGGAATGCCGGCTCGGGGCGCTCGCCGGTCAGGAAGCGTTCCGGGTAGGCGGTGATGAAGATCACCGGCACCTCGAACGACCGCAGCAACTCATTGACGGCATCAAGGCCCGAAGAGCCGTCCGCAAGCTGGATATCGGCAAGGATCAGGCCGGGCCGTTTCGCCTTGGCGAGTGCCACAGCCTCCGAATGCGTGCGGGCGACGCCGAGCACGCGATGACCGAGGCTTTCCACGAGCCCTTCCAGGTCCATCGCGATGAACGGCTCATCTTCGATGATCATCACATCCGTCGCTATCTCGGCGGCGAGTTCACGGCCCGATTCTTCCACGAGCTGCCGGAGCGTCGGAATGTCCACATCGAGAATGGATGCCGCATCGCTCTCGGAGAAGCCCTCGAGCGCGACAAGCAGAAATGCCTGACGCGGGCGCGGCGTGATCTGGCTCAAACGCTGCTCGGCGGGAAGCGCAGTCGCTTCGGGCGGGTTCTTGGCGTTGACGACCACCGAATTCCAGATCTTGCTGAAGAGCTTATAGAGCGCGACGCGTGGCGAGGATGACGCGTCGAGCACGGATGTGTCCTCAATGAGGGCTTCCAGCGCGGCCGCCACATAGGCATCGCCGGAGGACTGACTGCCTGTTAGCGCGCGCGCGTAGCGGCGCAGAAACGGCAGATAAGGTGCGATTGCTTGCGAAGCGGACACGTAAATCCCTCCCGTTGGGCCTGAAGACGTCGGGGCCCCAACGTCTCTTATCAAAAAAAGTTCCCGCTTGCGGAACCTTCTGTCCAATAAGGCATTCTCGGAGGAGCAGGGGACTGGCTCAATGCAACGGGCCGGCGAGGGACGAAATGAGAACACCGAAACCAGGCACATCACCTTCCATGCAGCCGGACACCATGAACCAGAAGAACGCTTCGGGGCTCAATAGGGAGATCCAGGCGAAGATCGGACAACAACTGAGGGCGATTTACGACGACGTCGTGCAGGAGGGCGTGCCCGACCGCTTCGCCGACCTCCTCAAGCAGCTGGACAAGACCCCTGCAGAAGGGAAATCGGAATGAGTGTCGACCCGGCTTTGAGAGATCAGATCCTCGCGGCCATTCCCAGCCTGCGCGCGTTCGCCATTTCGTTGTCTGGCAACGTCGATCGGGCGGACGATCTTGTGCAGGAGACGATCCTGCGAGCGCTCGCGAATATTCAATCCTTCCAGCCTGGTACCAACATGCCGGCGTGGTTGTTCACCATTCTGCGGAACCTGTTTCGCTCGGAATATCGCAAGCGTCGCCGTGAGGTTGAAGACACCGACGGCAGCCTCGCCGAGACACTGAAGTCGCATCCGGACCAGATCGGACGCGTCGAGTTTCAGGAATTCCGCACCGCGCTTGCGCAACTTCCGGCGGAGCAGCGCGAAGCCTTGATCCTCGTCGGGGCATCAGGTTTCTCCTATGAAGAAGCCGCCGACATCTGCGAATGTGCCGTCGGTACGATCAAGAGCCGTGTGAACCGCGCGCGAAGCCGGCTTGCCAAGCTGCTTCAGGTCGAAAATATCGACGAGTTCGGCCCCGATCACGCGACGCGGGCGGTACTGATGCGCCACGAGAGCTGATCGGCTGTTGCCTCGTCGCGCCGCGCCGGAGGGCGTGGTGCTTCGTCTCGACCGTCGATCCGCCACGAGCGAGACAATGACGTCGACAAAGCGACAACAAGAAGAAACCAAAGACGCGGAGCGCCTGCGCGGCCTTCAGCATCAGGGCGCATTCGCGAAAGCCGCTTGCGCGATCGCGCATGCGGCCGGCAAGCCCGCCACGTTCCTGTTGGCAAGTGCCCTTGTGATCGTCTGGGCTCTCAGCGGCCCGCTTTTCGGATTCAGCGACACGTGGCAACTGGTGATCAACACATCGACCACCATCATTACGTTCCTGATGGTCTTCCTCATTCAGAATACCCAGAACCGCGATACCGCGGCGATCCAGGTCAAGCT
>NZ_DATMRV010000165.1:0-6174 GCF_035565795.1 Pseudorhodoplanes sp.
CGTAACGGACCTCGCTCTTGCCGGCCATGTCGCGCGGCGCGATCCGTCGCAGCAGCAATTCGCCGAAGCCCTTGCGCGACGGCGTCACGACCTGCGGGCCGCCGCTCTCTTTCCAGTGCAGATGAAACAGCGGGTCGCTGCCCAGATTGTCGATCCGCCATTCCAGCTGCACGCGTCCTCCCGGAACGGACAATGCGCCGTGCTTTGCGGCATTGGTGGCGAGTTCGTAAAGCAGCAGCGCAAAGGTCTGCGCGGCGCGTGCCCGCAACGCGATGTCCGGTCCCGATATTTCGATGCGGTTGGCAAAGGGCAGCATGTCGTCGGAGATCAGGCTGCGCAGGCCGACGCTTTTCCAGTCGCTCGCGGTCAGGATCGACATGGCCTTCGCAAGCGCCTGCAGGCGGCCTTCGCAGGTTCGCTGGATTTCAGTGAGGCTGAGACCGGGCGTGAAGCTCAGACGCACGACGGCCTGCGCGACCGCCATCACATTGCGCACACGATGATTGAGTTCGTGGATCAGCACCTTCAGCCGATCCTCCGCGGATTTGCGGGACGCAACTTCGTCCGCCAGCGCGGCAGCGCGATTGGCGATAAAGCCCATGAACAGAACCGCGCTCAGTGTCATGAGGATTCCGGCGGTGGCGACCCAAAGACTGCGCATGAAGCCTTCGCGCTGCAGATCGCGCGGTACCGCGTACACGAATTTAAGCTCGCCCTGGCCGAAATCCATTTTCCGTTCGAACAGCGTCCGCCGTCCGGTCGACACATCGGCTTCGCCGTTGGCCACGAAGCTGAAGATCGGCTCGCTCATGCCATGCGAATAGATGTTGATCGATGTGCCGGGGGGCACCTTGATGTTCCCGAGTGCGGTCTGAAAAAGCTCTCCGATCTTGAACCCGAAGCCCATCACGCCGAGGAAGCGGTCGCCTGCATCGAAGATCGGCGCATAGAGCAGTAATGCATCCTTGTCCGGGTCCTGCACCAATCGGAGCGGCCGTGTGCGCGTCACCTCACGCGATCGTTTCGCTTCGAGGATCGCAGACAGGCGTTCCGGAAACGATCCGGCATCGACACCGATGATGCGGCGATTGTCGGCCGGGGCGATGTCGGCGATCGGGAAGATCGGCCGGTTCAATGTTGCAGGATCGAGCGGCTTGCCGTCGCCCGTGCGCAGGGTTGGGTCCGGCGCATCGGACTGCCGCAGCATCCGCGTGACTTCCGCCGCCTGTGACGGCTGCACTTCCGGCAGCCAGCCGACGGTCGCGAGATCGGGCGCCAGTCCGATCGCGCGCATGCCGAATGCGCCGAGCGGATGCGGCGTCGAAATCGGCGGCGGCATGTAGAAGCGCGATACGGTTTTCGCCAGATTGGCGCGCTCCAGAACATGCTCGCTGACCGCGGCAAAATGGATGTCCACGGTCTCGCCGATGCGCAGTCGCTCCAGCGTGCGGTGCTGCAAAGACTCGTCGCGCGCGATGTAGATCGACAGCAGAACGCCCGCCGCCGCCACAAGGGCCAGCAGGGCTCTCGATACCGCCCTTTGCGGAAGATTCAGGCGCTCACGTAATGCCATGGAACGGGGCCGTCCGGGCGGGCTGGTTGAGGGGCGCAACCCTCCAGATTTTTGCGGAACCGTCCAGACAAAGATTGGTTAGCGTCGCGGTTGTCGCAGGGGATGGACGCGCCGGTGAGCAATATCGTCGAGACAGACATCCCGGCACGGCTGGATCGGCTGCCCTGGAGCCGGTTCCATACGCTGGTTGTCGCGGCGCTGGGGATCACCTGGATTTTCGACGGCCTTGAGGTGACGCTCGCCGGCGCGCTGTCCGGGGCTCTCAAGGAAAGCCCGGTCCTGCAATTCTCCAATACCGATATCGGGATTGTCGGCAGCGCCTATCTCGCAGGCGCCGTGCTCGGCGCGCTGTTCTTCGGCTGGCTGACAGACAGGCTCGGCCGCAAGAAGCTGTTCTTCATCACGCTCGCGGTCTACCTCGTCGCGACCGGGCTGACCGCCTTCACCTGGAACTTGTGGACCTTCGCGCTGTGCCGCTTCTTCACCGGCGCGGGCATCGGCGGCGAATATGCCGCGATCAATTCCACGATCCAGGAACTTGTTCCGGCCCGCGTGCGCGGATGGACCGATCTCGTGATCAACGGCAGCTTCTGGATCGGTGCTGCGATCGGCGCCGCCGGATCCATCATATTGCTCGACCCGTCCATCATCGATCCGGAGATCGGCTGGCGGCTCGCCTTCTTCATCGGTGCTGCGATCGGCGTGATCGTTTTCTTCATGCGGATGTGGATTCCGGAAAGCCCGCGCTGGCTGATGACGCATGGCCGCGCCGCGGAGGCCGATCGCATCGTTGCCGATATCGAAGCCGGCATTCCCGGATATGTGCCGCCCTCGCAGCCGCTGCCGCGGGTCCGCCTGCGCACGCGCAGTCACACGCCGCTCGTCGAGGCGACGCGCGCGCTGTTCGTCATCCATCGCAACCGGGCATGGGTCGGTCTCGCGCTGATGGCGGCGCAGGCCTTCTTCTACAACGCGATCTTCTTCACCTATGCGCTGGTGCTGACGGATTTCTTCGGCATCCCGGCAAATCGGGTCGGCTGGTATATCCTGCCGTTCGCGGCCGGCAATTTCCTCGGTCCGGTTTTTCTCGGACGCCTGTTCGACACCATCGGCCGCCGGCAGATGATCTTCTTCACCTATCTGGTGTCGGGAATCCTGCTGGCGCTGACCGGCTGGCTGTTCATGGAAGGCTGGCTGACCGCGACCACCCAGACGATGTGCTGGATGGCGATCTTCTTTTTCGCATCCGCTGCCGCGAGTTCGGCCTATCTCACCGTCAGCGAAACCTTCCCGCTGGAAATCCGCGCGCTTGCGATCGCGATCTTCTACGCAGTCGGCACGGGCATTGGCGGTGTCGCAGGTCCGCTGGTGTTCGGCATGCTGATCGAATCAGGTTCCCGTCCCACCGTGTTCGCCGGCTATGTGTTCGCCGCGCTGCTCATGGTCGTGGCCGCATTCGTCGCGCTGCGCCATGGCGTCGCCGCCGAGCGCAAGCCGCTGGAAGCGGTTGCGCGTCCGCTTGCCAGCGCGGATTGAAACGCATCCGATACTGGGCAAAGCGGCGTGCCTCGCCTATGGTCCCGCGCCGGGGCGAATAAGGACTCACATGATGCGGTTTCTGGGATGCGCTGTTTCGCTCGCGCTGCTGCTGCAGGCAGGCTCCGCGCAGGCGCTCGACAAGGTCACGTTCGGTACCAACTGGGTCGCGCAGGCCGAGCACGGCGGCTATTACCAGGCGCTGGCCGACGGCACGTACAAGAAGTACGGGCTCGATGTGACGATCCTGCCCGGCGGTCCGAATGCGAATAACCGCATCCTGCTGCCGGTCGGCAAGATCGACTTCTACATGAGCGCAAACCTGCTGCAGTCTTTCGATGCGGTCGCGCAGAACATTCCGACCGTCGCCGTCACCGCCAGCTTCCAGAAGGATCCGCAGGTGCTGATGGCGCATCCCGGCCAGGGCATCGACAGGTTCGAGGATCTGAAGAAGCTGACGGTTCTGGTCTCGAAGGAAGGCATGGCCGGCTATTACCAGTGGCTGAAGAACGATTACGGCTTCACCGACGCGCAGGTGCGCCCCTACACCTTCAATCCGCAGCCGTTCCTCGCCGACAGGAAGATGGCGATGCAGGGCTATGTGACGTCGGAGCCTTATGCGATCGAAACCCAGGGCAAGTTCAAGCCGGTGATCTTCCTGCTCGCCGACCAGGGCTTCTCGACCTACTCGACCCTGATCGAGACGCGCCGCGATCTGGTCGAGAACAAGCCCGATCTCGTGCAGCGCTTCGTCGATGCGTCCGCGATCGGCTGGGCCAATTACATCTACGGCGACAACAAGGCCGCGAACGAACTCATCAAGAAGCAGAATCCGGAAATGACCGACGAGCGGCTGGCCTATTCCATCGACAAGATGAAGCAATACGGGATTGTCGATTCCGGGGACTCGATCAAGCTCGGCATCGGCGCGATGACCGACGCGCGGATCAAGGATTTCTTCGACAAGATGGTCCGGTCAGGCGTGCTGAAGCCGGACCTCGATTTCAAAAAGGCCTATACCCTGCAATTCGTGAACAAGGGCGTGGGCAACGACCTGCGACCGAAGTAGCCTTTTGCTGTCATGGCCGGGCATAGCCGTCAAAGGCGGCGTCGTTGACGCCTTGTGTCCCGGCCATCCACGTCTTTAGTCTGCCGGAGCAAGAAAGACGTGGATGCCCGGCACAAGGCCGGGCATGACGGAGTAAATGGCACAACCACCCTTCCAAGCGGGACAGCCCATCGTCTCCCTCCGCGACGTCGGCAAGACCTTTCCGAACGGCGTCGCCGCGCTGCGCGATGTGACATTCTCCGTGCGCGAGCATGAATTCGTCTCGCTTCTCGGGCCGTCCGGCTGCGGCAAGTCGACGGCGCTACGGATCATCGCGGGGCTGCTCGAGCCGAGCGCGGGCGAGGTGATCTGGCGCGACGGTGCGCGCGCGGAAAACCTGCCGATGCCGCGCGGCGAGATCGGCTTCGTATTCCAGGAGCCGACGCTGATGCCCTGGGCGAGCGTCGCGGGCAATGTCTATCTGCCGATGAAACTCGCCGGCATTGGCCGCGCGGAAGCCGCGCCACGCATCCGCGATGCGCTCGCGCGTGTCGGGCTTGAGGCCTTCGAGCAGGCTTATCCGCGTGAATTGTCGGGCGGCATGAAGATGCGCGTGTCGATCGCGCGCGCGCTCGTGACACAGCCGAAGCTCCTCCTGATGGATGAGCCGTTCGCAGCTCTCGACGAGATTACGCGCTTCAAGCTCAACAACGATCTGCTGACGGTCTGGGCCGCGATGCGGCAGACCGCGATCTTCGTCACGCATTCGGTGTTCGAGTCGGTTTATCTGTCGGGCCGCATCATCGTGATGACACAGCGTCCGGGCCGCGTGCATTCCGAGATCGCGGTGGACGCGCCTTATCCGCGCACCGAAGCGTTTCGCACATCGTCCGAATATGCCGCGCTCTGCCGCAAGGTGTCGGAGGCGCTGGTCGATGCGATGGCGCAGGACGATTCGGCGAACGAATCAAAAAGGGAGCCGGCGGCATGACGACGCGGCCGGCGACGCGCGCGGAGGAGGCGCAGGAGCGGACGCGGCGCGAACGTGTCATGCGCGGCGTGTTGCCGCTGGTCGCGCTCGCCCTCGGCATCCTGGTCTGGGATCTCGTGGTGCGGATCAACGACATCCAGCCCTATGTGCTGCCGTCGCCGCGTCTGGTCTTTACGACGCTGGTCAATGACTGGGCGCTGTTGTGGTCGTCGCTGCTGGTGACGCTGAGCGTGACCTTCCAGGCGTTGCTCCTCGCATTCGTCGGCGGCGTTGCGCTGGCCATCGCATTCAACAAGTCGCGCCTTGTCGAATATTCATTCTATCCCTACGCCGTGATTTTGCAGGTCACGCCGGTCGTGGCGATCGCGCCGCTGCTGCTGATCTATCTGCCGCAGCAGGCCGCGGTGCTGGCCTGTGCGTGGATCGTCGCGTTCTTTCCGGTACTGGCGAACACGACGCTCGGCCTGAATTCGGTGGATCGTAATCTCGTCGAGCTGTTCCGGCTCTACGGGGCGAGCGGGTGGCAGGTGCTGCGCGATCTCAAGCTGCCGGCGGCGTTGCCCTACATGCTCGGCGGGCTGAAGATTGCGGGCGGCCTGTCGCTGATCGGCGCGGTGGTTGCGGAAATCGCGGCAGGTTCGGCCGGCGCAGGCTCCGGTCTTGCCTATCGCATCGCGGAGAGCGGTTATCGGCTGAACATCCCGCGCATGTTCGCGGCGCTCATTCTTCTGTCCATCGCCGGTGTCGTGATCTTTGCGCTGCTGTCGCTGGTCTCGCATCTGATCCTGCGGCGATGGCACGAAAGCGCGACGGGGGAGGGGTGAGTGGCTTTGGTCCGTTAGGGGCTGCTCGGATTGCTCCCACTCTTTCCGCCGCTCGTCCCCGCGCAGGCGGGGACCCAGCGCAGACGTTGCTGCAATTTTCGCTTGAGCTTGAGCCCGAGAAGAATCGCAGCAGAACGATTCAGCGAAAGCGCGTAATTTCCAGCAGGCATGACTGTTCGCGGCGATAGCGCTTCTGGGTCCC
>NZ_DATMRV010000166.1:0-17923 GCF_035565795.1 Pseudorhodoplanes sp.
AACTTCGCGATCCCCGTGCCGCTCGCCTATCACACCTTCGGCGGATGGAAGAAGTCGGGCTTCGGCGACCTGAACCAGCACGGCCCGGACTCGATCCGCTTCTACACGAAGACCAAGACCGTAACGGCACGCTGGCCTTCGGGCACCAAGGAAGGCGCGGAGTTTGTCATTCCGACGATGCGGTGAGGCAGACAGGCATCATGGCCGAATACACGCTCCATTGCTTTGCCCAGTCCGGCAACGCCTATCGCGTAGCGCTGATGCTCAACCTCATTGGCGCTGACTGGCGGCCGCAATTCGTCGACCTGCTCGGCAAGGGCGAGTCGCGGGCGCCCGAATGGCGTGCCGATGTCAACGAGATGGGCGAAGTGCCGGTGCTCGACCACAACGGCAAGCGGCTCGCCCAGTCCGGTGTGATCCTGACCTACCTTTCCGACCGCTCCGGCAGGTTCAAGCCGCAGAACGAAGACGAACGGCTTGAGGCGCTGCGCTGGATCATCTTCGACAATCAGAAGCTGAACGGCTATCTCGGCCCATATCGCTTCCTGCGCAATTTCGCGAAGCCTGCAGGCGATCCGGGGGCGATGGCCTTCCTGAAGGGGCGCGCCGACGGTTCACTCGATATTCTCGACAAGCGTCTGGCGCGCTCGCCCTTCGTCCTGGGCGATCGCCCGACCATCGCGGACATTTCGCTGGTCGGCTATCTCTATTATCCGGCCGAGGAATTCGGCTTCGACATTGCAACGACCTATCCGAACATCGGCACCTGGCTGGAACGGATCAAGGCGTTGCCGGGTTGGGGCCATCCGTATGACCTGATGCCGGGGCATCCGCTCGCGGCCGGCTAGGCCGCGCCGTATTTCGCAAGCAGCGCCTTTGCATCGGCCAGAAGCTTCTCTCCGCCGAACTTCTTCGACGCCCTGAGCCACGCATCCGTGACCGGCTGCGTGGCTTTCTGCCAGCGCTCGGCTTCGGCCTTTTCGATGCGCGTGATCGTGTTGCCGCGTTCCTTGACCGCATCGGCCACGACCACCGCCTGATCGTCCCACATCTTCCCGGCTGCCCGCGCGGCAGCCTGACCGGAATGCTTGTCGATCACCGCCTTCAGGTCGGCCGGCAGCGTCTCGTAGCGGCGGCGGTTCATCGCCAGAATGAACGTCGCGGTATAAAGCGCCGGCGGCGCCGCAAATTCCGCGTGAAATTTCGTGTAGTCGCCGACCTTGATGGCCGGCACCACTTCCCACGGCACCACGCATCCATCGATCGCGCGCACGGACAACGCATCCGGAACCTGCGTGACCGGCATCATGATCCCGTTCGCGCCCAGAGCTTTCAAAGCTTCGGCCGAAAGCCGCGTCGGCGCACGGAGTTTGAGCCCCTTCATGTCGGGCAACGCCGCGACTGGCTTGAGCGTATGGATTACGCCCTGATCGTGCGCGAAGACGCAGATCGGATGCACCTCCTTGAATTCATCGCGGAGCTGCGCCTCGTAGAGCGCCTGCACGGCCTGCGCATTCGAGACTGCGGACTTGTTGGCGAGGAAAGGCAGTTCAAAGACCTCGATCCTCGGGAAGCGTCCAGGCGTCGATCCCGGCAGCGTCCAGACGATATCCGCGACCCCGTCGCGCGCCTGATCGTAAAGCTGGGCTGCAGTGCCCCCGAGCTGCATGTTGGGATACAGGTCGATCCGAATTCGGCCGCCTGAATCCTTCTCCACACGACGCGCCCAGGGGGCCAGAAACCGCACCTGCGCATTGGATGTCGGTGCAAGGAAATGGTGGAGCTTGAGAACGACCTGAGAGCTTTGTGCCGGCGCAACACGCGTCAATGCAGGTGCGGCCAGCAACGCTCCGGCGGAGGCGAGAAACGTACGACGGCCCAATCGCTTCATCGTGCCCTCAGTCATTGCAGACGCGGTCGCCGCGTCAGGTATCGCCCCCGGCCATGTGGTCGTACGCCCCACCCTCCGGCTCGAACGGGGCGTCGATCTGGCGGGTATTGACGTCGAGGGTCCGCAGCAGATCCGACACATAGCCTGTGCGCGACACGCGCAGATAGCGCGCGTGAATTTCGACGGGAATATGATGGTCTCCAAGAAGCCATGCGGCCCGCGCGAGCGTCGCCGCGTCCTTGGCTCGCACCTCGATCAATGGCTCCGGCGATGCGACGATGTCGACCGCGCTACCGTCGTCGAGCAACACGCGGTCATCGACGCCGAGCCGCGTGCCGGCCGGAAGAGCGAATTCGATGGGCGTGCCACGCAAACCGACGACCATTCCGCGCGGCGCGCGGCGGGCATCCTGGTTCAGCAGAACCGTATCTCTTGTTCTTGCGTCAGGGTCATGCGTCGCGACCACCGAAACCGCGCGCAGCGTCACCGCGGGCTCCAGTAACGCTAGTTCAAACGGCTTGGCCGATCGTCCTCTTCGGTCTTCGGAAGACCGGAAGGGAGCGGCGACGGATTGGCCTGCGGACGGACCGCGGGATGCGCAGCTTTCGCTGCTGCCGCCGCCTCGGCGTCCCTTCGCATGTACTGGCGATAGGACCACCAGCCGAGCGGGAGTGATGCAATGAACAGGAGCGAGCCCGCCGTGAGTACGTGCCATGGGTAACTGACCAGCAGCGCCACGAACAGCACGACCACCACGAAGACCGGCAACACCATGTTCGGCGCGACGCGGGTGCCGAGCTTCTTGCCGGACCAGACCGGCAGCGTGGACACAAGCAGGAATGCGAGGACCAGCGTGTAGATGCAGGCGAGCGCCGGCACCCGCGGCATGCCGAGCAGGCTCACGTAGATCGGGAGCAGGACAATGATCGCGCCGGCCGGCGCCGGAACGCCGGTGAAGAAATTCGAGGCCCAGGCCGGGCGGTTGGGATCGTCCGCCATGACATTGAACCGGGCGAGCCGGAGGCTCATGCAGATGGCGAACACAAGCGCTGCGATCCAGCCGATCGCGCCGAGTTCATTCAGTCCCCAAAAATAGAGGATCAGCCCCGGCACCACGCCGAAATTCACGAAATCGGCGAGGCTGTCGAGCTCGGCGCCAAAACGCGACTGGCCCTTGAGCAGGCGTGCGACCCGGCCGTCCACACCGTCCAGCACGGCCGCGAACACGATGGCTCCCAATGCCCACTCAATCCGTCCCTCCAGAGCGAGGCGAATGGCCGTGAGCCCCGCGCACAGCGACAGGAGCGTGATCATGTTCGGTAGCAGGAGGCGGATCGGGATGCCGCGAAAGCGCCGGCGGCGCGGTTCCCCATCCTGCGGATCGACGGGTGTAAAGACCATGGCTCTACCCTACCAAGAAATCGGACCGGACGCCACGCAGGCGCCCGCAGGCCCCCTAACCGACCTTGAAGTTGCGGGGCCCTTCCGAGCCCTTGAGGTCGGCCAGCACGGTTTCGCCGGCGATCGCGGTCTGTCCCTCCGCCACCAGCGCGCGAGCGCCCTCGGGCAGATACACATCCAGCCGAGAGCCGAACCGGATCATACCGAAGCGGTCACCAACCCCGATTGCCTCGCCCTCCCGCACGAAACACAGGATGCGCCGCGCGACCAGTCCGGCGATCTGCACGACCCCCACCTGCCCGGCCGGCGTCGAGATGATCAGCGCATTGCGTTCGTTGTCCTCGCTCGCCTTGTCAAGATCTGCGTTCAGAAAGGAGCCCGCACGATAGACGATGCGCTCGACGCGGCCCGCGACCGGCGCCCGGTTCACGTGACAGTCGAACACGCTCATGAAGACGGAAATGCGCAGCAGGGGCCGGTCGCCGAGTTCGAGTTCGCGCGGCGGGACAGCATTCACCACAAGGCTCACGCGACCGTCTGCCGGCGACACGACAATGCCGTCGCGCACCGGCGTGACGCGGGGCGGGTCGCGGAAGAAATACGCGCACCATGCTGTCAGGATGGTCCCGATCCAGCCGAGCGGTGACCACAGCCAGAACAGGATGAGGCTTGCAAGGGCAAAGCCGCCGATGAACGGCATCCCCTGCGGATGGATCGGTACGATCTGCGAACTGATCGATCGGATGATCGACATGACTTACTCCAGCGCGTCCACGGGCGCGCGCGTTCCAGGTGCTTCGACGGCGTCGGATATTTCGTCCTTCACCGGGGGTGGATTGCGGTTCGGCGCGGCATCGTCGTCCGCAGCCGCGAGCTTTTCGCGCGCAGCATCGGCTTCGCGCTGACGATTCCACATGCTGGCATAAAGCCCGCCGCGCGCGAGCAACTGCTGGTGTGTGCCGCGCTCGGCGATGCGGCCCGCCTCCATCACGAGGATCTCGTCGGCATTCACGATGGTCGAAAGGCGGTGCGCAATCACGAGTGTCGTTCGGTTCCGCGACACGCGGTCGAGCGCGTCCTGGATTTCCTTCTCGGTATGGCTGTCGAGTGCGGATGTCGCCTCGTCGAGGACCAGGATCGGCGGCGATTTCAGGATCGTGCGCGCGATGGCGACCCGCTGCTTCTCGCCGCCGGACAATTTCAGGCCCCGTTCCCCCACGTCGGTTTCGTAGCCCTTCGGACTCATGCGGATGAACGCGTCGATCTGGGCAAGGCGCGCGGCCTCCTCGACCTCGGCGTCGGTCGCATCCCAGCGGCCGTAACGGATGTTGTAGCGCAAGGTATCGTTGAACAGCACGGTATCCTGCGGGACCATGCCGATGGCCGAACGCAGCGAAAGCTGCGTCACATCGCGGATGTCCTGCCCGTCAATCAGGATGCGGCCGCCGGTGACATCGTAAAAGCGGAACAGAAGCCGCGACAGCGTAGACTTGCCCGCGCCGGACGGGCCGACGATTGCGACGGTCCGGCCGGCCGGCACCTCGAAGCTGATCCCCTTGAGGATGGGACGAGCCGCGTCATATGCGAAGCTCACATTGTCGAAACGAATTGCGCCCTTGTCGATCTGAAGAGCGGGCGCATCCGGATGATCCTTGATCTCCGGATCGCGCGAGAGAATGTGAAACATGGTCTCGATGTCGGTGACCGCCTGCTTGATCTCGCGATAGACCATGCCCATGAAGTTCAGCGGCTGGTACAGCTGGATCATCATCGCATTGATCATGACGAAGTCGCCGACCGTGTTAGTCCCGGCCTGTATGCCGCGCGCGCACATGATCATCACCGCCGCAAGCCCCGTGGTGAAGATCGCGGCCTGCCCCGCGTTGAGCACGGCGAGCGACGTATAGGTCTGCACGCTCGCCTTCTCGTAGCGCTCCATCGAGCGGTCGTAGCGTTGCGACTCGCGCTCCTCGGCGGTGAAATACTTGACCGTTTCGTAGTTCAGGAGCGAGTCGATGGCCTTGGTGTTGGCCTCGGTATCGCTTTCGTTCATCCGCTTGCGGATCGCGATACGCCATTCGGTCGCATAATACGTGTAGACCATATAGGCGGTGACGGTCACGAGGATCACCGCGACGTAACGCCAGTCGAACACCCAGAACAGAATGCCGACGATCAGCGCAAGCTCGAGAATGGTCGGCATCAGTTGCAGGATCACCATCCGCACGATGGTCTCGATCCCGTTTCGTCCACGCTCGAGGACGCGCGTCAGGCCGCCGGTCTTGCGCTCCAGATGAAAGCGCAACGACAATTGATGCATATGGTCGAAGGTGAGAATCGCGAGCCGCCGCACCGCGTGCATCGCGACCTTGGCGAATATGCCGTCGCGAAACTGCGTCAGCACCGCCATCAGGACCCGCATGCCGCCATAGGCGACGGTCATGGCGACCGGGGCCGCGACGACCCAGGTCATCCAGGACGAGTCGAAGACCGGCGCGCTCGGATGCCCCGCCAGCGCATCGGTCGCCCATTTGAACGTGAAGGGCACCGCGACGGTCGCAAGTTTGGCGACCACGAGCAGCACCATGGCCCAGACGACCCGCATTTTCAGGTCCGCCCGATCGCCCGGCCAGATATAGGGCCACAGCGAGATCAGGGTCTGGAGCAGTCCCTTCTGCGCGGTGACCGGCGGCCTCTGGGCCTCGCCGGTGGGGGCGGTCGTGTCGGTCATCAGCAGTTTGGGGGAGCGCCTGATCGTTTACCGGGTTTGCCCGCAGATATAGGTCCTTGCGGCCGGTTTGTTAGCATCCTTGGAATAGGCGCATTGGCGGCCTACATCAACCGCGATATACCCGCCGATACGGTCTTTTGCCCCCACCGACAGTGAATGAATGAGCACAATCCGTAATATCTGTGTCTATTGCGGTTCCGGCCCGGGCACGGACCCGAGCTTCGTCAAGGCCGCACATGCCTTCGGGGGAATCCTCGCCGAGAACGACATCGGGCTCGTCTATGGCGGGGGCTCCGTCGGTCTGATGGGCGCGGTCGCAGCATCGACGATGGCACGCGGCGGCCGGGTGACCGGCATCATCCCGGAATTCCTGTCGAATCGCGAGCGCCCCTTTTCCGAGGCGCAGGAACTGATCGTCACGCGCGACATGCATGAGCGCAAGCGCATCATGTTTGAGCGATCCGACGCGTTCGTCGCCCTGCCGGGCGGCGTGGGCACGCTGGAGGAATTGGTCGAGCAGCTGACCTGGGCGCAGCTCGGGCGGCACAAGAAGCCGATCCTCGCGGCCAATATCGGCGGCTTCTGGGATCCGCTTTGTGCGCTGCTGGATCACATGCGCTCACTGGCCTTCATCCGGAGCGGGCTCTCGGTCAGCCTCCTGGTGGCCGACAGGGTCGAGGAGATCCTGCCGAAACTGCAGGAGGCCGCGCGTCCCGTCTCCGAAGCTGAGAAGCTGATGGAGGCCGGTACCGCCGAGCGGCTGTAGGCTCTATCGCTGCGGGCTGGACAGAATACGAAACGACCCGTCGGTTTCGCGCCCTGCCCTGATCGGCCCAGCAAGGTCCGATGCAATGCGGTGGGCAATGGGAAGCCGGTAATGCAGGTTGTCCCAGTAATTCGTGTCCTTCGTCGTGATCCCGGTCGGAATGCGCCAGTCGGCAACCACGGCGTTGCGTGACTTTCCGATCGCTGTGATGCGCGCCTTGCACTCAGCCTCGATCGCTGCGCCTCGTGTGCCCGGGACGGGCTGCGCAGCGACGTGCACCGGCATGAAAGCCAGGACGACTTCGGTGCCGGACGGCAGCGCCGCGAGCATATCCTCAAGATAAGCCAGCGCAGGAAAACGCAGCTCCTTGCGCTCCGCTTCGGAAAGCACGACCGCGGGCTCCTGCGGCACGATCTCGCGCGCACGTCCCTGCCAGATATGGCCTTGCGCGCGCTTCAGGTCGTATTGCTCTTCCGGCGGCACGAACACCCCGAACCCGTCGGCACGCAGGCGCTCGCGATACAGGCCTAGCTTGTTGGCGGCGAGCCTCCCGGCAATCTCAAGCGTTGCGGAATTCAGTAAGTACAGAAGATCGTTCCAGCGGCTGGTGTCGTACAGCCACTCGGGGAAACCGGCCGGCGTGATCCGCACGCGGTCGGCATTCTGTGCGCACCACACGGTGTCGAGGCCGACGATAAGCGCCTTCGGCGCACCGACTTCGCGCAGGTAGAGCGAGACAAGCTGCTGCTGCTCCCACGCCGTCATCGAATCCATGGAGAGATTCGCAAACCGACGGCCGAATCCCGGATTGAGGATCTCCGGATCGATCAGGCGCGCGGTCGAACTCCCGACAACGACGCCATCGTAACGGCCGCTCCGCACGATCTGCGGATACATGTAGCGCTGGCTGATGCTGACGATCGGCCGCTCCATCGGCAGCGAGAACGGCACCGAGCGATATGGGTCTATCAGCAGGATAAGGAGGTAAATGACGGCAAGACCGCCGGCGAAGACGCCGGCAAAGGTCGCGCTGAAGCGGCGCCATCCGCACGTCTCTTGCGTTGCATCTCCCTTCCCTGGCGTTGTCCCGTGCATGCGAACGAGGCTTCCTCAGATCACGATCGTCAGAACTGGAAATAGATGAAATTGACCGGCGCGCCGCGGCCGACTTCGAGGATGCAGTAGATCGACAGGCTTGCGGCGGCCGCAGCGAACCATGGCTGCGGCGTCATCGCTTCGAGCCGCGCCCTGATTTCATGTGCGGACGGAACGAGCGCCGACACCAGCGCCGACGCGACGATCAATCCGCCGCCGGCGAACGAGCCACCCATCGCCGGGCTGGCCATCGCGGTGAGCACATTGCGCGCGGTGTCGAAATCGAGCGCGCGGAACATCACCCAGCCCACGATCACGAACAGGATCGTAACGGCCCAGCCCGCAACAGCCGGCATCGGCCGGCCGAGCTTCTGCCACGCGTGACACGTCAGCAATCCGACGCCGTGCCACAAACCCCAGATGATGAAATTCCAGCCGGCGCCATGCCACAGGCCACAGAGAAACATCGTGACCAAGGTCGCGAGCACGAAACGCGCCGGACCGGATCGGCTTCCGCCAAGCGGGATGTAGAGATAATCGCGCAGGAAGTTGGACAGCGAGATGTGCCAGCGCCGCCAGAAATCGCGCAGGCTGGTCGCGAGATAAGGACGACGGAAATTCTCCGGCAGAATGAGCCCGAACATCAGCGCGATGCCGATCGCCATTTCGGTGTAGGCCGAGAAGTCGAGAAAAAGCTGGAAGGTGAAGGCGAGCGCGGCGTTCCAGCTCTCTGCGAAGGTCAGCGTCGCCTGTCCCGCGCGCTGGAACAGCCCGTCAGCGATCGGCGCGAGCTTGTCCGCGAGCAGCACCTTCTTGGCAAAGCCGACCGTGAAAATGACAAAACCGATCCCGAACCGTTGGGCGAGACCGTCGCGGCGCGGGTCGAGCGCAAACTGAGGGATCAGTTCGTTGTGCCGCACGATCGGCCCCGCGATCAGATGCGGGAACACCGTGACGAACAGCGCGAACGGCCGGTACGGATAGATCGGCGCATCACCGCGCATGCGGTCCACGAGATAGGAGATCAACTGGAAGGAGAAAAAGCTGATCCCGATCGGCAGCACGATTTCGGTACGCGGCAATGTCAGCCCGGTCACGGCCTCGACATTCAGGATCAGGAACTCGGCATATTTGAACGTGCCGAGCGACGCGAGGTTCAGGACGACGCCAAGCATCAGCGGCCAGCGCGCTCCGATCCGCTCGTGCAGGAGAGCCAGCAGCCATGTGATCGTGACCTGGCCGACAAGCAGCGGCAGGAAGCGCGCGTCCCACCAGCCGTAAAAGAACAGCGACGCGCCGATCAGCACCCATTGCCGGGCGGCCGCAGACCCTGCGACCGCGTAATAGAGCGAGAGCGCCGCCGGCAGGAAGATCAGGATGAAAATCTGAGACTGAAAAAGCATCGGACCCGCGGTAGAGCCACGCGCCCGGACAGTGCCGCGCGGCCGGCGTAGCTATCCGCTCCGTTCGACCCGGCGCAAGTGGATATTCCGGGCCGGAACCACCGTTCCGGAGCGGCCCCGAACTAGGCGAGAAACGTCACCGCCTCGATGCGATTGCCGTCCGGATCGCTGAAATAGGCCGCGTAATAGCTCTCCCCGTGCTGCGGGCGCAGGCCCGGCGCGCCATCGGAGATACCGCCGCGGGCGAGCGCCGTGGCATGGAACGAGTCCACCATGTCCCGGCTGGACGCGCGCAGCGCGATATGGGCGCCGTTGCCCCCCGGCGGGGGCATGAGATCCGGCCGGTGATTGAGCCAGAATTCGGAATAGCGCTTACCGAACGCGACCGTTGCAGGCCGCGTCTCCAGTTTCGCATAGCCGAGTGTCGCAAGCACCGCCTCGTAGAATTCCGCCGCGCCTGCAAGATCGCGCACCGGAATGGAGACGTGATCGATCACGCCTTCGCGCCCGACTTGACGAGCTTGTAGACGATCGAGTCCATCAGCGCCTGAAACGACGCATCGATGATGTTCGACGACACGCCGACCGTGGTCCAGCTCTCGCCGTCCTCATCCTCGCTCTCGATCAACACACGCGTCACGGCTTCAGTGCCGGCGTTGAGGATACGCACGCGATAGTCGGTGAGCTTCAGCCCTTCGATGAGCTTCTGATACTTGCCGAGATCCTTGCGCAACGCGACGTCGAGCGCGTTGACGGGACCGTTGCCCTCGCCGGCAGAGATCAGTGTCTGGCCGTCGACTTTTACCTTCACAACCGCCATCGCGACGGTGACGCGCTTTCCGATCGCGTTGTAGCGTTGCTCGACATTCACATCGAACTGCTCGACATCGAAATAATCCGGCACAGTCCCGAGGATGCGGCGCGCGAGTAATTCGAACGATGCGTCTGCACCTTCATACGCGTAGCCGAGCGCCTCGCGCTCCTTCACCTCTTCCAGCAGCCGCGCGATGCGCGGATCGTTCTTGTCGACCGAGAGACCGATGCGCTCCAGCTCCGCCAGGAGGTTCGAGCGGCCGCCCTGATCGGATACCAGCACACGGCGGCGATTGCCGACGGATTCCGGCGGAACGTGCTCGTAGGTTTTCGGCTCCTTCAAGAGCGCCGAGGCATGGATCCCCGCCTTGGTGGCAAACGCGCTGTCGCCGACATAGGGCGCATGCCGGTTCGGTGTGCGGTTCAGCATGTCGTCGAGCTTGCGCGAGGCGCCGGCAAGCGCCTTGAGCTGGGCATCCGAGACGTTGATGTCGAACTTGTCGGCGAATTCCTTCTTGAGCTTCAGCGTCGGAATGATCGACACGAGGTTCGCGTTGCCGCAACGCTCGCCGATTCCGTTCAGGGTGCCCTGGATTTGCCGGGCGCCGGCGCGCACCGCGGCGAGCGAATTCGCGACCGCCTGCTCGGTGTCGTTATGCGCGTGAATGCCGACATGATCGCCCGGGATGACCTTCACCACCTCGCCGACGATCTGCTCGATCTCGTGCGGCAGCGTGCCGCCATTGGTGTCGCAGAGCACGACCCAGCGCGCACCGGCGTCATAGGCCGTCTTCGCGCAGGCGAGCGCATATTGCGGATTGGCCTTGTAGCCGTCGAAGAAATGCTCGCAATCGACCAGAACTTCACGGCCCTTCGCCTTCGCGGCGGTCACGCTGTCGCGGATCGAAGCGAGATTCTCTTCGTTCGTGGTCTCGAGCGCGACCTTGACGTGATAGTCCCAGGTCTTGGCGACGAAACAGATCGCATCGGCTTTCGCATCCAGCAGCGCGGCAAGCCCTGGATCGTTGGACGCCGAGCGTCCCGGCCGGCGCGTCATGCCGAACGCGGTGAAAGTGGTCTCGAGTCCGCGGTCTTTGGAGAACAGATCAGTGTCGGTCGGATTGGCGCCGGGATAGCCACCTTCGACATAGTCGATACCGAGCCCGTCCAGCATACGCGCAATCACGACCTTGTCGTCGAGCGTGAAGTCGACGCCGTTCGTTTGCGCGCCGTCACGGAGCGTGGTGTCGAAGAGATAGAGCCGTTCTCGCGCCATAACTCACCAGAGGTAATAATTCGCTGCCAGCGCGAATGCGACAAGGATGGCGACCAGACCAACGATGATATGATGCTTCTGAAGATTCATTGCAGTGTCGCCCCCGGTTCGGCCGTTTCGTCGCCGAACGATTTTTCCATGGTGGTGTTGGCGAGCCATTCGTCGCCGCGCAGAACGGTATTGCGGCTCTTGGCCGTGTAACCTCGCCGCCTGAAGAAATCGTGCGCGGTGTCGCTGGCCTCGACGGTCAGCTTCTTGGCGCCGCGCGCGCCGGCAAGTTTCTCAAGCGCATCGACCAGCAACTTTGCCGCGCCCTGCCCGGCGGCTGCCGGATGCACGTACAGCATGTCGATGACGTCTGAGCCCTTCAGCGAGGCAAAGCCGACCGGCGCACCGTCCATCGTCGCCAGCAGCGTGAGCTGATCCGACAGGCGCTTGCCGAACGCTTCCTCGTCATCAGCCGCCTCGACCCAGGCTTCGATCTGTGCGTCCGAATAATCCTCTACCGCAAGCTCCTCCACGCTCGCCCGAAAGATCTCGGCGAGCAGCGGGATATCCGCGGGCAGCATGGGACGCAGGGCGAAGTTCTGGTTGGCCGGTGCCATCAGCGCGCGACCTCCCAGGTGGTGCCGTCCTTGGAGTCCGTCAGCTTGATGCCCATCGCAGCGAGTTCGTCGCGGATGCGATCGGACTCGGCCCAGTTCTTTGCCTTGCGGGCAGCATTGCGCGCTGAGATCAGGCTCTCAACCTCCGCAGGCGCAATCGCGATCTCCGGCGCCTGCGATTGACGCCACGCCTTCAACTCGCCCTCGCGGAAGCCGAAGAACGCGAGGGTTCCGGCCAGCGCCTTGCGACCTGCGACGCTCTTCAATGCATGCATTTCGGCGACCGCCTTCGGCGTGTTCAGATCGTCAAGCAGCGCGTCCAGCACGGCGGGCGCAGGCCGCGCCTCGGCCTCGCTCGCAGCGGCATCGAAGAAGCCCGACAATGCTTTCTCCGCCTCCTGCAATCCCTTCAGGGTCCAGTTGATCGGCTGGCGATATTGCGTCGCCAGCATCGCAAGCCGCACCACGTCGCCCGGCCAGTCATTCAGCACTTCCCTGATCGTGACGAAGTTGCCGAGACTCTTCGACATCTTCTCGCCTTCGACCTGCAGGAAGCCGTTATGCATCCAGACATTCGCCATGACGCCGGTGTGGAAGGCGCAACGCGATTGCGCGATCTCGTTCTCATGGTGCGGAAAGACAAGGTCGATCCCGCCACCATGAATGTCGAAGGTTTCGCCGAGATGCTTCCATGACATCGCGGAGCATTCGATATGCCAGCCGGGCCTTCCGGGCACCGAGATGCCGCCGGGAGACGGCCAGCCGGGTTCCCCCTCCTTCGAGGGCTTCCACAGCACGAAGTCCTGATCGTGCCGCTTGTAGGGGGCGACATCGACTCTCGCGCCCGCAATCATCTCGTCGAGCGGCCGCTTCGAGAGCTTACCGTAATCCGGCATCGACGGCACCGAGAACAGCACGTGATCCTCGGCGACATAGGCGTGCCCAGAGGCGATGAGCCGCTCGATCAGCGTCTTCATCTCGGCAATATGGTCGGTGGCCCGCGGCTCGACAGTTGGCGGCAGGCAGCCGAGTGCGTCGACATCGGCCTTGAAGTTCGCGTAGGTGCTTTCGGTCAGTTCGCGGATCGAAATGCCGCGCTCCGCGGCGCGGGCATTGATCTTGTCGTCGACGTCCGTGATGTTGCGGACATATTTGACGTGGTCCGCACCGTAGATATGGCGCAGCAGCCGGTACAGCACATCGAAGACGATGACCGGGCGCGCATTGCCGATGTGCGCAAAGTCATAGACCGTCGGCCCGCACACATACATGCGCACGTTGGCCGGATCGAGCGGCTGGAACACCCGCTTCTCGCGCGAGAGAGTATCGTAGAGCTTGAACTCCATCGTCAATAAGTCCTCAGGCCGCTGCTGGCCCGGGCGTTCTGTTTATCGCGATGGACAAAAGACAGCCGCAGCCAGCGTTCGAGCGCTAGCTAATAATCTCCCGGCAAATGCCGAAAATTGCGTTGTGGGCGGTCATTGGCGGGAAAATGTGGGAAAACCGACGTCCCGTCAAGAGGATAGCGCCAAACAAATTTCAGTTAACAGTGCCTTAGTGATTTGGGCGCAAATTGAACCGGCCATTCCCCAGTGCTACGAGCATGTCGATGCGATTCCTGCTGGCATTTTCCCTGGCCGCCATCACCCTGCCGGCATTCATCTCGGTGGCCTCCGCCGAGAAGCGGACCTTCATCATCGCCAACAGCCCGGACGCTTACGGTGTCGATCGCTGCCTCGCGAACGGGGCTGCCTGCGGGGCGGCCGCCGCGTCCGCCTATTGCCAGTCGAAAGATTTCTCGACTGCCGCGTCGTACCGCAAGGTCGAGCGCGACGAGATCACGGGCGCCGTCCCGGCAAGCGCATCCTGCGGACGCAATGGCTGCGACGAGTTCGTCGCGATCGAATGCCGGCGCTAAAGCACGCGCTTTAAAGTTCCCGCTGCATAGCTGAAACCTTGCGTGGCGTTGCCGCGCTTGGAAAGCCTGGATACGGCCGGTAGGATTGTTTGGTCCCTCCCGCGCCCTTCCCGGTTCCATGATCGAAGTCCCTCAGACAAAGACCAGCGCCGCGCGGGACGAGCAAACGGCAAAGAAGGAGCTGGCATCGGCGCTCCGGCCGTTACGGATCCTCGTTGCAGCATCGATCATCCTGCCGATCGCGATTTTCCTGTTCGCGTCGTGGATCTCGTATCAGCAGCATCTGCTCGAAGCGCGCGACCGCGTTCAGCGAAACCTCAACACGATCTACGAGCATGCGTTGAAGGTCTTCGAGACCTTTGAACTCAGTGCGCGCTATCTTGACGAATTGATCGCCGGCGCAACGGAAGCCGAAATCCGAAAGCGCGAGGCTGATTTCAACGCGCGCCTGAAGTCCATCACGGATACCCTGCCCCAATTGCGCGACCTGTGGGTGATCGCCTCCTCCGGCGCGCCTCTGGTCTCAGGCACCGTCTATCCGATGCCGAAAATCGATCTCTCGGACCGGGACTATTTTCGCGCACACAAGACCAACGCGAATGCCGGCACCTATGTCAGCGAAGTCCTGAAGGCGCGCGCGGCGGATACGACCTTTTTCACGCTCAGCCGCCGCATCCGCGGTCCGAACAACAGTTTTGGCGGCGTAACGACGGTGTCGATCGCGCCCGAATATTTCATCCGGTTCTACGAGAAGCTTCCTCCGCCCGGTGTGTTCGCACTGATCCGTGACGACGGTGCGATCCTCGCCCGTTACCCGGATCTGTCGCAGCGGCTGGACCGGCTCTCTCCGGATTCGACTGTGATGCGGAGCATCAAGGAGCATCCCGATGCCGGCTTTGTCACAGGCTCATCAAGCTTTGACGGGCACAGCCGGCTGTTCGCCTATCGCAAGATGCCCCACTACAACATCTACGTGGTTTCAGGCATCGAAAGCGACGTGGTCGTCCGCGAGTGGCTGAGAAATATGGGCAGCCATCTGATCTTCGGACTGCCGGCCACGATAGCAATGATCGGCCTCGGATTTGTTGCCCTGCGCCGTACGCGCCGCGAAGCGATCGCGCATGCGCGGTTGCAGCGGGAGGTTTCGCGCCGGGAACGCACCGAACTCGCCTTGCAACAGGCCCTGAAGATGGAAGCAGTCGGGCGCCTCACCGGCGGTGTCGCCCATGACTTCAACAATCTCCTGACCGCCATTCTCGGCAATGTCGATCTGGCGCTCCGGCGCGTGCCCGAAGGCGATGATCGGCTACGCCGCTCGCTCAACTCCGCACGTCAGGCGTCCGAACGCGCGGCAAGCCTTGTGCAGCGCCTGCTCGCCTTCTCGCGCCAGCACCCGCTGGAAGAAAAGGCGGTGGACATCAATCGCCTCGTTCAGGGCATGTCGGAATTGCTGCGGCGAACCATCGGCGAAACCATCACGGTGGAGACCGTGCTGGCCGGGGGCCTGTGGAAGACCGCGGTTGACCCGAACCAGCTCGAAAACGCGTTGCTCAACCTCGCGGTCAACGCGCGCGACGCCATGCCGGACGGTGGCCGGCTCACCATTGAAACCGCCAATACCTATCTCGACGAGGCCTACGTCTCAGCCAATGCGACCGACGTTTCGCACGGTCAGTATGTGCTGGTCGCGGTCAGCGACACTGGTGGCGGCATGAGTCGGGATGTGCTCGAGCGCGCGTTCGAGCCGTTCTTCACGACCAAGCCCACCGGCGCCGGCACAGGGCTCGGGCTGAGCATGGTCTATGGCTTCGTGAAGCAATCGCGCGGACACATCAAGATTTACAGCGAGCCAGGCGAAGGCACGTCGATCAAGATCTATCTGCCGCGGCTGACGGATGAAACCTCCGTCGAGCCCTGGGTGCCGACCGAACCCGCACGCAACGCGGAGCCGTCTGTCCAACGGCCGGAGAAGATCCTGCTGGTCGAGGATGACGAAGAGGTGAACCGCTTTTCGACGGAAGTGCTGCGCGACGAAGGTTACGAGGTGATCTCGACCCATGAAGCCGCAAGCGGGTTGCGTCTGCTCGATGCCAATCCCGATATACGCATGCTCTTCACCGACGTGGTGCTGCCCGGCGGGATGAATGGCCGGCAGCTTGCCGAGGAAGCGCAGCGCAGAAGACCGAACCTGAGAGTGCTGTTCACCACCGGCTATACGCGCAACGCGATCATCCATCACGGCCGGCTCGATGCCGATGTCGACCTTTTGACAAAGCCCTTCACCTCGGAAGCGCTCGCAAAGAAAGTCCGCCAGATCCTCGATCTCGATGCCGTAGATCCGGTCACGCGGGTCAGCGCCGTCCTGGACAACATCAAGGACAAGCCGAAGGACTGACTGCCCTCAGGCTGCGGCCGCCGTCTGCTTTGCCAGCGCAATCGCTTCGCGCAATACGTCCATATCGCCGATGTGGTTGGCGAGGATCAGCACAAGCTTCGCGTCGAGGTCCGATGCTTCGCGTTCGGACAAGCCTCGCCGGGCTTCGACCAGCATGACGAAGGCCTGATCAGGATCCTTGAAGCGCGAGGCAGTGGTCAGGGGCATCGTGCGGGGCTCCGTCAAAAGGCTACGCCAGAGGAACTTTTATGCAATTTGAGGTAGTCGGGAACTTCTATTTCACCGGAACATAGCGCGGCGGTGAAAGTTATTGGGCACGCGCGTCCAGAAGGAAAACAATCATGTCCGCCGTCGCCGTCCGCTCCATGTTCCGCTCGCATCCGGAACAGCCCAGTCACGCCGATGCGATCAGCCGCTGCATCGATGCCTGTTTTGCCTGCGTCGAAACCTGTACCGCCTGCGCCGATGCATGCCTCGCCGAAAAGCACGTCGATCGGCTGATCGCCTGTATCCGGCTCAATCATGATTGCGCCGCGGTCTGCGCCGCCACCGGCAGTATCATGTCGCGCGCCAACAAGGTCGGCCACCGGCAACTTCTCGAAGCGCAACTCACGACGTGCATCGCCTTCGCCCGTGCCTGTGGCGCCGAATGTCAGCGGCATGCGGACATGCACAAGCATTGCGAGGTCTGCGCCAACGTATGTCAGCATTGCGTGGACGCCTGCACCGAGATGCTGTCATCCATGCGGATGCCCGCATAGCTACCGGGAACAAGCCCGACAAGGCAGCGTCCGAAGTCGGGCGCTTTCACGTGCGCGCGTCCTAGTGCGCAAGCGCGCGATGGCGCGCCGACACGATTTTCTCCGGTGTCGGCTTTCGCCAGCGTGCACAGATGTGCTGATCCGGACGCAGCAGATAACCGGTCCCCGGACAAGCATCGAAGCGCCTGGCAAAGTCGCCATTTGTGTCGATCAGATCGCGCCCGATCACCGTCAGCTTGACGTTATCCGGCACCGTCGGCACCGCTCCGTTCTCGACATAGAGCAGTTCGAACCCATCGGAGAGCTTCTCGACGAGATGGCAAGCCGAACCATCCGCCGCGGTCATCACTGAATCGATGGCCGGGCCGCCGAGCTGCGCGGAACCTCCGAAGCTGTCCTCGTCCGGCGTCGACAGCGGGGACTCGTAGATGCTCGCGACCGACAGCCGTCCGGAATTGACCATGCGCCGGGCAAATTCCGCATGCGGCGCGAGCGACAAGACAGCATTCCGCAGCATGCGCTCGGCCGGCGACCGCGGCGCGATGAAGTCGGTCGAGCGGGTCGAATGACCGATATTCTCGTCGGCCGCCTGGATGCGCTCGAGGTCATAGCTTGCGATCAGCCGCTCATTGGCCTCGCCCCGCAAGACAGCGACGAGTTTCCAGGCGAGGTTCTCGGCATCCTCGACGCCGGAATTGGCGCCACGCGCGCCGAACGGCGAGACCTGATGCGCCGAGTCGCCCGCGAAGACCACGCGTCCATGCACGAAGCGGTCGATGCGTCGGCAGTTGAAGCGATAGATCGACACCCAGTCGACATGGAAATCGCGGTCCCCGAGCATGCGGCGGATACGCGGGGTGTAGTTCTC
>NZ_DATMRV010000167.1:0-32651 GCF_035565795.1 Pseudorhodoplanes sp.
GGCCGCGAACGGTTCCAAGCCCATCGAGATAGTGGCCCGCGAGGGAAAGCTGCCTAGCCTTCGCATCTTTCGCTCAGAGCTTGAGACGATAGTGGCAAAGATGCGCGATCTAGTCGGCGGTCCAAACGATGTGGTTGTTGCTGCCACCATTGACGGACGCCAGATCAAGCGCTTCGCACGGGATTTCTTTGTTTCGGCCGATCTCCCGCAGTACGTGACGGCGATTAATCTCAGCATTAACGACGGTCGACAGCCGTTCATGAGCGTGCTCGTCATCAACTTGAGCGAGCTGGAGAGCACCTTCTTCGTTCAGTCAGAAAACGCGCTTTGGGTGAGTGGAAGCTACAGCGAGCTTGAAGCGCTGTTTAGGAGATACTCAACTCCATTGGGGTCGCTTTTTCAGAAGCACGGGACAAACGCCAACCCTCTTCTGGTCCTATTCGCGCTGGCATTCCTGCCTGAGACCCACCTGCTCGCGCGGTTTGTGATTTTGGTTGGGCTCGTGGGCCTCGCGATGCTGATTATGCGAGTTCATCACGGCCTTACGTCGACCCGTGTTTACTTGGACCCGGCATTGACCCGTGGGTTCTTCTCGAAGGTCTGGCCCTCTCTGTTGTCAGCCTTGAGTGCCGCGGCAATTCTTGGCGGGCTGACGTGGGCCTACAACGTCTTCCCCGGCGTGGCGCTTTGGTTTGCGAAGTGATGCCGAGTGCCGGAAGCCGTACTGTCCGTGAGAAGGACAAGACGCCCTTTGCTCATGCTCGCGGTCGGGGGTACGCATTGGGGTACGCAGCGACGCGGCGAGATGAGTTAAGTAACTGTTTTAGAAGGATTAATTAAGATACTTAGAAGCTTGGTGGAGCCAGGCGGGATCGAACCGCCGACCTCTTGCATGCCATGCAAGCGCTCTCCCAGCTGAGCTATGGCCCCGTAACAGTGTCCCGCCCGCAGCGGGTTGCGGGCGGATAGCTTACCTCGGGCGAGGGATCAAGTCTCCTCGTCCTTCTCGATGCCGTCGCCGATGATATCGGTTACGTCATCGTCGCCTTCTTCATCTTCTTCGATGAAGGTCGAATCGTCGTCGGCAACGTCGTCCTCGACTTCGATATCGTCGTCAACCGCATCCGGCAGATCGGCCTTCTTGCCCTGTGCCTCGGCGTCGGCGTCCTCGAGCGAAACGAACTCGGCGCCCACGACCTCCACGGCCTCGACCTCCTGCTCGTCGGCCTGGGACTTGGCGTCCGGACGGCCGCGCGCGGCAATGGGGGCAATCGGCACCACCTCGCCGGTATACGGCGAGATCACCGGATTTTTGTTCAGGTCGTAGAACTTGCGACCTGTCACCGGACAGATGCGCTTGGTACCGAGCTCTGGCTTTGCCACGGTCGGAGGTTCCCTGGAGAGCTTTTCGAATGAGCGGCTGAATTGGCGGCTTGGGCGAGCCGTGTCAATAGCCGTTTTTGAGGCTTTTGATCCTGCGCCGGATGACGCGGGAAACGCCCGCATGCTAGGACGGCGCCACTTTTCCGCCGGATCAGCCATCTTGAGCCATTCGCTACCTGCCATGCCGCTCACCGCGCGCCGTTCGCAAGGCCTCAAGGGCCGCGTCCGCGTTCCCGGTGACAAGTCAATTTCGCATCGCTCGCTGATCCTGTCGGCGATGACGGTGGGCGAAACCCGCATTGAAGGCCTTCTCGAAGGCGAGGACGTGATCAACACCGCGAAGGTGATGCGTGCGCTGGGCGCAGCGGTCGAGCGCAAAGGTGAGGGCGCCTGGTCCGTCCGCGGCGTTGGCGTCGGCGGGTTTGCGCAGCCGCAAGCGGCACTCGATTTCGGCAATTCGGGAACGGGCTGCCGGCTGGTGATGGGTGCCGTGGCCGGATGCCCGGTTACTGCGACATTCGACGGTGACGCTTCGCTCCGCAAACGTCCGATGAAACGCGTACTCGATCCGTTAACCAGGATCGGCGCTCGTGCGCTCGACGCTGCCGAGGGCGGTCGCTTGCCGCTGACCTTGCAGGGTGCTCGCGATCCGCTTCCGATCGAATACACCCCACCGGTCGCATCCGCCCAATTGAAGTCTGCCGTGCTGCTCGCCGGCCTGGCCGCGCCAGGCCAGACGATCGTGATCGAGAAAGAAGCCACCCGCGATCACACCGAAAAGATGCTGACCCATTTCGGCGCGACGGTTCTCGTCGAACCTCTGGGCGAGCATGGCCGGAAGATTACGCTGACCGGGCGCCCGGAGCTGTCACCGGCGCCGTTGCAGGTGCCGGCCGATCCGTCGTCCGCGGCCTTTCCGCTTGCCGCGGCGCTGATCGTGCCTAGATCCGAGGTGGTGCTGGACGGCGTGATGATGAATCCGCTGCGGACCGGCCTGTTCCTGACGCTCCGCGAGATGGGCGCCGATATCGAAACGCTGTCGACCAAGAACGATGGCGGCGAGGAGGTTGCGGATCTGCGCGTCAGGACATCGTCATTGCGCGGCGTCGATGTGCCTGCGGAGCGCGCGCCATCGATGATCGACGAATATCCCATCCTCGCCGTACTGGCCTCGTTTGCGGAAGGGACGACGCGCATGCGGGGCCTGAGTGAACTGCGCGTCAAGGAGTCCGACCGGCTCGCCGCGACCGCCGATATGCTGCGCGTCAACGGGGTCGGCGTCGAGATCGACGGCGACGACTTGATCGTGCACGGCAAGGACCGCGCACCGGGGGGCGGCGTGGTCGCGACGCATATGGACCACCGGCTTGCGATGTCCGCCCTTGTGATGGGGCTAGCGAGCGAGAAGCCGGTCGGCGTCGATGATGCGGCTTTCATCGCAACGAGCTTCCCCGGTTTCGTCGAACTGATGCGCGGTCTTGGAGCCGACTTGTCGTGATCATCGCGATCGACGGGCCGGCGGCATCCGGCAAGGGCACCATCGCCAAGCGCCTCGCCGCTCACTACGGTTTCCGGCATCTCGACAGCGGCTTGCTGTACCGCGGGGTTGGTCTTGCTGTTCTCCAGACCGGCAAGCTGGATGACCCGGCGGCGGCCATTGCGGCCGCGCGCAGCTACGATCCCGCGCGCTACCCCGAGGACGATCTGAAGTCGGATGACGTGGCAAAGGCGGCCTCGATCGTCGCGGCCATCCCGGCGGTGCGCGAGGCCCTTATCGCGCTGCAGCACGATTTCGCGCGCTCGAAGCCGGGCGCCGTGATCGACGGACGCGATATCGGGACCGTGATCGCGCCCCATGCCGAGGTCAAAATTTTCGTCACTGCGACGGCCGAGGAGCGCGCACGACGCCGCATTCTGGAACTGCGTGGGCGGGGGGAGACCGTGGACGATGCGGCTGTCCTCGCCGACATCAAGGCGCGCGACGAGCGCGACATGAACCGCCCGGTGGCGCCGCTCAGGCAGGCCGACGATGCGGTCTTGCTGGATACGACGCATTTGGCTATATCCCCGGCGGTCCAGGCCGCCATCGACATTGTCGAGGCCGTCCGGGCGGGCCGAAGGCCGGCTTAACCGCCCTTCGTCGTCGGAGGAACAGCCCGCTCCACCGCCTCTTCCGGAGGCCAGGACAAAACCATCATCGTTCCGGTCGAACGGCATATCGCGCCGACCCGCCGCTTTGCGGTGGTGCCAAAGGTCTTGCGGGTCTTTGGCCCGTGCGATCGGGACAACGTTTATCGAACAGGCGCCCGCAAACAGGAGAGTTCATGGCCCAGGCAGCCAGTGCACCGTCGCGTGAAGATTTCGCCGCGATGCTTGAAGAGTCCTTTACCCAGGGAAACCTGCATGAAGGCTCGGTGATCAAGGGAAAAGTCGTCGGCATCGAAAAGGACGTCGCGATCATCGACGTCGGACTGAAGACCGAAGGGCGTGTCCAACTGCGTGAGTTCACCGGACCCGGCCGCGGCAACGAGATCAAGATCGGCGATGAGGTCGAGGTTTACCTGGAGCGCGTTGAGAACGCGCTCGGTGAGGCGGTCCTCTCGCGCGACAAGGCGCGCCGTGAAGAGAGCTGGGGCAAGCTCGAAGGCGCGTTCAAGAACCAGGAAAAGGTTCAGGGCGTCATCTTCAATCAGGTCAAGGGTGGCTTCACTGTCGATCTCGACGGCGCCGTGGCCTTCCTGCCGCGTTCGCAGGTCGATATCCGTCCGATCCGCGACGTGACCCCGCTGATGAACAACCCGCAGCAGTTCGTCATCCTCAAGATGGATCGTCGCCGCGGCAACATCGTCGTGTCTCGCCGCACGGTTCTCGAAGAGACCCGCGCCGAGCAGCGTCAGGAATTGGTGCAGAACCTCGAAGAAGGTCAGGTCATCGACGGCGTGGTCAAGAACATCACCGATTACGGTGCGTTCGTTGATCTCGGCGGCATCGACGGCCTGCTGCACGTCACCGACATTGCGTGGCGTCGTGTCAATCATCCGACCGAAGTGCTCAATATCGGTCAGTCGGTGAAGGTGAAGATCATCAAGATCAATCACGACACCCACCGCATCTCGCTTGGCATGAAGCAGCTGCTCGACGATCCGTGGCAGGGCATCGAGGCCAAGTATCCGATCAACGGCCGCTTCAGCGGACGTGTCACGAACATCACCGACTATGGTGCGTTCGTTGAGCTGGAGCCGGGCATCGAAGGCCTGATCCACGTTTCGGAAATGTCCTGGACGAAGAAGAACGTCCATCCGGGCAAGATCGTCTCGACCTCGCAGGAAGTCGAAGTGCAGATCCTCGAAGTCGATCCGGTCAAGCGCCGCATCTCGCTCGGTCTCAAGCAGACCATGCGCAATCCGTGGGAGGTCTTCGTGGAGAAGTACCCGCCCGGATCGATCGTGGAAGGCGAGGTCAAGAACAAGACCGAGTTCGGCCTGTTCCTGGGCCTCGACGGCGACGTCGACGGCATGGTCCACCTCTCCGACCTCGACTGGAAGCGTCCGGGCGAGCAGGTGATCGAAGAATACAAGAAGGGCGACATGGTGAAGGCGACCGTTCTCGACGTCGATGTCGAGAAGGAGCGCATCTCCCTTGGCGTGAAGCAGCTCGCCAACGACCCGATGGAAGAGGGCACCGCCGGCGAACTGAAGAAGGGCGACGTCGTGACCTGCGAAGTCATCGACGTGAAGGAAGGCGGCATCGACGTGAAGATCGTCGGTACCGACCTCGAGACCTTCATCCGCCGTGCCGATCTTGCCCGCGACCGTGCCGATCAGCGCTCGGAGCGGTTCCAGGCCGGCCAGAAGGTCGATGCGCGCGTCACCCAGTTCGACCGCAAGGCCCGCAAGGTCCAGGTGTCGATCAAGGCGCTCGAAGTGCAGGAAGAGAAGGAAGCCATCGCTCAATACGGCTCGTCCGATTCCGGCGCGACGCTCGGCGACATCCTTGGCACCGCGCTCAAGCGCGCTGGCGACAAGGAAAAGGCGGAGTAAAGTTCGCCCTGGCGATCTGACAGAACCCCCGGCGCCCGCGCCGGGGGTTTATTTTTTGGCGAGGCGGCTTCGACCGAGCCTCCTTTTCGCCCAAGCCCGTGATTACCTCTGCTTTGCCAATCGCAAAGGATTGTCAGGTCAAATGCGCCTCCCGGCGCTAAGGTCCGGGCTCATCCGAATCAAATGGGAGCGAAACCATGTCGCTCGATTCTCGGCCGCTGGATGCGGACCAGATCGTGGATCGCCGCCGGCTGCGGCGGAAACTGACGTTCTGGCGGGTTCTGACGCTTCTCGTCGTCGTTGCCGCCTTGGGCGCCGTCGCCGCGATGTCGCGACAAAACGCGTTCAGCGGAACCTCGGGCGCCATCGCCCGCGTCACGATCTCGGGGCTGATCCGCGGCAATCAGGCGCGGGTCGAAGCGATCGAGCGGCTGGCCAACTCGAATGCCAAGGCTGTCATCGTTCACATCGATAGTCCCGGCGGCACCACGGCCGGCTCTGAACAGCTTTACGATTCGCTCGTACGCCTGAAGGCCAAGAAGCCGATGGTCGTTGTCGTCGACGGCCTGTGCGCATCGGGCGGCTATATTGCCGCACTCGCCTCCGATCACATCATCGCGCAGAGCGCCTCGCTGGTCGGGTCCATCGGCGTGCTGGTGCAGTTCCCGAACTTCACCGATCTCCTGAAGACCGTCGGCGTCAAGGTGGAGGACGTGAAGTCCTCTCCGCTGAAGGCTGCGCCGAACGGCTTCGAGCCGACGTCGCCGGAAGCACGGGCCGCGCTCGCCTCGATCGTCATGGACTCCTATGACTGGTTCAAGGATCTGGTCAGCAAGCGCCGCAGCCTTGAGGGCGAGGCGCTGGCGACCGTTTCCGACGGCCGTGTCTTCACGGGCCGGCAGGCGATCAAGCTGAAGCTGATCGACGAACTCGGCGATGAGCAGGCCGCGATCGCCTGGCTCGCCAAGGAGAAGGGCATCGACCCGAAAACTCCGGTCCGCAATTTCAGTTTGCGCCCGCGCTTCTCGGAGTTCTCGTTCATCCACCTCAGCGCGGTGTCATTGCTCAATGCGATGGGGCTGGATGGCTTCGCGCGAAGCCTCGAGCAGTCCGGCGCCTTTGCGGCTGCGGAGCGGCTTAATCTTGACGGTCTGCTGGCGCTTTGGCACCCTTCGGCCGTGAATTGAGCAGCGGACGCGGCCACGCATGCGTGTGGCCGCAGACTCCGAAGCGCATACCGGGCGGCGTGGATGATCAAGTCTGATTTGGTTACGAAGATCGCGGGGCAGAATCCGCATCTTTATCAGCGGGACGTTGAGAACATCGTCAACGCGATCCTGGACGAAGTCACGGCGGCGCTTGCGCGCGGAGACCGTGTCGAGTTGCGCGGCTTCGGCGCCTTCTCGGTGAAGCATCGTCCCGCGCGCACCGGTCGCAATCCGCGCACCGGCGAGCATGTCTCGGTCGAGAAGAAGTCGGTTCCGTTCTTCAAGACGGGCAAGGAGATGCGTGAGCGTCTCAATCGGGAAGAGGCCTGACGTTTCGTTAACCCGGAGCGCTGCAAGGTAGGCGAACGGGCCCGGAATCCGTAAACTCCAACGGCGGCTCACGATTCCGAGCCTCTGATTTCTATGGCGGTTCCTAGACCGACTGCCTACGGAACATCCAATGCTTCGCAAGCTTGTTTTCTGGCTGATCCTGGTCCCGCTCGCGATCGTGATCCTGATGTTCGCAGTTGCGAACCGCGAGCTCGTGACCGTGTCCTTCGATCCTTTCGATCCGACTGCGCCCGCGGCGTCCGTCAGCGTCCCGCTTTTCGTGCTGGTCTTCGTGCTGGTGATCGCCGGTGTCATCATCGGCGGCGTTGCGGCGTGGCTGCGGCAGTCGGATTATCGCCGCGCCGCGCGCCGTCGCGATGCTGATGTGATGGCGCTTCGGCGCGAGATCGAAGTGTTGAACAGCAAGCTCGGCGACAAGTTCGACGCGCCGGCCGCGGACCATACGGCGCGGCTCGCCTATCGCCGACCCGCGAACGGCTAGCGGTGGGGCGATGCGCATTGTCTCCGCGGATGACATCCAGAATGCGCTGACCTACCGCGCGCTGATCGACGCGCTCGACGATGCCTTCCGGTCCGACATCGTGGTCCCTGTTCGGCATCATCATACGATCGAGACTGGAGGCACCGACGCGACGTTGTTGCTGATGCCCGCGTGGAATGAAGGGGACGAGCGCTATATCGGCTGCAAGATCGTCACGGTTTTTCCTGACAATGCGAAGCTGCAGCGGCCGTCGGTCTATGGCCAATATCTCCTGTTGTCCGGGGCGACCGGTGAGCCGCTGGCGATGATGGACGGGCGCGCGCTCACCGCATGGCGGACGGCCTGCGCATCGGCGCTCGCGGCGCGTTATCTTGCGCGCGAGGATGCGGCGCATCTCGTCATGGTCGGCGCGGGCGCACTCGCGCCGTACCTGATCCGCGCGCATCTCAGCGTGCGTCCGATCAAGCGCGTGACCCTCTGGAACCGCACACGCGCGCGCGCGGTCTCGCTTGGCTTTGGTATCGCCGTTGCCGGGATCGAGGTCGATATTGCGGAAACCATCGAAGAGGCGGTGCGCGAGGCCGACATCGTCTCCTGCGCGACGCTCGCCGCTCAACCGCTGATCCATGGCGACTGGTTGAAAAAGGGTGCGCATCTCGATCTCGTTGGCGGGTTCACACCGAAGATGCGCGAAGCCGACGACCAGGCCGTCAAGCGTTCGCGGATCTTTGTCGATACCCGTGCCGGCGCAACCAAGGAGGCCGGCGATATTGCCGTGCCGCTGAAGAAGAAGGTCATCGACGCCAAGGCGATCAAAGGCGACCTGTTCGATCTCGCGCGCGGCAAAGTGAAGGGCCGCACGTCGGAGAGCCAGATCACGCTGTTCAAGTCGGTCGGAACCGCGATCGAAGACATTGCGGCCGCGATGCTGGTCTGGAAGTCGCTTTCGGCCTGAGGGCAGACAAAGGCCTGCCGGCCCTGTAGAACCGGCCAAACATGACAACGCTGATCAAAATCTGTGGCCTGCGTACGGTCGAGGCCCTGGACGCGGCACTCGACGGGCGCGCTGACTTCGTGGGTTTCGTGTTCTTCCCGCCATCCCCGCGGAACGTCTCGTTGGATCTTGCGGGGGAGCTTGGCCGGCGGACCGACGGTCGCGCCCGCAAGGTGGCGCTCACCGTGGATGCCGACGAGGCCGCCCACGCAGCGATCGTGGAGGCGCTCAGGCCCGACATCCTCCAGCTCCATGGCCATGAGACGCCCGAACGGGTGGCGGCGCTGAAGGCCCGTTTCGGCCTGCCCGTGATGAAGGCGCTCCCCATCGAGACGGCGGCGGACCTGGCGGTCATCCCCGCCTATGCCGGCGTGGCCGACTGGGTGCTGTTCGATGCCCGTGCGCCCAAGGATGCGACCCGCCCCGGCGGCCTCGGGCGGCCCTTCGACTGGACCCTGCTGAAAGACCTTGATCCGGGGCTCCCCTTCATGCTTTCCGGAGGGCTTGAACCGGGCAATGTCGGGCAGGCGCTGGAGGTCACCCGGGCGCCAGCGGTCGATGTTTCGTCCGGGGTCGAGAGCGCGCCGGGCATCAAGGATCCTTCGAAGATTGCGGCCTTTATCCGCGCGGTGCGCGCGGCGGATGCGGCACGGATGAAAGTTGCGAGCAGCGTATGACAATCCAGCAGCCGAATTCCTTTCGGACCGGACCCGACGAGACCGGGCATTTCGGGATTTATGGCGGCCGTTTCGTCGCCGAAACGCTGATGCCGCTGATCCTCGAACTCGAGAAGGCCTATGCCGAGGCGAAGAAGGACCCGGCCTTCCAGAAGGAAATGGATTACTACCTCGCGCATTATGTCGGGCGGCCGAGCGCTCTCTATTTCGCGGAGCGGCTGACCGATCATTTTGGCGGCGCGAAGATCTACTTCAAGCGCGAGGAACTCAATCACACCGGCGCGCACAAGGTGAACAACGTGCTCGGTCAGATCATGCTCGCGCGCCGCATGGGCAAGACGCGCGTGATCGCCGAGACCGGCGCCGGCATGCACGGTGTTGCGACCGCAACATTGTGCGCGCGCTTCGGTCTGCCGTGTATCGTTTATATGGGCGCGGTCGATGTCGAGCGGCAGAAGCCGAACGTCTTTCGCATGAAGATGCTGGGCGCCGAAGTCGTGCCTGTGCAGTCCGGATCGAAGACGCTCAAGGATGCGATGAACGAGGCGTTGCGCGATTGGGTGACCAATGTCAGCGACACCTTCTACTGCATCGGCACCGTCGCGGGGCCGCATCCCTATCCGATGATGGTGCGCGATTTCCAGTGCGTGATCGGCAACGAGGTGCGCACGCAGATGATGCAGGCGGAAGGCCGGTTGCCGGATTCCCTGCTCGCCTGCATCGGCGGCGGCTCGAATGCGATGGGGCTGTTTCATCCCTTCCTTGATGACAAGGACGTCGAGATTTTCGGCGTCGAGGCTTCGGGCCATGGCATTCCGTCCGGCATGCACGCGGCATCGGTGTCCGGCGGACGTCCGGGCGTGCTGCATGGCAATCGCACCTATCTGTTGATGGACGAGGACGGCCAGATCCAGGAAGCGCATTCGATCTCGGCGGGCCTCGATTATCCCGGCATCGGTCCGGAGCATGCATGGCTTGCGGATATGGGCCGCGTGAAGTTCCTGTCGGCGACCGATGCTGAGGCAGTTGAGGCACTGCAATTGTGCTCGAAGCTCGAAGGCATCATCCCCGCGCTTGAGACCGCGCATGCGCTGGCAAAGGTGAAAGACCTTGCTCCAAACAAGCCGAAGGATCACCTGATGGTGGTCAACATCTCCGGTCGCGGCGACAAGGACCTCGCGAGCGTCGCCGACTATCTCGGGACGTCGATCTGATGACAACGCGCATCGATACTCGCTTCGCCGATCTCAAGCGTGAAGGCCGCGCCGGTCTCGTCACGTTCCTGATGGCCGGCGATCCCGACTACGAGACCTCGCTTGCGATCATTGCGGCGCTGCCAAAGGCGGGCGCCGATGTGATCGAGATCGGGATGCCGTTCACCGATCCGATGGCGGACGGGCCCGCGATTCAGGCTGCGGGTCTTCGTGCGCTCAAGGCGGGGCAAACGCTCAAGAAGACGCTGCAACTCGTTCGCGAATTTCGTAAAGGCGATGCGGATACGCCGATCGTTCTGATGGGCTATTACAATCCGATCTATATCTACGGCGTCGATCAATTTCTTGCCGATGCGATCGCCGCGGGTGTCGATGGGCTGATCGTGGTCGATCTGCCGCCGGAGGAAGATTCCGAACTGTGCCTTCCTGCGCTGAAGGCCGGCCTGAATTTCATCCGGCTTGCGACACCGACGACGGACGACAAGCGTTTGCCGGCCGTGCTCGCGAATACTTCGGGTTTCGTCTATTACGTATCGATCACCGGCATTACAGGCGCCGCGACGCCGAATGCTACGCGCGTATCGGATGCGGTGATGCGCATCAAGCGTCACACTGCGCTTCCGGTCGCGGTCGGTTTCGGCGTGAAGACCGCGCAGAACGCACGCGAGATTGCTCAAGGCGCGGATGCCGTCGTGGTCGGTTCTGCGCTGATCGATCAGTTGCGTGCCAGCCTCGATGCAGAAGGGCGCCCGACATCCGGCACCGTGAAAGCAGTGACCTCGCTCGTGTCGGAACTCGCTGACGGCGTGCGTTCGGTGCGCCGGGTCGCTGCAGAATAGCCGTTTAAAAAAGCCGCAATTTCGGGGGAAGAGTTCCGCATGCTGACACGTCGGACCTTGAGGCGCGGAGCGGCCGCGGGCTTCGCGGCAAGGCGACTGGCTCTCTCTCGCGGCGCGCATTGAGCGCTCTGCCAACTCACTAAATCGAGCATAGATAGCGTAGAGACATGAACTGGATTTCCAATGTTGTGCGGCCGAAAATCCGGTCGTTCCTGAACAGGCGCGAGACGCCCGAAAATCTCTGGATCAAGTGTCCGGAGACCGGGCAACTCGTGTTCTTCAAGGACGTAGAAGCGAACCAGTTCGTCATTCCGGGCTCGAACTATCACATGCGGATGGGCGCGACCGCGCGCCTGAAATCGATGTTCGACGGCGAGACCTGGCTCGACGTGGGCGTGCCGGAGGTCCCGGCCGATCCGCTGAAGTTCCGCGATCAGCGCCGCTATGCGGATCGCCTGAAGGATGCGCGCACCAAGACCGGCATGAACGATGCGATCAAGCTCGGCTTCGGCCGCCTTGAGGGCACGCCGGTGGTGATCGGCGTTCAGGATTTCGATTTCATGGGCGGTTCGCTCGGCATGGCTGCCGGTGAAGCGATCATCAAGGGGCTCGAGACCGCGGTCGAGCGCGGCACGCCATTCATCCTGTTCGCGGCTTCAGGCGGCGCGCGGATGCAGGAAGGCATCCTTTCGCTGATGCAGATGCCGCGTACGACCGTTGCGGTCGAGATGCTGCGCGAGGCGAAGAAGCCGTACATCGTCGTGCTGACCAACCCGACGACGGGCGGCGTCACCGCGTCCTACGCAATGCTCGGCGACGTTCACATTGCCGAGCCCGGCGCGCTCATCGGCTTCGCCGGCCCGCGCGTGATTGAACAGACCATTCGTGAGAAATTGCCGCCCGGCTTCCAGCGCGCGGAATATCTCAAGGAGCACGGCATGGTCGACATGGTCGTGCACCGGCACGAAATGCGGTCGACGCTGGCGCGCATCTGCAGGCTGCTGACGAAGACCTGGCCCGATGCGCGCGCCACGCTGCCTGCGACCAATGAGGCGGCGACGCCGGCCTGAGCTTCACTGCGTCCGGGGCCTCCCGTATCGCTGATATTCGATCTCTGCCTTAGCGGGGATGGTTGGCTCGTGTTATGCAGATCGTCATGTCCGCACTCGACGATACGTTGACGCGCCTCCTGACGCTTCATCCGAAGCTGATCGACCTGTCGCTTGACCGGATGCGGCGCTTGCTGGGGCGCCTCGACCATCCGGAGCGCAAGCTTCCGCCTGTCATCCATGTCGCGGGAACGAACGGCAAGGGTTCGACGCTCGCCTTCATGCGCGCCATTCTGGAGAGCGCCGGACAGCACGTACATGTCTACACGTCGCCGCACCTCGTGCGATTCAACGAGCGCTTTCGCCTCGCCGCAGAGGGTGGCGGCAAGCTGGTCGGTGACGATGAACTGCGCGCCGCCGTCGAGGAATGCGAGCGCGTCAATGCCGGCGATCCGATTACGGTGTTCGAAATCACAACTGCGGCGGGCATGCTTCTGTTCTCGCGGCATCCGGCCGATGTGCTGCTGCTGGAAGTCGGCCTCGGCGGCCGGCTCGATGCGACGAACGTCGTTGATGCGCCGCTTCTGAGCGTCATCACGCCGGTCTCTCTCGACCACGCCGATTATCTCGGCGACACCATCGAAAGTGTCGCCGCCGAGAAAGCCGGAATCCTGAAGCGCGGCGTGCGCGCGGTCATCGGACCTCAGACGCGTGAGGCGATGGCGGTGATCGAGCGCGCAGCACAGCGTGTTCGCGCGCCGCTCAGCATTGCCGGCGAGAACTGGAACACCAGCGAGGAACATCGCCGTCTGGTCTATCAGGACGACGAGGGATTGCTGGACTTGCCGGGACCGAAGCTGATCGGCCGCCACCAGTTCATCAATGCCGGTGTAGCGGTTGCGGCCTTGCGGGCGTCCGGTCTGAAAATTCCGAACCATGCCTACGAGACCGGATTGCTGAAAGCCGACTGGCCGGCGCGCATGCAGCGGCTGACGCAGGGCCATCTCGTGGCGCTCGCGCCCGCGGGCAGCGAGATCTGGCTCGATGGCGGTCACAACCCGGATGGCGGCCGCGCTGTTTCCGTCGCGCTCGCCGATCTTGAGGAGCGGGCGCCGAAGCCCCTCGTCATGATCGTCGGCATGCTCGGCACCAAGGATTTCGAAGGCTATCTGCGCAATTTCAGCGGGCTGGCCAGGCGGCTTTACGCGATACCCGTCCCCGATGCCGACCGCAGTCTGTCACCTGGCGTGATCGTGGAGGCTGCCAGCAGGCTCGGCATTCCGTCCGAAAGCGCGAGCAATGTCGAGGCTGCGCTTGCGGCGGCCAAGGCGCTCTCGCTCGAAGGCACGCCACGCATCCTGGTCGGCGGCTCGCTTTATCTCGCGGGCGATGTGCTCAGGCGGAACGGAACGTTCCCCGAGTGACCAAAAGAAAACGGCCGGCGTCGCAGCCGGCCGTTCGTAGCATAACCAGTCTGCAGCTCAGACCGCCGCGTTGATCCACTGTTCGAGCTTGGCCTTCGGTGCGGCGCCAACCTGGCGCGAGGCAAGCTCGCCATTTTTGAAGATCATGAGCGTCGGGATCGACATGATCCCGTACTTCGACGCGACGCCCGGATTCTCGTCGACGTTGAGCTTCACGATCTTGACCTTCTCGCCCAGCGCATTCTGAATTTCGTCGAGCGCGGGCGCGATCATCCGACACGGGCCGCACCATTCCGCCCAGAAATCCACGACCACAGGGCCGCTGGCCTTCAAGACCTCCGTCTCGAACGTCGCGTCCGATACCTTTCCAACGGCCATGTCACACCTTTCGAATCGTAGGATGGCTCTAATCTTGGCAATGAACCTAAGAACCGCCCCTGCCGGGGTCAAGCCTGCGTCAGGTGTGCGTGATCAGGCAAAAACGGGACCCGGTTTTGCGTCCGGATCACGCGTGGCCACCTTGACAGAGGCTCATTTTGGCCAAGCTCAGGCCAGCGAGAGGGTTGCAAGTTCCGCATCCAGGACCTCTTGCGGCAGCTCCATCAGCGTCGCGTTCTCGGTCCAGACCAGGGCCGCGCGCACGGTCCGCCCCGGGTAAATCCGCTGCAGCAGGGCGCGGTAAAGCGCGAGCTGGCGGCGGTAGCTACGCGGAATACCGTCTAGCGACGTGGGCGCAGGCCGGTTGGTCTTGTAGTCCGCGATCAGGACCTCGGTGTCTGTCACGGCGAGCCGGTCGATCTGGCCAGTGACCAAGTAGGGTGCGAGGCCGTTGCGCGGCAGGCGCCCGGTCAGAGGGACTTCCGCGCGGCTTCCAGGTGCAAAGAGCGGTGCAAAGCGTGCGTCGTCCAGGATGCCCAGTGCCTGCGCGGTGAGGCTCGCGCATTCGGCGGGCTGCAGCGCCTTGCGATTGCGGAGCAGGTAATCGTCGGCTGCCGCGGCGCGGTTCTCGGGCGGGATGTCGGGCAGGGACTGGATGAGCCGATGCAACAAGCGGCCGCGCTCAAGCGCCTGCTCACGTTCGAGTTCGCTTTTTCCCTTCGTCCATTCGTGTTCGTCGGATTCCGATGGCGTCATGGCAATCGCACGCGGTGGTTCCGCGGACATGCGTTCGTCGATCCACTCAGGCAGGGCCTCTTCGGTTCGCACACGCGCTTCCTCGGCCGCCGCCGGGAAGTCCAGCACGTCCTTTTGCAGCCGCCACATCTGCCCATCGCCGTCTTCGGACGGCACTTGGATCGCGAGTGCAGTGTCGGACTGCACCAGCGCGTCTTCGATCAGCCGGTACCAGCATTGGTCGGGAATGCTGGGCGTGCCGTCCTTCTTTACGACCGAGGCTGTGCCGGCGACCACAAGGCGCTGCTCCGCACGCGTCATCGCGACGTAAAGCAGCCGCTTGTATTCCGCGATGCTCGCCTCTCGCTCCTTCTCACGTGCGGTTGCGACAAGCGGCGGATCGGTATTCTGCGATTTTGCCCACGCGATGCCGTTGCGGCCCTCTGCGAGCGGGATGTCCAGCAGCTTCGGAGGCTGATAGCCCTGTGGCTGGGTCGTGGTGTCGGCAAGAATGACGGTATGCGCTTCAAGCCCCTTTGCGCCGTGCACGGTCATGACGCGGACTTCGTCCCGCGTGATCTCCATGTCGCGCTTCACCTCGGCATTGGCCGCGCGCAGCCACGAGACGAAGCCCTGTAACGAAGGAGTTTCGCGCTTCTCATAGGCGAGCGCGAGATTGAGGAACTCGTCGAGCGCATCGTTCGCCTCGGGTCCAAGCCGCGACAGGATGCGCTTGCGCGCGCCGCCTGCGCCGAGCAGCCGGGCGTAGAACGTGAACGGGCTGTCGCGAAGGGCCGCGTCCGCGAGTTGATCGAGGCGGCTCACGACGTCCGGAAATCTGTCGACCATGTCCGACAAGGCCACGCGCAACGATTTCCGCCCGCGATCACGCGCGATCGTGAACAGGTCATCCTCGCTCAATCCGAACAGAGGGCTCTTCAGCACCGCAGCGAGCGAAAGATCGTCATCCGGCAGCAGCAGCGCGTCGGCGAGCGCGATCAGGTCCATCACCGCGATATGATTGAGCAGCACCATACGGTCGGCGCCTGCGACCTGAATGCCTGCAGCCTTCAATGCACGGATGATCGCCTCGAACAGCGGGCCGCGCTGGCGCACGAGGACCAGCACGTCGCCCGGCTTCGTCCCGGTCTTCTGCCAGAGCGCGACATGCGCTGCGATCTTTCGCGCGAGCCGCACCTGCGGACTGGATTCGCTGGACTGATCGAACGGCGCGTCCCAGCCTTCGATCTCGCGCTTGTCGTCCGGCAGTACCAGCGGCCAGATGTCGACATGGCCGGGCAGCTTGCCGGGCAGGGCCTCATGGACCGTCCTGGCCTTTTCCGCAGACAGAGCCTCATAGGTCGCCGGACGCGAAAACACGGCATCCACGGCCTCGAGGATGATCTCACCGGAGCGGAACGACGTCAGAAGCTTCACGTTGCGCCATTGCAGTTCCGCCGCTTTGAAATCGCGCTCGAAGCCGGACTTCATCTCTCCGAATTTTTCCGGAGCGGCACCCTGGAAGGAGAAGATCGACTGCTTGTCGTCGCCGACAGCAAACATCGTGCGTTTCGCGCTGCGCGCTCCGGCGCCTGCAGTGAATTCGGAGACGAGCGTACGGATGATCTCCCACTGCTTCGGACTCGTGTCCTGTGCCTCGTCGAGCAGAAGATGATTGATGCCGAGATCGAGCTTGTAGAGCACCCAGGCGGCCGAGGTGCGTTTGAACAGGGCGAGCGTGCGGTCGATCAGGTCGTCGTAATCGAGGAGGCCGCGCCGCGCCTTCTCGCGGCGGTAGCGCACGATCACCTCATGCGCGACGGTGACGAGCGCGCGTGTGCGATCGCGGCATTGCGCGGCGCGCAGCCGGTCGAGCAGGGCGCAGATACGCTGCTGCTCGCGTTCGAGCTGCTCGGCATAATCCGGGCTCTGATTGCGAAGTGCCTTGCTGACGAGGTTTTTGCGGGCGGCGCGATCCTTGGTGCAGAAGATCTGCATATAGGCGTCGAGTTGCGCAGGCTTGGGTGAACGAAGCGCGGCCTTGAGGTTCTCGGCGCGCTCGACATAGCTTTTGCCGCCTCCAGTCAGTACGGCCGCAAGATCGGGCCATGAGCCGATGGCGAATGCGGCCTCCAAAAGGATGCGATCTTCGATTGCATCCGCGCTTTCGTTGGCGTCGATACCCAGCGCCGTGGACAATTCCGCAATCGCGGCATCGACCGATCCGGCCCGCGCCACCCACGGCTCGATCCGGTCGCGATCGGCTACGGCCTCGGTGATCAGATCGCGGAAAGTCTGGTCGGCTGCGGCCTTGATCGCATCCGCAAGCGCCCGGCCGATCGGAGTGTCCGGCTGCGCCGCGCCTTCAAGCATGACGTCGAGCGTCAGCTTGTCGAGCATCTGCGATTGCGTGGCGTCGTCCAGCACTTCGAAGCCGGCTCCGGCGTCGGCCTCGAACGGAAACTGATGCAGCAGGCTGGTGCAGAAGGCATGGATCGTTTGAACCTTCAGACCGCCCGGCGTTTCCAGGGCCAGCGCAAAAAGCCGGCGCGCACGCGTGCGAAGCGTCGCGTCCGGCGCAAATCCGATGTCCCGGATCGCATCATCGAGGCCGGTATCGTCGAGCGCCGTCCATTTCGCCAGCGTGTCGAACACGCGCGTGGCCATGGTGGCCGCCGCAGCCTTGGTGAAGGTGATGCAAAGGATCTTGGCCGGATCTTCGCCGCGCAGAAGCAGCTTGATCACGCGCTGTGTGAGTACGTGCGTCTTGCCGGACCCGGCATTGGCCGACGCCCAGGCCGACACCGCGGGATCGGATGCCTCGAACTGCCGTTTGACGACGTGTTCGGGCGGCTTCGGTTTGTTGGCGGGGCGCGAACTCATGCCGGGATATCCGGGTCGACTTCGCCGCCGGTCGCCGACCATTCGCGCACCCGCGCGAGGTGATCGTAGTCGCCGTATGTGCGACCAACCCACATTGGCCGCCAGAATGAACGATAGGGCGTCTCTTCCACGGCGAATGTCGCCACCAGTTCGCGCAGCCTCTGGAACGCGCGGTCGGCGGCGTGGTCGATGCTCATGGACTTGAATTCGCGCGGCATGCTTTCGCCGCTCGGGTCGCCCCCTTTGAGGCGCAGATAGAGCAGCTCGGATACGGAGCCGCCCGCCGGAATGCCTTCAAACGTACCATGCCGCAGGATGGTTGCCTGCAGGGTCAATTGCGGTGCGAGGCCGCTTTCGACCTGACTTTGCGTCGGTGGCTGTCCGGTTTTGTAATCGAGCACAGCGAACGAGCCGTCCTTGCGCATCTCGATCCGGTCGGCACGCGCGGTGAGCATGAAATCCGGCGTCACTTCCAGCTTGCCCTGCACCTCGGCGTAGACCGAAGCCACATTCTTGCGGCGCTCGATTTCCCATTCGATGAACCAGCGTGCGATGCGTTCGAAGCGCGGCCACCAGAACGCCTGGGCTTCCGGGAAGTCGTTGAGAGGCGCAAACGCTTCGCGCCCCAGCGCCATCAGTTCTGCAAGCGGGTCTGCCGGCAGCCCTTGCGCGAATTTTTCTGTGAAGTCGCCGACCGCCTTGTGAATGACGGTGCCGCGATCGCGCGCGCCGGGCGGCGTGTCGACCGGATCGAGCGCCTGCAGTTTCAGGATGTGCTTGGCGTAGATCGTGTAAGGGTCGCGCAGCCAATGCTCGATGTCGGTGACGGGCAGCCGCTTCGGCCGCACCGCGACGGGCGGCCTCGGTTCGGGACGTTTCGCGGCCTCGACCTTGTCCGGTCTGTCGAGCGCGCGCGCCCAGTCGAGATATCGCGTGCCGCGCTCCTTCACTGTCGTCCAGGCTTCTGTCCCTGCAACGGCCGCAAGCCGCTGCAGGAAACGTGAGGTGACGGTCGGCGAGCCTTCACGCTTGGCAGCGTGGGTGAGGAACACTTCGGGTGCACCGAAGGCCTGCGCAAAGTCATGCGCCGAGAGGCCTATCCGGCGCTCCGGCAGATCGAGGCCAAGTTGTTGCCGCATCGGCCGATTGAGCCAGGGGTCGTTGCGCGGCTCCGGTGGCCAGACGCCTTCGACAAGCCCGGCAAGCACAACGCGGTCGGCTCGCTGCAGGCGTGCTTCGAGCGGACCATAGATGCGCACGCGAGCGCCCGGCGATCCAGGTCTGCGCACCACACGCTCTGATGCTATGGCGTGGAACAGGTCGGTGTATTCGTGCGGCTCGATGGCGAATGCTGCAGCTTGGCCGCTATCGGCGATGGACTGAAAGGCTTCCGACAACGCCGCACCGTCGCGGCCCGCGAATGCCGCCGGCTCGGAATTCTGATCGAGCGACAGAGCCACGATGACCTGATGATGACGGAGCGCTGTGTCCCGCAGCGGAGCCTTTCTGGTGCCGGACAGCGGCTGCAAAGCGGGCTTCAGCTTCGCGATCAACTCCGCCGCGCGATCGAGGTCGTGATCGGACAGCCAACGCCGCGGATCGCGTGCATGCAGCTTGTCGCGTTGTACACGCAAACTCTGCAGCGCGTGTTCGAGACCGTCTGCCCCCGCGCGCGGCCGCGGCCCGCGCAGGATTGCGCGCTCGAGCAGAGCGACGGTGCGCCGCCGATGTTTCGGTTCATCACCGCCGATCCGGCACAGCGGGTGTTTGAGCAAGGCCAGCAGCGTGACCGGCTCGCAGCCATTCAACGCGGCGTCGGCCGCAAGCCCTGCGAAGATTCCGGCCGCCGTATCGGAGAGAGGATCGCCGCCGGAATCGTCCACCGGCACGGTCCAGCGCTCCAGCGCGGCAACGACGCGACGTGCGAGCGAACGATCGGGCGTGATCAGCGCCGCCGTGCCGTCGGGATCGTCGGTCACCGCTTCGCGCAGCGCGAGTGCGACGGCGACGGCTTCTTCCTCGGTGGTCGCGGCTTCGATGAGAGAGAGACTGGCGAGCGCTCCGGTCTTTTGCTTCTCGAACGCGGCATCTTTCAGCGTGTCGCGCCAGCGATCGGTCGCTTCCGCGGGACGCATCGCTTCGGACGCGACGCGCTCGCGGCCGTGTGGGGCAGGCGGCATGAGAATATTCACCTGATCGCGCGTCACGCCGAGCTTTTGCAAAAAGCCGTGCATCGCGAATTGCGGATGACCGGGGGCGGGGTTGATGCCCTTGCCGCCGCCGATCGATTGCCAGGCCTCCTCGTCGAGATCGGTATCGAGACCCGGCAGCACGACCGCGCCGTTCGGCAAGTTGGCGATCGCCGCGAGCAGCGCTGCCGTGGATGGCATCGAGGCGGTCGAACCTGCGGCAATCACCGGGCCGGTATTGACGCGCTTCAACCGTGCAGCTTGCGCGTCGATCAGCGCATCGCGCCGCGCGGCAACGTCCATCAGCTCTTGCTCGTTGAGGATCGCCGGCCAATAGTCGCGCACGATCTTCAGGAATTCGAGCGTCGCGCGGAAATGCTGGTCCAGGTCCTCGGGCACGAGCGTGTCGAGTGCGGACCAGTCGACGTCGCGAGTGATCATGTCGTCCTGCAGCCGCGCAAGTTCGCCGGCCATGGCGAATGCGGCTGCGGGCGAATTCGCGATCAGCGAGGTTTCTCCGCTGCGCTTCTGCTGGTCCGCCCATTTCAGGATCAACTGGGTGAGCGACGCCTTGCGCTCCAGCGGCTCCATCGCGCGCGGCAGCGACATCCGTTCCTCGGCCAGCGGGCCGCCGGCAAATTCGGCGAATACGATCTCGTCCTCGTCGATATCGCCGATCGGGACAAGCCGCGGCAGCAGCGTCGCCTCACCGCCGAGCGCGTCGAGAAAGACATCCTGTGCCAGCCGGCAGGCGCGGCGTGTCGGCAAATAGAGCGTCGCCTGTGCGAGCGCCATCGGGTCGCCCGAGGCCGGATAGCCGGCGACCAGCCGGCCCGCCAGCAGCGCCTCGATCAGCGCAGGCAGGAATGGGACGGACGGCGGGATGGTGAACAGGCGGGGCGTGCTGGTGGGCATGTCTTTCGACCGTCATGCCCGGCATTGTGCCGGGCATCCACGTCTCGGAGATCGCATGTGAAAAGACACGGATGGCCGGGTCAAGCCCGGTCATGACACACCCTGTGGCCAGCGCCGCCCGGCGCTATGCCGCGCTTTGCAGGATGGCGTTTTCCGCCAGCGCGATCGCGTCTGGCGTGCCGACATGCATCCAGACGCCGTCGAGGCGCAGCCCATAGAGGCGTTCGGCTTCAGCCGCCTTGACGAACAGGCGGTTCAGCGAGAACGGCCCCTCCGGCGCTCCCTCGAACAGCGTCGGCGAGAAAATCGCAGCGCCGGCATAGACGAAGGGCACGACCTCACGTTCCGCGCGCGGCCGCAGACGCCCGTCCGGCGCCATCGCGAAATCGCCGCGCCCGGAATAGCCGATGCTCGTCGCTGACGGCGCGAGCAGCAGCAGCACGTCCATGCGTGCGGGATCGAACTCCGCCGCAAGCCGTTGCAGATTGCCCCGCGTTCCGTCCAGCCAGATGCTGTCCGAATTGATCAGGAAGAAGGGTTCGTTGCCCAGAAGCGGCAAGGCCCGCACCACGCCGCCGCCGGTGTCGAGCAATTTGTCGCGCTCGTCCGAAAGCACAATGTGCGGCGACTTGCGGCCGGCGACATGTTTTTCGATCTGATCCGCGAGGTAATGCACGTTGACCACCGCGGTCGCGACGCCGGTCGCCGCCAGCTTGTCCAGAACGTGGTCCAGCAATGCGCGCCCGGACACCTCCACCAGAGGCTTCGGCCTCGTGTTGGTCAGCGGACGCATGCGCTCCCCGAATCCGGCCGCAAGCACCATTGCCGTCTGCGGAACACTTTGCGTCATGCGAATCGATTTCCCCTTGCCCCGTAATGTCTCACCGCGGCGGTGGCCGTCCAAGAGCGGGCGGCGGCTGATCTATCACAGCCCATTGAAAGCGGGCACATTGTCTTTGTACCAGGCGGAGAGCCCTGCGAGCGCCGTGTGGGCGAGGGCGCGTTGCAGGTAGCGCCATACGCGGGGCATGTGACGGAGATATTGCGGCTTGCCGTCCCGCCGATCGAGTCGCGCGAAAATCCCGAGAATTTTGGTAGCCCGCTGCGCGGCCATGACCGAATAGATGGCCGCGAATTCGTCCGGGTCGAAGCTGGCATCGGTCCTGCCACGGGACGCGACGTAGCGTGCGAACAGTTCGCGCTCCAGCTGCTCGGGGACGTCCACCCGTGCGTCCTGAAGGAGCGAGGCGACATCGTAACCGGTCGGCCCGATCACGGCGTCCTGAAAATCGAGAAGCCCGACGCGGCCGATTCCGGCGCGGTCCGGCAGCCAGATCAGGTTCGGCGAATGGAAGTCGCGCAACACCCAGGTCTGTTGCCCGTCGAGCGCCGGCTTGAGCGCCGACAGCCATAACTGGCGAAATGCTTCGCGCTCGCCGTCATCCACTGCGAGGCCGCGATGCGGAATGTACCAGTCGAGCAGCAACTCCGCTTCGATCAGGAATGCGTTCTTGTCGTAGCTCGGGATCGCGTAGCGAGTACCGTCGGGAAGCGGGAGGATAGCCTCGACCTGTCGTGTGTGAAGCGCAGCGAGGAGTTCGGCTGCTTCGCCATAACGTGCTGCGATCGGAGCCGGCGGCGTACCGGCCACAAATGGTTCGGCGCCGAAATCTTCAAGCAGAAGGAAACCGTGGTCCAGATCGGCAGCGTAGATCTCCGGCGCAGAAAAGCCGAGTGCGCGCAAACCATCGGCCATGGCGACGAACGGACGCACGTCTTCGGCGAGGTGCGCGATCGTGCTATACGGCTTGCCGTCGCGCACCGGAGGACCATCCGGCCGCCGCGGCGCATTCATCAGTATCGCCGGCTTGCCGTCGCGGGTGATGCGCTCATAGAGGCGGGTCGAGGCGTCGCCCTGCATGCGTTGCCGCTCGGCGAGTGCGTAACCGCTCTCACGCAGGAATGTTCGCAGTGCCTCGATGCGCGCGACACGCTGCGCCAGGCGCCCGTAGCCGGTGACCTCGGCATCGCGATACTGGTCGCCGCGTGCTGCCGAAAGGGAGAGGGCGATGTCGAGGCGGTCGGCGGGCAGGCGGTCGCCGGCGCGATCCGGCCACTCCATCAGGACGACGCCGGTCGCGGCGATCTCGTCGAGTCCGAGTTCGGTCAGTTCGTCCACGCTGGACAGCCGATAGAGATCGGCATGCGCGAGCGTGAGACGCGGCAGCTCGTAGACCTGCATCAGCGTGAAAGTCGGGCTCGGCACCGCAAGGTTCGGATCGCCGGCCATATGCCGGATCAGCGCGCGGGCGAATGCAGTTTTACCGGCGCCGAGATCGCCGGACAGCGTGACCAGATCGCCCGGCTCCAGCGCATTCGCGATCTCGACAGCGAAGCGCTGCGTCGCCTGTTCGTTTTCGAGCGGGACGGTGAAACGCGATACACGAACCGTCATGGCGGAAGGGTCAGGCGGCAACGGTCTGTTGCGAGGGGGGCTGGGTCGGGAAGGTGCAGGTCACCGTCGTTCCTTGCCCGACCTTCGACTGGATGTCCACCGAGCCGCCATGCAGTTCCACGAAGGACCGGACGATCGCAAGGCCAAGCCCGGCGCCGCGGTGCTGCGAGCCGAGCGAGTTGCTTTCGAAGCGTTCGAAAACGCGATCCGTCAAGTCCGGCGGGATTCCGGGCCCCTGGTCTGTCACCGAAAAGGCAATCGATCCGACGTGGCGCTCGGCGCGCAGGCGGATCCTCCCATGTTTCGGCGAGAAGCCGACCGCGTTGGACAGAAGATTGTAGAGCACCTGCCGAACTCTGCGCTCGTCGGCGGAGAACAGGCCGATATCGGCCGGGTCCGCTTCGATATCCAGCGCGATGTGATCCTTGACGAGACGGTCGCGAACGCCTTCGGCGGCGGCTTCCATCGTCTTCCTGATATCGACCGACCCCAAATTCAGCGTCATTGCGCCGGCATCGATGGTCGCAAGATCGAGAATGTCGTTGATCAGCGCGAGCAGCGCATTGGTCGAAACCGTGATGTAGCCGAGATACTCAGACTGACGTTCGGTGAGCGGACCGGTTGCGGGATCGCCGAGGAAATGCGCGAAGCCGATGATGTTGGTGAGCGGGGACCGCAGCTCGTAAGACACGTGATGCAGGAAATCGATCTTGATCTGATCGGCCGTTTCGAGCGCTTCGTTTCGTTCACGCAGCGCGCGTTCGACATTCACAGTGTCGGTCACGTCCTGGAAGGTGACGAGCGTCGCGCCGTCCGGCAGCGGGAGTGTTGCGATATCGACCACGCTGCCGTCGCGCCGCTCGAGCCTGCCTTTCACCGGGTCGCGCTGACCGATGGATGTTACTGCCGTGCGCAGCGCGCGTAGCGTCGGATCGTCCGGCTGCAGTGGAGCGCACCAGGCGATCACCGCCTCGATATGCGGACGTTCGGCAAGCGCTTCTTCCGGCAGCTTCCACAATTGCTGGAAGGCCGGATTGTGCAGGCGCAGGCGGCCGTCGCTGGCGAATACCGCAACCGCTTCGGCGAGATTGTCGAGGGTTTCCCCCTGAACGCGGATCAGGGCATCGTACCGGCGCTCTAGGTCGAGGCGTTCGGTGACATCGTCGAACAGATAGGTGACGCCGCCTTCGGGATTCGGCGTCGTCACCACGCGAAGCGTGCGGCCGGTCGGCAGGTGCCAGAGGTCTTCGCGCGATTCGAGGCTGCGATAGGCTTCGTGCAACTGGTTCTTCCAGGTGCGGAAATCCTGCTGCTCCGGCAGCTTGCGGCCGGCGCGCAGCCTGTCGAGGATCGCGGAATCGGTCGGGCTTTGGTCGAGATAGGAGGCGTCGAGCTCCCACAATGCGCGATAGGCCTCGTTATGGAAGCGCAGCGTATGGTCGGCGCCGAAGATCGCGACGCCGGTCGCAAGCTGATCAAGCGTGCGGCGATGTGCGTCGCTCATGCGCGCCATGTCCGCCCGGGCGTTCTCGGCCTCCGTCGCATCAACGCCGACCGCGGCGCTGCCGGCGCGTGTCGGCACCTCGACGACATCGAACATGCGCCTTGCCCCGGCGATCACAGCTGGGACCCGGCCGCGATAGGCCTTGCCGCCTTCGCGCATGCGCGCGGCGTCATCGCGTGCGGACTTGTCGAGCAATTCGAGGTTCCGCTCGACGGCTTCCGTGGGGTCGCGCGCTTCAACCGCGCTGGCATAGGCGGCGTTCACGAAATCGAGTCGCCCTTCCTGATCGCGCGCCCAGACAGGGAACGGCAGCGCGTCGATCAGCGTGCGCAACGCCATCATGTCGCCGACCAGGCGGTCATGGCGTGCCGCGAGCGCGATCAACTCACCTTTGACGCCGCTGACGTCGCGCACTCGCATCACCGCGCGCCCGCCGATGGCCCGGCCTTCAGCTTCAATCGCGGTGCCGCCGAGCGTCGTCAGCGTCATTGCGAAGGCTTCGCCATTCGCGCGCAGCTTTTCGACCGATGCCTCGATCAACTGGGCCTGATCGGCCGCCAGCCACGATCCGAAGGCTAGCACGCGCTGCGGCATGGTGGCTTGCGTGACGATCGTGACATCGCCCGTGATGTCCGGTTCGTCGCTGCCCGCAGCCCAGGCCACGACAATCTGTGGCTCCGACTGAAGGAGTGCGTTGACGCGATCCACTTCGCCGGTCAGTGCGTTGATCTCGCGCCGCGCCTCCGCTTCGAATGCGGCTGCACGCTGGCGCGTGCGCACCAGCATGATCGATGTCACGACTGCAAACAGCACGACACCGAGGATCAGCGCCATCGCGGCGAGTTCCTGGCGCTCGAGGCTTGCGAAAGCGCTGAGGTAGAGATTGACGGCAGTCCCGTCGCGGATCGGAGTGACGGCCCCTGCAGAATTCGGCCACAGAACGGCGAGCGCAAAAAACCATCCGCACAGCAGCGGATCGGCGCTGCGGACGCCGCCGGTCGACCGATTCATTCCCGCATACCCATTGCCCCCAATACCGGTTCGCCGCCCGACGGATATCCGGAGCAAGCCTGTATTGTCATGGACGCTAACGAGCGGACCGCGGCTGCGGACCGAATCATATGACTTTACCCCCAAGGGGAGTCGCGCGTTAAGAGTCCAGACCGTGAACGGGGCATTGACCGATGATCAGACGGTCTTTTCTGCCCGCTTCACCAGCTCATTGAGTTGAATGTTCGCGAGTGCCGACGAGAATGCTTTCTCCGCCTGTGCGAGCGCGGGGAGCACCACATTGCCCACAAGGCCTGAGCCCTCGCTTTGAGATGCGTCGTCATCGTCGGCCCTGCCGGCCGCCCGCAATATTTCGTTCGCGGTAATATTGTCCGTATCGCGACCCAGCTCGTAACCTCCGCGCGGACCACGCACACCGCGCAAAATGCCCTCGTGCACCAGTGCCTGCAGCACCGGTTCAAGGTGGCGTGGCGGAAGCCCATGCCGGGATGCCAGCGCCTTGGCCGAAACCGGCCGCGATTGCGAGTTCAGTGCGACGTCAATGACCGCTGCGATGGCCAAGATGCCTTTTCTGGACATCAACGGCATTTCCAATTCACTCACTAAATCTGTATGTATGTAGTATAACGGTAATTAATTGCGTGACCGTGTCTACCCCTTTCGAATCGTTATTCGACAATTTTTGTGCCCGTAGAACCGAAGCCACCCGCTCCGCGCGCAGTTTCGGACAGTTTCTCTACCGCCCGCACACATATTGCGCTCACTGGTGCGACGACAAGTTGTGCGATCCGCATCCCGCGATCGATGACGAAGTCCTGGCTGCCGTGATTGATGAGAATGACGCTGACCTCGCCGCGATAATCGGAGTCGATGGTCCCAGGGGAGTTGAGCACCGTGACACCGTGCTTTGCCGCAAGGCCGGAACGTGGCCGCACCTGCCCCTCGGTGCCGGGCGGCAGGGCGATCGCCAGTCCGGTTGGCACCATGGCGTAGCCGCCCGGTGCGATGGTCATGGGCTGCCCCTCGGGTACAGCCGCCACAAGGTCGAGGCCCGCCGCCGAGGCGCTTTGATAGGCCGGCAACGGCAAACCTTCGCCGTGCGGAAGCCGCACGACCTGCAATTCCATTGTCGTCACTGGCTGGATCCGTTCAACGCGGTGGCGATGCGGTCGATCAGGTGGCGGGCCACATCGGTCTTGGACTGCAGGGGCCAGGATTCCACGCCCTCTGCGGTCACGAGATGCACGGTGTTGCGGTCGCCGCCCATGACGCCAGTCTGAGGAGAGACGTCATTGGCGACGATCCAGTCGCAGCCCTTGTTCTTCAGCTTGGTCTTGGCGTGATCGATCACGGTTTCGGTTTCGGCCGCGAATCCGACGACCAGCCTGGGCCTGCCGGTCTTGAGCTTTGCCACGGTCGCGAGGATGTCGGGATTTTCGCTCAGCGCAAACGAGGGCGCTCCCGTTTTCGTCTTCTTGATCTTCTGTGCGTTCGGCGACGCGATGCCCCAGTCGGCGACAGCCGCGGCGAAGATCGCGGCGTCGGCGGGCAGGGCTTTGCTCACCGCCTCCAGCATCTCGCGAGCCGTATTGACATGCACCGGTGTGACGCCGCCGGGATCGGGAATGTTCACCGGACCCGAAACGAGGATCACGTCTGCGCCCGCTTCGGCCGCAGCGGCGGCGATGGCATGGCCCTGCTTTCCGGATGAACGGTTCGCGATGTAGCGGATCGGATCGATCGGTTCGTGGGTCGGGCCGGACGTGATGAGGATGCGCTTGCCGGCGAGCGGCTTGCCCGCGGCTCCTGCAAGCACCCGCAAGGCTGCGTCGACGATTTCCAGCGGCTCTGCCATGCGGCCGAGGCCGGCCTCGCCGCTCTCGGCCATCTCGCCTACGTTCGGGCCGATCAATGTCACACCGTCAGCCACCAGTTGTGCGACGTTGCGCCGCGTCGCCGCTTTCTGCCACATCATGGGGTTCATCGCGGGCGCGATCAGGATCGGCTTTGCGGTTGCGAGCAACACTGCGGACGCCAGATCGTCTGCGTGGCCGCCCGCCATCTTTGCAATCAGATCGGCGGTCGCAGGAGCGACGATGACGAGATCGGTGTCGCGCGCGAGGCGGATGTGACCAACGTCGAATTCGCTCTGCGGATCGAACAGGTTGGTGAAAGCGCGCTCACCGCAAAGCGCGCCGACCGACAGCGGCGTGATGAATTCCTGGCCGGCCTTCGTGAGAATGCAGCGGACCGCCGCACCGCGCTCGCGCAAGCGCCGGATCAGGTCAAGCGACTTGTAGGCGGCGATCCCGCCGCCGATCACGAGAAGAATGCGTTTGCCGGTCATGAGCGATGTCGACTTTGTCGCAATCGTTAACACAGCTCGGCGCCGAATGCCGAAATCACGCTGCGCCGCTCCGTCTTATGGTTAACGGCCGCGACACTCACCTGATCAGATACACAATATAGGCGAGCAGCGCCGCCATCACCCAGAGCGCTATGGCGGAGGCACGGCTGCGCCTGGCTTCCGCCCGGCCGATCTCGGCAACCGTTTCCGGCGCCAGCACCAGACCGTTGCGGGTCGCCGCGTCGAGCTGTTCCAGGACCGCGGCGCCACGCGACAGCAGCCCCGGCACCTGTCCGACAAAGCGGCCCAGTTCCATCGCACCTTCGGCCGCGCCTTCGATGCGGCCAACTGGTCCGAGGTTGCGTTCGATCCATTCGCGCACGACGGGTTCCGCGGTCGACCACATGTCGAGCTTCGGATCGAGAGAGCGCGCAACGCCTTCGATCACCACCATGGTCTTCTGTAGCAGCAGCAGCTCGGGGCGGGTCCGCATATCGAACAGACCCGTCACCTCGAACAGGAGGGTGAGCAACTTCGCCATCGAGATTTCGTCGGCCGCCCGATTGTGGATCGGCTCGCCGATGGCGCGGATGGCCTGCGCGAAATCCTCCACCGAATGATGCGAGGGGACGTACCCCGCCTCGAAATGCACTTCGGCGGTCCGGCGGTAATTGCGCGTGATGAACCCGTACAGGATTTCGGCGAGGAAGCGCCGCTCCTTCGGTCCCAGACGACCCATGATGCCGAAATCGACCGCGACCAGCCGTCCTTCATTGTCGATGAACAGATTGCCCGGATGCATGTCGGCGTGAAAGAAGCCGTCGCGCAGCGCGTGACGCAGGAAGCTCTGGATCACGATGCGTGCGAGTTCCCTGAGATCGAAGCCTTTTGCTTCGAGAGCGGCATGGTTCGACAGATGTGTGCCGTCGATCCATTCCAGCGTCAGGACGTCCTTGGTGGTCCGGTCCCAGTCGATCGCCGGGACACGGAAGCCGGGATCGTCCTTCGTATTCTCCGCCATCTCGGACAAAGCGGCTGCCTCCAGCCGCAGATCCATTTCTAGTGCCACCGAGCGGCGCAGCGTCGCCACTGTCTCGATGAGGCGAAGTCTGCGCGCCTCAGCGGAAAACTCCTCGGCAGTGCGCGCAGCAAAGGCGAACGCTTGCTGGTCGATATCGAAGCGCCGCGCGATGCCGGGCCGCAGCACTTTCACGGCGACCTGACGCCGGCCGGCCGGAGTTTCGACTTCGGCGCGATGCACCTGTGCGATCGAGGCTGCCGCAACCGATGGACCGAAGGTTGCGAATGTCCTGTCGATCGGCTGGCCGAAGGCCTGCTCGATGATCGCGACCGCTTCGGCATGCGGGAAAGCCGGCATGCGATCCTGCAGGCTCTCGAGATCGCGCGCGGTCGCGACGCCGACCACGTCCGGCCGCGTGGCGAGGAATTGGCCGAGCTTCACATAGGTCGGGCCGAGCCGCGTGAGCGCGGTCGCAAGCCGTCCGGCCTGGCTGTTCTTGCTCGGCCGTTCGATCAGCTTGGCGGCGCGCAGGGCGATTCGCGCCGGCACCGGCAGCAATGCAGCGTCGACCTGACGGAAAACGCCCTCGCGCGCGAGGATGTATCCGGCGCGCGTCAGCCGCAGCGAGTTGGTGATGGCGGAAATCATGTGTGAAGATTTGTGTCGCCGGCCCGTGTCACAGCCGCCAGCCGGAATGAAGCGCGACGACACCGCCCGTCATCGGCGTATACGAGACACGCGCGAAGCCTGCGTCGCTGATCATCGCAGCGAAGGCCTGCGGCTTTGGAAACTTGCGGATCGATTCCACGAGATAGCGGTAGGACTCCGCATCGCCCGCGACTGCGCGACCGAGAGCGGGAATCACGTTGAAGGAATAGAAGTCGTAGATCGTTTCGAGTGCCGGCACATCCACCGACGAGAATTCCAGGCACAGGAAGTGTCCGCCCGGTCGCAGCACGCGATAGGCTTCGCGCAAGGCCGCCTCGATGCGCGGGACGTTACGAATACCGAACGCGATCGTATAGGCGTCGTAGGAGCGGTCGGGCAGGGGAAGCGCTTCCGCGTTGCCCTCGACAAAGGTCACGGCATAGTCGAGCCCGCGTTTTTCGGCTCGCTCGCGTCCGACCGCCAGCATCTCGGCATTGATGTCGAGGATCGTGGCGTAGGTACCTGCGCCGCCGGCTTCGACCACGCGGAAGGCGATATCGCCGGTGCCGCCGGCGACGTCGAGCAGCCGGAAATCGCGATCGCCCTTCGGTGGATTGACGGCCGTGACGAGCGCGCTCTTCCACGCCCGGTGCAATCCACCCGACATCAGGTCGTTCATCAGGTCATAGCGGCGCGCCACCGAGTGGAAAACCTCGTCCACCATGCCCTGCTTCTCGTCCAGCGGGACGCGGCGGAATCCGAAATCGGCCTCTTTTGCGGAATTTTCAGTCATTTTCACCAGTCTGGGATGCGCGCGGCCGGACGATAGCCCAGCCCGCCGGGCCGCGCTACATAACGGCTCTGCCCTCGTTAACGAGACCTCCCGGACCGCGCCCTTGACCATCTCTTTCAACCCGGCCATCCCGGTCTTCCGTATCTTCTCCGAGGAGAAGGCGCGCGAATTTTACCTCGACTTTCTCGGCTTCACCGTCGACTGGGAGCATTGCTTCGAGCCGGACATGCCAATCTACATGCAGGTGTCGCGCGGGCCGGTTGTGCTGCACCTGAGCGAGCATCACGGGGATGCGTGCCCGGGTTCGACCGCTTATGTGCGCATGCGCGGGGTGCGGGAATTTCATTCCGAAATCAGCGCCAAGGGCTATCGCAACCTGCGCCCGGGCGTCGAGAGCCCGGACTGGACCGACGCGGAGATGACTGTGACCGACCCGTTCGGCAACCGGATCCGGTTCGGCGAGATCGCCGGGAAGAAAGACTGACGCGCGATGCCCGAACTTCCCGAAGTCGAAACAGTCCGCCGTGGGCTCGCGCCGGTGATGGAAGGCGCCCGCTTCGATAAGGTCGAGGCGCGCCGCGGCGACCTGCGCTGGCCTCTGCCCAGGGATTTCGTTCAGCGGCTGGAGGGGCAGACCGTCACAGGGCTCGGCAGGCGCGCGAAATACATCCTTGCCGATCTGTCGTCGGGCGAGGTGCTGTTGATGCATCTCGGGATGTCCGGTTCGTTCCGGGTGGCGAAGGCCGACGACGAGAATGCGCCGGGAAATTTTCACCACGAGCGATCGAAGGCGGCGGCGCACGACCACATCGTCTTCCACATGTCGAATGGTGGCGTGGCGACGTTCAACGATCCGCGCCGCTTCGGCTGCATGAAGCTTGTCTCGCGCGACAGGCTGGATGAGGAGCCGCTGTTGCGCGCGCTTGGCCCGGAACCGCTCGGCAACGCGTTCGATGCCGCGATGCTGGCGTCGGCCTGTGAGAGAAAGCAGACCAGTCTCAAGGCCGCATTGCTGGATCAGCGCGTGGTGGCGGGGCTTGGCAACATCTACGTCTGCGAGGCGTTGCATCGCTCGCATCTTTCGCCCAAGCGCAAAGCCTCGACGATTGCCGATCGCAAGGGCGCGCCGAACGAACGGGCGATTGCGCTGGTCGACGCCATCCGCACGGTGCTGAACGATGCCATCAAGGCCGGCGGATCATCGCTGCGCGATCATCGCCAGACCGATGGCGAACTCGGATATTTCCAGCATTCATTCCGGGTCTATGGCCGGGAGGGCGAGGCCTGCCCGACGCGAGGATGCACGGGAATCGTGCGGCGCATCGTGCAGAGCGGTCGCTCGACCTTCTGGTGCCCCGTCTGTCAGAAATGAAACAGGGGCTGTCGGCCCCTGTTCGATTGGTCCATCTACCGCGATGACATCAGCAGCGGACACGGACCCATCGGCCGGATGCGGTCTGCGCATGGCAGTACCGCGGCGTTGTCGCAGCGCCGATAATGGCTCCTGATGCCGCGCCGATCGCGCCACCCGCTACCGCTGAACCGACCGTGCCGCCCGCGATACCGCCGATCACGGCACCGGTTGCGCCGCCGACCAATGCCCCGGATGCGGCACGTTGCTGGTGATAGGTCTGACAGCCGCTCAGGACGAGCGCCATGCTCGCCAGAATGACCATTGTACGCATTTGGAACTCCCCCAAAGCACGCCGATAAAACAAGCGGCGCTAAAGCGTCCCAGCCAGCCCCCTGAGTGGCGAACTTACACTATTGAGTCCGATATGCGGGGTGGGGAGGTACCAATGTTGTTACGCTGCCCCACGACTGTCTCCTCGCCGACGATCAAGTGAGGCCAGCGTGTCCTCTGCACGGCGCTTGTAGTCCTTGTGCAACTGCTCGAGCTCGTGATCGGACAGATCTTCCGCCGTTGCGAGCTTGTTGTCCGCACCCTCCAGTCTGAGGATGAGTTCGGCGAGCTTGACCTGGATCGCCGCGGTATCGCGGTTCTGGGTATTCTGAATGAGGAAGACCATCAGGAACGTAATGATGGTGGTCGATGTGTTGATCACCAGTTGCCACGTGTCGCTGAATCCGAAAAGCGGGCCGCTGAGAGCC
>NZ_DATMRV010000168.1:0-20199 GCF_035565795.1 Pseudorhodoplanes sp.
TACGCGCCAGTCGAGACTGACGCGCACCGCCGCAGCGAGCCCCGCAAGATGCGGCAGCGGCACCGTCACCATTCGGAGCCCGTTCTCGATCCGCTTCAGGGTTGCCCGTTCGGCATTTCGATCAGGTAATGTCGCGGCGGCAACGTTCATTGCTTCGTCACCGTGCGAAGCAGCGCAAGCATCGCCTTGTCGGCACCAAGCGCGCCCCATTGTTCGACCAGATCGGTCAGCAGCGTCAGCTGGCTTTCCGTTGGCAGGCTGCGCAGGAAGCGCGCGACCGCGCGCGGCTTGATCTTACCGAGGCGTCCGGCGGCGACGTTCTGTCGGATCGCGTTGAGAACGAACCAGCGTGCGGTTTCGCCCTTGGGGAGCGCTTCGGGTCGCTCGATGTAGGTCTCGACGGACGCCAGTGTGCTGACAGTCTCTTCGGCGAGCGCGCAGAATACTGCGGCGTCTTCCGCCGACAGGCGGCCGAAGGCGAGGGCGCGGCGCGTTTCGTGATTGAGGATGCCCGAGGTCTCCGCCTTGTCGAGCGCCTGAGACAGCAGCGCCCAGGCTCGTGGCGTGGAAAATGGCTGAGGCTCATGCGGGACCTCCCGCATGAGCGCGTCAGGCATGAACGAGATGTAGTTTCGGATGTCGGCGCGGATGCCGGCCTTGCGCGCCCAGTCCTGCCATTCCTCCACATCGACTCGCAGGTTGAGAATGGTGACGCGGTTGACCAGCGCCGAGCTCATCGCGCGAACAAGCGCGCGGTCCTGCTGGCGATTGCCGGCAGCGACCACCCAGGTGCCGGCGGGCAGTGTGTGCTCGCCGAGGCGGCGCTCCAGCAGCAGCGAGTAGAAAGCTTTCTGAACGTCCGGCGCACAGGCCGGCAACTCGTCCAGAAACAGGCAGAAGCTCTGCGGATTTTCCGGCAGAAGAAGCCGGGGCGGGCAGAACACCGACCGCTCACCCACGATCCTTGGAACGCCGCTGACATCCTCCGGAGCAATCTGGGTACCGAGGAGCGACTGGCATGGCAGGCCGGCTTCCGCCGCGGCCTGGAAGACCATCTCGGATTTGCCGACGCCGGGAGGCGAAAGAAGGAGAAAGCTCTGTTCGTGCGCCATGCACTGAACGAGCTTCTTGGCCTGCCTGAGGGTGACGGTTTGCTGGAGAGCGCTGTGGCTCGCGTCCATCGGACGGCTCCTGGGTGAAGAACGAAGGGTGTTCCCTCACCAGGAACGACAAGAACGTAGGTGCGCGCGCGCAGTCGCGCCAGCGTCTTTCAGCGAAAAAATTTTTGGTACGGCGGGTTGCCTGCGGCGACGCGGACGCTTGTCATGACGATTTGGTTACAGAATGATGACACGGTGTTCGCGGCGTTCCTTTCGCGACGCGGGTTTGTCACGGTCATGTCGATTGTCAGTCCCTTGTCCCGTCTGCGCGGCGCCTCCGCTCCGCGCCGCCTTTGGCCGTCCGTTGTTCTGACCATCGCGCTCAATGTCTGGGTGCTGATCCGCCTTTTCCAGACCGAGTTCGGCTGGTTCGGGCAGGGCATCTTCCTCCTTACCTGGATACTCCTGAACTGCGTGTTCCTGCTCATGGTGCGCCGGGCCGCGCTGGCTGCCGCGCTCTCGCTGGCCATCCTCGAGCTTCTGATCCTCGTCTCGCAGTTCAAGTTCAAGATCACCTGGATGACGGCGACGTTCCTCGACGTCATGGTGATCGATCCGGACAGCCTGTCGTTCCTCCTGTCGGTGATGCCGGGCCTGAGGCTCGCCACCTGTGTGGCGGTGCTTGCGGGCCTGGCCCTGGCGATTCTCCTCTGGACATTCGATCGGACCAGAATTCCACGGATCGCCTCTGCGGTGGTCGGTTGCGTCAGTCTCGTCGCGATCGTCGGGCTCTCGAACGAGATTCCTGAAGAGCCGCATGAACCGTTCCAGGGTGTGAACCACGTCTCGAATTTCGCGCGCTCTATGGTGGTCTCTCTCTCCGAGCTTTCGAGCAGCGGCTGGCTCGACTTCGACCGGGCGGTTGCGAGCCGGCTCAAACCGCTACCGGCGGATGACGATTGCAAGCCGGAGGGCAAGCGTCCGCACATCATCATGGTGCTGGACGAGTCGAGCTTCGACATTCGCAGGGCGCCGGGCGTCAACGTGCCGGACGGCTATGGGCGGCACTTCGCATCTGCCGACGGTAAATCGCGCATCCTGATCACGGAAGCGGCCGGGGGACCGACCTGGTATACCGAGTATAATGTGCTCACCGGGCTTTCGACCCGGTCCTTCGGCCGCATGAGCTTCTACGTCACGCGGCTGGCGGCCGGTCGCATCAAGCGCGGACTGCCGCAGGCGTTGCGCCGCTGTGGCTACAGGACCTTCACGCTCTATCCCGCCTATGGGGCGTTCCTGAGTGCGCGTCGCTTTCAGAAGAGCGCCGGGATCGATCGGATGATCGACGCGCACGAGATGGGCGCGGGCGATGTCGAGCCGGATAGCTTCTATTTCGACAAGGCGCTGAAGCTGTTTGCCAAGGAGCGGGGAGACGATCCGCTCTTCATGTTCGTCTACACGGCCGCGAACCACTTCCCGTGGACCAATCGCTACCGCCCCGATCTGACGCCCGACTGGAAGCCGCTGAACGCGGACGCTGAAACCGACGAATATGTTCGTCGTCAGGCGATCAGTGCGCGCGATTACAAGGCCTTTGTCGAGAAACTGAAACGAACCTATCCCGACGAGTCATTCCTGATTGTCCGCTTCGGCGATCATCCGCCGTCGATCGCTCCGCGTTTGCTTGAACCGAAGATGACGGATGCGCAGATCGCCGAGCACATCATGGAACGCGACCCGCGCTTCTTCAGCGCGTATTATGCAATCGACACCATCAACTTCACGCCGGTCGATCTGTCGTCCGCACGGGACGCACTCGATGCTCCCTATCTGCCGCTGGTCGTGCAGGAGGCCGCGGGCTTGCCGCTCGATTCAACCTTCGCAGAGCAGAAGCGCATCCTGGAGCGTTGTGAGGGGCTGTTTTATCGCTGCAAGGACGGCGCGGAAGCACGCCGCTTCAACCGCCTTCTCGTGGACTCGGGTGTGATCCAGGGCTTCTGACGAAATCCGGCTACTTCCCCTCGGCCTTTTCCGCGCTCTTCACCACGCCGCCCGCGACCTCGCTCAGAGTAGGACGCGGCAAGGCAGCGAAAGGCAGGGGACGGGTCACCTCGATCGCGGCGATTCCAAGCCGGGCGGTGAGAACGCCGTTCAACACGCCTTCGCCAAGTCGCGCAGACAGCTTCGCTGCCAATCCATGACCGATCACCTGTTGAATCAGGCTGTCGCCCGCAGCCATGCTGCCGGTGATCGTGAGATGGGCGATCACGTGACGCATCAGGCGGATCAGCCCGAGCGTGCCGGGACGGCCGCCATACAGGAGCGCAAGATTGCGGGCGAGCCCGAGCGCGGTGATCAGAACGAAAAAGATGTCGATCGCGGCGCGCGGCGACACAGCCGTAACGATGGAGACACGCTTCGCGGCATTGCTGACGAGTTGCCTCGCTTCGCGGTCGAGCGGCGCCATCAATTCACGCTCGGCCAGCCGGATCAGGTCGGCGCCGTCGATGATCTCCGAAAAATGCGCTTCGAGTTTCGCGCGACTGCGAGCGAGGTGCGGCACCTGGCTCTCGATCGTCATCAGATCGCGCAGGATCGCCTGACCCTCGGCGCGGTTGTCGGTCGTCAGCGTTTCGGTCGCGCGCTTGCGCAGGCTGTCGATCCTGGCGAGCCGCGACAATCCCGCGAGTTCGCGCGCGATGATGACGAGGAGCGCGAGCGTCGCGAGGCCCGCCAGCGCAAGCGCAATCCAGCCGAGCGCTTCAAATCGTGCGAACAGGTCCTCGATCAGTTTTGTGACGGCGAGCCCGATACCGAGCGAAATCAAACCGCCGGCTGCGCCGAACAGGATCTTGCGCCACGGAAACCAGCGTCGCGGTTTGGTCGCAGACGCCACGGCCGGAAGCTGCTGCGTTTCGGCATCGGCCTGCGCCAGCAGATCGATCAGCGGCTCTTCCTTTACCGCAGTCACGATGACGTTGGGGTCGTCCGGCGAGAAGATCGCCGGCTTGCGCGGACGGGCAGTCATCGCAGGCGGTCTCCGATCAGGAATTCCAGAGCGCGATCCAGACGGATATGGGGCAGGGCGGGCACGCCCGCATCGGTCCGCTCCAGTGCGGGCGGGCGGAAGCGCAGAAACCGGTAATCCGCCTCATCCGAGGAAGCCGAAGACAGGCCGCGGAAGCGGCTTTCGCCAGGCTCGAAGATCGCGTCCGGATTGACCGGCAGGTCGCCCGGATAGATCACGATCGAAGACTCGCCGTCGAAGGTGCGGCCGCCCGCGCGTTCCCCCGCAATCGGCACGCCCATGATCGCGTGCAGCATGCCGGTCGGCCCGCTGACATGCGCTTCGCTCGTGGCACGCACCGAGGCCATCGCGATCGCGTCGATCCGTGCGCCGGAATAGTCCGCGCGCTTCGCGGCGTCGCTGACCAGCCGCTCGAGGATACGCTCAAGCCGGTCGTGGGATGTGTGGTGAAGCAGGTCCGCCTTGGTTGCGGCGAACAGGATGCGGTCGATCCGGGGCGCAAACAACGAGGAGATGATCGAATTGCGGCCGACATTGAAGCTGTCGAGAATGGCGGTGAGCGCGCGTTCGAGGTCGCCGATCGCGTCGGGTCCGGCATTCAGGGCGGTCAGTGTATCAACCAGCACGATCTGGCGATCGAGCCGCGCGATATGATCGCGATAGAACGGACGCACGATCGCATCCTTGTAGGACTCGTAGCGCCGCCGCATCATCGCCCACAACGATCCGGACGGCGCGGATCCCTCCAGCCGGTCAAGCGGTGCGAAGGTCAGGGCGGGGGAGTCCGCAAGTTCGCCCGGCATCAGGAAACGTCCGGGCGGCAGCAGGCTGAGCGCGAAGCGCTCCTCGCGGCAGCTGCGCAGATAATCCGTGAAGTGCCGTGCAACCGTCTGCGCCAAAGCTTCGTCCGCCGCTGCATTCGGATTGAGCGCCGCGATCTCGAAATGCCACGCACCCGCAAGATGCGCGCGGTCTCCTTCCCGTGACAGACGGATCGTCTCCGCAGACCATTCCTCATAGCTCTGCCGGAGCAGCGGCAGGTCGAGCAGCCATTCGCCGGGATAGTCGACGATATCGAGCGTCAGTTCGCGCATCGCGCGATTCTGCGACTGATACTCGATGATGAGGCGCAGCTCGCTGATCTGCTTTGTCGATTCCGGCCATTGCCGCTCGGTCAGGAGCTGTTGCAGATGCGCCTCGTAGGCAAAGCGGGGAACGGTGTCGTCTGGCTGCGGCGACAGTCGCGCGCGCGCGATGCGGCCGGACGCCATGGCCTCGAACACCGGAAAGCGGCCCCCGCGCAGCAGACCGTGTACCAGCGCGGTGATGAATACGGTCTTGCCGGCGCGCGACAGACCGGTGACGCCCAGCCGGACGGTCGGCTCGAACAGGCTGCTGCCAAATTCGATTAGTGCCTGAGACGTCAGGCGGGCCTGTTCGACAATGTTGGAGAATATGTTGGCCATCCCATGCGCGGACGAAGTTGCCCCGCGCAGATTTGCGCGGTCACGACCGGCTACAGATAGGGTGGCCGCGCCGCTATTCTAGCTGCCGCGCCGCTCGGCCTGCCAGATGCCGGAGCATTCGCCCTTGGCGGATTGCCAGCGACCAGAACCGCCGCTGGCAGAGAGCCGTCCCGTTCCGTTGGCGCTTTGTTCACCGCGCGTCACACTCACGCGGGTGGCGCCGCCGCCGCCGACGTTCCCGGAAATCCGAAAGCTCGAATTCGATGGATCCGCATGCCCGACCCGGCCTCCCTTGATACGGACCGCATAGCGGTAGCCACGATCGCAGGTGCCTTTTTCGGTAATGATCAAAACGCTCCACAGCCCGTCAAAGCTTCCGCCTCCGGGGCTCGCCTTCTTGGCCGCAGCCTGGGCTTCCGGCGCGGCAGCGAGGGCGAGAAATCCAACAAGAGCCAATCGAGCAACGGTCATGTGCTTTCCCTTTTGGGCTTTAGCGTGCAACCTTCTTAGGCTGATTGGAAAAGTCCGCCGGCTCGCGCAAGAATGGAGCGGGACCGGCACCCTTGGCAAATCCGACTTCGTACAAGGCTTTCATATAATCGGGATCGAATGGGCCACGCGCCGGGGCACTGAAGCTCGGATCGATATAAGCCACGTAGAAACCTATTCCGCTTCGCTTCGCCGTCGCATAGGCGCGGTCGATCGCATTGCGGGTCACGAACTTGATCGCGGTGCTGACCGTCCGGCCCAGAATGCTGAGCGTCGTCCGTTCGGTCAGGGCGAAATCCGAATTCAGCTTCATGTTGGCGATGATGTAAAAATCGGTCGCAGGAAGTTTGGAAGTTGCTGTGCTGACGAGCATGGAATCGGGCGCGATATAGAATTGGTCGGCCAGTCCGCCGTCAACATGCATCTCCTGGAATTTGCGGCCGTTTCCTTCCACCTCGATGAAGCCGGGCGGGAAGGCACCCGGAATGCTGATTGCCGCGATCATCACCTTGCGCACGAGGTCGAGGGCGGCCTTGTCGCCGCGCGTAGCGATCGCTCCGATGTCCCAGACAACGGGACGTCCGGCATCAAGATTGGTCGTGAGGATGAACAGCCGCCGCCCGCGCGCGTGTTCGGCCGCGATCGCCTTGAGCAGTTCAGGTGTGACGCGCTTTTCGATCAGGCCGTGCAGCGGCCACGTGTCGAGAAAGCTTTCGCCCTTGCCGCCGACTTCGAAAATGTCGATGGCGCTGATCGTGGTATACGCGTCGCGCAGCTGATCGTCGAAGCGAGAACCCAGAAACGCGAAAGGTGCGATCAATGCGCCCGTGCTCACGCCGGTCACCAGCGAGAATTCCGGACGCGTTCCGGCCTTCGCCCATCCGCCGAGAAGTCCGGCGCCGAATGCGCCGTCCTCGCCGCCGGTCGAGAGGATAAGCCACGGACCAGGCTTGGGCGGCAGCGCACGCAGATAGTCGGTCTCCGAGTCGGCCCAGAAGCGGGCGTCCGGCATGTTCGCGATTGCAGCGACGGCCTGGTCTGCTGCGGAGAAGGGCGTGCGTGGAGGCGGGCCGTCCTGAGCGCTTGCGGGCTGCTCGGTCCCGGCCGCCTTGCCTTTGCTGCGCTTCTTTGCAGGCTTCTTCTTGGCCTGCGCCGAGAGCGCGGCTGTCTCATATGTCGTGATGCCCGGTTGCGCAGCCGATCCGGATGTCAGTCCGGACGACGCGACCAGTGCCGCGAACGCAATCCCGATCGCGAATCGAATCTCGCTTCCTGTCACCCGCATTCGGCAATCTTGTCGCAAGCCTTCGGCGGACGCAATTCGCGTTCCTGCCACACCCCCACAGGATTCACATAAGGCGAGGGTATGGCCGGCTTTTGACCGGAACGCGAAGGCTAGCCGCGATAGACGGGCTCAGGCTGCGAGAAGAAACTGTGCAAAATGTGATACACGAGCCTGTAATTTTTCTGCTGGAAGCTTGCGTGCGAAATGCCCGGCATCACGGCAAATTGCTTGTCGGGATTCGGAAGCCGCCGGAAGAATTCGATCAGGTCGTCGAAACTCGCGATCCCGTCCCATTGCCCCCGCATGACGATGGTGGGCATCGTGATCTTCTCCGGATCGACCACCGGCAGTTTCGAGCACATGTCGACATAGGTTCCGGTCGGAACCGAATCATCGAGCGAAAGGATGGCGTCCGCGAATGCTTCGATGACACTGTCGTCCGCCGCGCCCGGGTGGTCCCGGTTGAAGATCGAATAGACGAATTCCTTGCTCATCGGACGGCGGTTGGTCGCCTGGAACTCCGCGAGCTTCTTCTTCCGCTCATGCAGCGTGGGAGAGTTCTCACCGGTCCACACCATGGCATCGAGCGCGAGACGGCCAACGAGATCGGGATAGCGCTCGGCGAACATCGCCGCTCGCAACGCGCCTGACGAGATGCCGTAAACGAGGAGGGGGGCCGGGCCGCGTAATCCGGCGATGTAGTCGGCTGCCGCCTTGCAGTCATCGGCGCCCTGCGCAATCGGCGCATTGTTGTCGCGATCTTTCGTGGAGCGGCCGTATCCTTCCATGTCCACGCACCAGGTATCGTAACCCTTGCGCGCAAACCAATCCATGATGGACGAATCCGTACGGCCCGGCACCTGCAGGTCAAAGGTTGGCTGCGATGCCATCGACGAGCCATGCACGAACAGGATCGTGCCTGCCGCTGTTGATGCGTCGGCCAGACGTTTGTTCCAGAGGAACAGCCTGACGTCCTCTCCCTTGTTGGTCCAGTGTTCGGTGCCGGTCACGCGCGCCAGTTGATTCATGTGGAGCCTTCCGAAATGCCGAAATGATATCGGCTTATGTGGCGGCCTTTCTGGAGTTCCCGTTGGTGGAGGTCAACAGAAAGCCTTTCCGAGTTGTTGCTGCGTCGACGACGCGTCACTGGAAGATTTCGTTGAAGCGGCGCTTTACGCGCGCGGTGTCTTTCTCGACCGCGTCGTAATCGACAGGGATCGCCTTGAGCGTGCCGAGCGCCGCCGCATCGGCCGGCGGATCGATATCGATGCGCGCGGCATAGCCGCCGTCCTCCGGAAACAGCTTCTGCGCAGCGTCAGTGAGCATGAACTCGGCGAACAGCTTGGCGGCGTTCGGATTGGGCGAGCCTTTCACGATCGCGGTCGGGGCGGGGATGATGAAGACACCGTCGGCGGGATAGATCGTCTTGATCGGATGTCCGGCCTTGCGATCGTCCGCTGCGTAGGAGTCAAGCGCCCCGGCCGCGATCAGCCGCTCGCCCCGCTTTAGCATGTCTGAGACCTGCTGGTTGCCCTGCACGACCATGATGTCGTTCTTGCGCAGCTTCTCGTAATAGTCCCAGCCGAAATCCTTCGACAGCGTCGCCACCACCATCAGTCCGAGTGCGGTGAATGACGGATCGGTCATCACCAGCTTGCCCTTGTATTTGGGATCGGTGAGATCGGCCCAGCTCTTCGGCATGTCGGCTTCCGGCACCTTGTCACTGCGCGCGAAGATCGTGATCAGGTTTAGGCGCTGCGCAACATGCGCGCCGTTGGCATCCTTGCCGGCCTCCGGCACCTTGTCGAAGTGAGCCGGCTTGAACGGCACGAAGGTGCCCTTGCGTGCGAGCGCAGCGGACGCGGCTGGATCGGACGTCGTCAGCACATCGACCGCGATACGGCCGGCCTGCTGTTCCTGAAGGAAGCGCCGCAGAATCGCAGAGCCGCCGGATCGAAACAGTTCGACACGGATGCCGGTCTCGGCCTCGAACAGCTTGGCGATCTTGTTTGCGGTTTCGACCGGGGTCGAGGTGTACCAGACGACTTTGCCTTCCTTCTTCGCGGCGGCGAGGTCCGCCTGCTGCGCCGACGCGGATAGCGTCATGGATGTGAGCAAAGCGCCCGCGGCGAGCATCCGCACGATCATGGCTGTCCTCCGGATTGTTGTTGCTGGTCGCTCTGTGCCGCGCGAAATACGCTGACGCGGCTTGTCTCGAACGCGATCCCGACCGTGCTGCCGTGTTCGTGGACGGTCTCGGGATGGGTCTGCGCCCGCAGGCTGCGGCCCGATTGGAGACGAATGTCGTATTCGCACAGGTTTCCGAGATAGGTGCGCTCGGTCACGGTACCGCTCAGCGGAGCATCCGACCCATTGAGCAAAATATTCTCCGGACGCACAACGAGATCGACCGCGTCGCCCGGACGGATACCGGACGGAAGTTCGATCGCAACGCGCGGCCCGTCGTCGAGCGAGAGACCGCCATCCACCGCACGCGCCGGCAGCACATTGATGTTGCCCATGAAGTCGGCCACGACGCGGTTCGCAGGCCGGGCGTAGATCTCCTGCGGCGTCGCCACCTGCTGCAGCCGGCCGCGATCCATCACCGCGATACGGTCGGAGAGGGCCAGCGCCTCGGCCTGGTCGTGCGTCACATAGATGAAGGTGATGCCGGTGCGGCGCTGCAACTGCTTGAGCTCGGTGCGCATGCGCTCGCGCAGCTTTGCGTCGAGATTGCTCAGCGGCTCGTCGAGAAGAAGGATGCGCGGCTCCACCACGAGACTGCGTGCAAGCGCGACCCGCTGTTGCTGGCCGCCGCTGAGCTGGCCCGGCAGACGATCCGCGAGGCCGGCGAGATTGACCAGCGCGAGCATCGCCTCGACTTTGCTGCGCGCTTCGTCCTTTGGGACTTTGCGCACACGCAGGCCGAACACGACATTCTCGAACACCGTCTTGTGCGGCCACACGGCATAATTCTGGAACACCATGCCCATGCCGCGTTCCTCCGGCGGCACGACGCCCTGCGGAGAGGACATGGTCTTGCCGGCGATGCGAATGGTGCCGGCGTCGGGTGTGAGATAGCCAGCGATCAGGCGCAGCGTCGTGGTCTTGCCGCAGCCGCTCGGGCCAAGCAGGGTCACGAACTGATTGTCTGCGATGTCGAGAGAGACATCGTTCACGGCCGCCATCTCGGTCGAACGGCCAAACGTCTTGGTTACGCCGTCAAGGACAATGCCTGCCATTCTCCCTCACTGCGCGTTCCTCCATTTTCGTTCTTATGATGTGCATGATGTCGTTGTTCGCATCATGCTGTCGTCTGCTCGGTCTCGCCGCCGAGCTTTTTCGCAATCCAGATAGCGGCGGCGATGATGATGACGTTGATGATCGCTAGCGCCGCGACTGGCTCAGTGTAGCCGGTCTCGTAGAGATTGTAGACCGCGACCGCGAGCGTGATCGAACTGGAACTGAACAGCAGGATCGACGCGCTCAGTTCCTGAATCGCCGGTACGAAGACAAGGAGCCATCCGGCAAACAGTCCGGGCCGGATCAGGGGCAATGTGACTTCCCGCATGGTGAAACCCCAGGATGCCCCGAGGATGCGCGCGCTCTCTTCGAGCGAGGGGTCGACCTGCCGCATCGAGGCGTTGGCTGCGCGCGCGCCGAGCGGCACGTAGCGGCCGACATAGGCAAGCAGCAGGATCGTCAGCGTGCCATAGAGTGCGAAGGGTGTTGCCAGCCAGAACTGGATCAGCGCGACCGCCATGACGATGCCGGGCAAACCGAGCGGGATCAGTGCGGCATAGTCGAGCAGCTTGCGTCCCGGCAATGTCGTGCGCAGGTCGATCCAGCCGATCATCGCGCCGATTGCCACCGCGAACGTCGCGGCGAGCGTCGCAAGGATCAGCGAATTCACGATCGCGCGCTGTGTGACGTCATACTCGAACAGGATGAAGCGATAATTGGCGAGGGTGATGCCCTTCCAGAATTCCAGGCCCCAGGATTTCGAGATCGAGACTGCGATCAGCGCCGCATAAGGCAGGATGATCGCGACGACGAAGACCGCGAGCGCGAAACCGAGAAGCACCCAGCGGGCACGCCCGATATCGACGAGCTGGGGACGCGATCCCTTGCCTGACAGGGTCACGTAAGACCGGCGTGCGAGGAACCGCCTTTGCAGGAACAGGGCGGCGACCGTGACACCGATGAAGACCAGCGACAGGGCGGACGCGAGTCCGTATTCGGGCGGAAAGTCGAACAATGCGTAGATGCGGGTCGGTAGTGTTACAATCCGTGCGGGCAGTCCGATGATCGCCTGCGAGCCGAACAACGCGATGGCGTTGACGAACGCGAGCAGGGTGCCGGACAGGATCGCCGGGAGGACCAGCGGCAGGGTCACGGACAGGGCCGTCCTGATCTTGCCGGCGCCGAGGATCTGCGCGGCTTCCTCATAAGAGGCATCGACGGACTGCAGCGCCGAGCTCGCCAGCAGGAACACGAACGGGAAGGTGTGCAGGACCGTCACCAGGACGAGGCCGGACATCGAGAAAATATTGAAGACCAGCCACGGCGCGCCCACCACGTCGCGCAAAAATGCGTTGATCAGTCCGGCATTCGGGCTGAACAGATTGACGAAGGCGATCGCGGTCAGAAAGGGCGGGGAGAGGTAGGACAGGGTGGCCGTGAGCCGGATCAGCGTCTTGAACGGCACATTGGTCCGCGCCACCGCCCAGGCCAGCGGCAGACCGATCAGGACGCTGAACACCGCCGTCCAGAGCCCGAGAATCAGGGAGTTGAGGATTGCCTGGACATAGAGGCGGCCGGACAGCGCCTCGCGGAAGTTCCCGATGCTCACGCCGCCATCCGCGCGAAGGCTCCCGAGCAGGAGGGAGACGATCGGGAACACCACCAGAATCAGAATCGCCAGAATCGCGAGGGCCATCGCGATCCGGTCACCACGGAGAAAGGACAGTCCGGGGCGTCCGAGCACGCCTTCGCCTGTATTGCCTGGGCTGACGATCTCCGCCGTCCGCGACATGCCCGCAAATCCCCCTAGGATGCAGCCCTCAAACACCGCGCAACGCCCGCTCATTCCTATCACCGGATTGCCCGGTGGAGAGTGCTTATTTGAGACTTTTCGGGCGCTTGCGGGCGCAAAAGCGCTGCGCTAAGGCTGCGCCGACTTCCTTCTTGGAACGAATCCGAGCTGGGGCCGGGTGTGGGCAATCGGGCGGTTCCGCTGCCTGACGGTCGATAAATGAGGTTTTGGTGAGCCTGACCGCTCGCCTGACCTTGCAAGGAGAAACATGAGCGAGCTTCTCAAGGACTATCTTCCGCTCGTGGTGTTTATTGCGGTCGCGCTGGGGCTGAGTTCCGCGCTGCTGATCGCGCCCTTCCTTGTCGCCTACCGCCAGCCCGATCCGGAAAAGCTGTCGGCCTACGAATGCGGTTTCAATGCGTTCGACGATGCCCGCATGAAGTTCGACGTGCGGTTCTATCTGGTGGCCATCCTTTTCATCATCTTCGATCTCGAAGTCGCGTTCCTGTTCCCCTGGGCGGTCGCGTTTGGCGATCTGGGCCTCTTCGGTTTCTGGTCGATGATGGTTTTCCTTGGCGTTCTCACGATCGGCTTTATCTATGAATGGAAGAAGGGGGCGCTCGAATGGGACTAGAGCGCGATGTCGAGCCGCGTGAAGCGGGGTTCGGGATTGATCATGCTCCCCTTCATCCGGTGAACCAAACATGACCGCCGTCACAGCACCCGCCGCGAAGGGCATTCTGGACCCGCGTACCGGCAAACCGATCGGTTCGGACGATCAGTTCTTCACCGGTCTGAATGCGGAACTCGCCGACAAGGGGTTCCTCGTCACGACCGCCGATGACCTCATCACCTGGGCCCGCACCGGCTCGCTGATGTGGATGACCTTCGGACTCGCTTGCTGCGCGGTCGAGATGATGCAGCTGTCGATGCCGCGCTATGACGTCGAGCGGTTCGGTTTCGCGCCGCGCGCGTCGCCGCGGCAATCGGACGTGATGATTGTTGCCGGCACCCTGACCAACAAGATGGCGCCCGCACTCCGCAAGGTTTACGACCAAATGCCGGAGCCGCGGTACGTGATCTCGATGGGAAGCTGCGCCAATGGCGGCGGCTACTATCATTATTCGTATTCGGTCGTACGCGGCTGCGATCGCATCGTACCCGTGGACATCTATGTTCCCGGCTGTCCGCCGACGGCGGAAGCGCTGCTTTATGGCGTGTTGCTGCTGCAGAAGAAGATCCGCCGGATCGGGACGATTGAGCGCTAGGCATGAGCGAAAAGCTGCAGGCGATCGGCGAGGCGATCTTGGGGGGGCTGCCGGGCAGTGTGGCCGGCTTCGAGATCGCGTATGGCGAATTGAATGTCGCTGCGAAGGCAGCCGACATCGTCAAGATCGTGCGCTTTCTGCGCGACGACCCGCGCTGCCAGTTCTGGAACATCGTCGACGTGACAGCGGTCGACTACCCGCAGCGTGAGCAGCGTTTCGACGTCGTCTACCATTTCCTGTCGCCGAAGCAGAATGCGCGCGTGCGTGTGAAAGTGAGCACCGACGAAAACACGCCGGTGCCTTCGATCATCGCCGAGTTTCCGGGCGCCGACTGGTTCGAGCGCGAAACGTACGATCTCTATGGAGTGCTGTTCACCGGCCATCCGGATATGCGCCGGCTCCTGACCGATTACGGTTTCGAGGGGCACCCCCTGCGCAAGGATTTCCCGCTGACCGGCTTTGTCGAGGTGCGTTGGGACGACGCGCAGAAGCGCGTTGTGTACGAGGCCGTCCGGCTCAATCAGGAATTCCGCAACTTCGATTTTCTCTCGCCGTGGGAAGGAACGGATTATCGGCTTCCTGGTGACGAGAAGGCGGGACCTGCCGGCGGGAAGGGGGCGTGATGGCCGAAGGCGCAGTCTCGGGCGGCTGCCTCTGCGGGGCGGTGCGCTTCACCGCAACGCCTGCAAACCACGAGGTCGGCGCCTGCCATTGCAGCATGTGCCGGCGCTGGTCCGCGGGCCCCTTCATGGTGAGGGATTGCGGGACGTCGTTCAAAATCGCTGACGAGTCGAAGGTCGGCGTCTATCGCTCATCCGAATGGGCCGAGCGCGGGTTCTGCAAGGCGTGTGGTACGCCGCTTTATTACCGGCTGATCGGGAAGGATTCGTATTTCGTGTCCGCCGAAGCGTTCGATGACGTGAAGGACATCGCCTTCACCGCCCAGATCTTCATCGACGAGAAGCCGGCCTATTACGACTTCGCCAACAAGACACACAACATGACGGGCGCGGAAGTGTTCGCTCAGTTCGCGCCTGGTGGCGACGAGGCCAAGGGATAACAAGAACATGGCCGAGACCTCCGGCGAGCGTAATTTCACCATCAACTTCGGTCCGCAGCATCCGGCGGCGCACGGCGTGCTACGCCTTGTGCTCGAGCTCGACGGCGAGATCGTCGAGCGCGTCGATCCGCATATCGGCCTGCTGCATCGTGGCACTGAGAAGCTGATCGAGCAGAAGACCTATCTGCAGGCGATCCCGTATTTCGACCGGCTCGACTACGTCGCGCCGATGAATCAGGAGCATGCCTTCTGCCTCGCCGCGGAAAAGCTCCTCGGTCTCGAAGTGCCGCGCCGCGCCCAGCTCATCCGCGTCCTGTATTGCGAGATCGGCCGGCTCCTGTCGCATCTGCTCAACGTCACCACGCAGGCGATGGACGTCGGCGCGCTGACGCCCCCGCTCTGGGGCTTCGAGCCGCGCGAACAGCTCATGGTGTTCTACGAGCGCGCGTCGGGATCGCGCATGCATGCGGCCTATTTCCGTGTCGGCGGCGTGCACCAGGACCTGCCGCAGAAGCTGATCGACGATATCGAGGCGTGGTGCGATCCGTTCCTCAAGACGGTCGACGACATCGACGCGCTCCTCACCGGCAACCGCATCTTCAAGCAGCGCAACGTCGATATCGGCGTGGTGTCGCTGGAGGAGGCCTGGAAGTGGGGCTTCTCTGGCGTGATGGTGCGCGGCTCGGGCGCGGTCTGGGACCTGCGCAAGAACCAGCCTTACGAATGCTATGCCGAAATGGATTTCGACATTCCGATCGGCAAGAACGGCGACTGTTACGACCGCTATCTGATCCGCATGGAAGAGATGCGCCAGTCGGTTCGCATCATGAAGCAATGCATCGCCAAGCTGAATGCGCCGGACGGCAAGGGGCGGGTGTCAGCCGACGACCAGAAGGTGGTGCCGCCGAAGCGCGGCGAGATGAAGCGCTCGATGGAAGCGCTGATCCATCACTTCAAGCTCTACACCGAAGGCTTCCACGTGCCGGCCGGCGAAGTCTATGCCGCGGTCGAAGCGCCGAAGGGCGAGTTCGGCGTCTATCTCGTCGCCGACGGCAGTAACAAGCCGTACAAGTGCAAGATCAGGGCGCCCGGATTCGCGCATCTGCAGGCGATGGATTTTCTCTGCAAGGGCCACATGCTGGCCGACGTGTCGGCCATTCTTGGTTCGCTCGACATCGTGTTCGGGGAGGTCGATCGATAATGGCCGTTCGTCGTCTCGCGCCTAAAGAGCAGCAGCCGAAGGATTTCGCCTTCACGCCCGAAAATCTCGAATGGGCGAAGAAGCAGCTGACCAAGTATCCGGACGGCCGCCAGGCTTCCGCGGTCATTCCGCTGCTCTGGAAGGCGCAGGAGCAGGCCGGCGGCTGGGTGCCGGAAGCTGCGATCCGCTACGTCGCCGATTTCCTCGACATGGCGCATATCCGCGTCATGGAGATCGCGACCTTCTACACCATGTTCAACCTCGCACCGGTCGGACGCTTCCACGTGCAGCTTTGCGGCACGACGCCGTGCCGGCTGCGCGGCGCGGAAGACCTGATCCATGTCTGCGAGAAGCGGATCGGGCATCAATTCGACGTGACGCCGGACGGCGCGCTGTCCTGGGTGGAGGTCGAGTGCTTGGGAGCCTGCGTGAATGCGCCGATGGCCCAGATCAACTTCGACTTCTACGAGGACCTGACGCCTGAGAGCTTCGCGAAGATCCTCGACGACCTTGCGGCCGGCAAGGAAGTGAAGCCGGGTCCGCAGATCGACCGGCAATTCTCGGCACCCGTTGGCGGAGCGACCACGCTGCTCGAACCCGCATTGGAGGGAGCAAGCGCGCCGAAAACATCCGGACCGGCTCTCACCGATTCCGACGCGAAGAAGCCGGGCGCCGCCGCGAGGGTCCGCGAGGCCGCCGTGCCGAAGCCGCCGGTTGCCGACTCCTCGGACAAGAGGAAGAAGTGATGCTCGCCGACAAGGACCGCATCTTCAAAAATCTCTATGGCCAACATGACTGGGGCCTCAAGGGCGCGCGTCAGCGCGGCGCCTGGGACGGCACCAAGGCCATCCTCGAACGTGGCCGCGACGGCATCATCAACGAGATGAAGGCCTCGGGGCTGCGCGGACGCGGCGGCGCGGGCTTCCCGACCGGCATGAAATGGTCGTTCATGCCGAAGGAGAGCAAGGACGGCCGCCCGAGCTATCTCGTCGTAAATGCCGACGAGTCCGAGCCCGGTACCTGCAAGGATCGCGAGATCATGCGGCACGATCCGCATCTTCTCATCGAGGGCTGCCTGATCGCCGGTTTCGCGATGGGCGCGATCGCCGCCTACATCTACATCCGCGGCGAGTTCATCCGAGAACGGGAACGTCTGCAGGCGGCGGTCGATCAGGCCTATGAGGCGAAGCTGATCGGCAAGAACAACATCCACGGCTACGACTTCGACGTCTACGTCCATCATGGCGCGGGCGCGTATATCTGCGGCGAGGAGACAGCGCTCCTTGAAAGCCTTGAAGGCAAGAAGGGCATGCCGCGGCTGAAGCCGCCATTCCCCGCCAATGTCGGTCTCTATGGCTGCCCGACCACGGTGAACAACGTGGAGTCGATCGCGGTCGCTCCCGACATCATGCGGCGTGGCGCCGCGTGGTTCTCCTCATTCGGCGCGCCGAACAATGTCGGCACCAAGCTGTTCTGCATTTCCGGCCACGTGAACAGGCCGTGCAATGTCGAAGAGGCGATGAGCATCCCGTTCCGGGAGCTGATCGAGAAACATGCCGGCGGCATTCGTGGCGGCTGGGACAATCTGAAAGCCGTGATCCCGGGCGGCTCGTCGGTCCGCATGGTGCCGGCGGCGCAGATCATCGATTGCCCGATGGATTTCGACTCGCTCGCCAAGCTCAGGTCTGGCCTCGGCACCGCGGCGGTGATCGTGATGGACAAGTCCACCGACCTGATCCGCGCGATCGCGCGCATCTCGTATTTCTACAAGCACGAGAGCTGCGGCCAGTGCACGCCGTGCCGCGAAGGCACCGGCTGGATGTGGCGCGTGCTGTCGCGCATGGCCGAAGGGCGCGCGCACAAGCGCGAAATCGACCAGTTGCTTGACGTGACCAAGCAGGTTGAGGGTCACACCATCTGCGCGCTCGGCGACGCGGCCGCCTGGCCGATCCAGGGATTGATCGCGCATTTCCGTCACGAGATTGAAGAGCGCATCGACCAATACGCTGCGAATCCGCATCCTGATCCGGTGAGGGTGGCGGCGGAGTGATGAGCGATGGCCTCCGAAAGCCAGTGGTGGCAGCGGTTCGGCAACTGGGCGCAGATTGCGTCTGCCTGCATTGCGATGATCGGCTTTGGCGCGATTGTCGTGCAGGTCGGCGAGATCCGGCAGAACAACCGCGCCAGCGCCGCGCGTCAGGTGTATCTGGCCTATGCGGATCTGAACTTCCGCTATCCGCAATTCGGAGCTCCGGACTACGACAGGCTGAAGGCGGGCGACCGGCTGGTGTTCGAGCAATACAAGTCGTTCGTGTCGTATCTGCTCTATGCCTGCGGCGAGGTGATCTACGCCTTCGCCAAGGAGCCGGAATGGATCAAGTCCTGCGAATACGAGGTGAAGGACCAGCTGCCGTTCCTGTGCGAAACGCTCGCGAGCGATCCGCAATTTCTCCAGACGTTCGGCAGGGAGACCAACGCCTTCGTGCGCGCGGCGATGACGCGCGAGGGAGTCCTGCCCCCCGATTGCCGGCCGAAGAAGGCATGAGGCACGGTCATGGCCTACGAGATTCCGCCAGCGCCGCACGAATACGTTCCGCCGCCGAAGGCGCGCAACCGCACACCCGCGGAGCTGGCGTGGACCGGCAAGCTGACGATCGCGGCCGGAGCGTTGGTCTTTATCGGCGGCTTCGCATATTTCACGCGTGGCGGCGCAATGGCGCCTGCGCAGGCCTTCGTCATGATGCTTCCGTTGTTTCTGATCTTCTGCGCCGTCGGTGGCGCGATCTGGAAGCAGGGGGCAGATGGGATCGGGCCGATGGTTGCCTATCTCTCGGCCGCGGTCGGGGCCTGCGGCGCGGTTGCCGCCTGGCTATGGGGAAAGTGATGCCGCAGGAGTTCGTGCGATGACCAAACTTGTGGTCGACGGCATCGAAGTCGACGTTCCGCCGGAATACACGCTGCTGCAGGCCTGCGAAGTGGCCGGCGCGGAAATTCCGCGCTTCTGTTTCCATGAGCGGCTGTCGATTGCCGGCAATTGCCGCATGTGCCTCGTCGAACTGAAGGGTTCGCCGAAGCCTGTCGCCTCATGTGCCTGGGCCGTGCGCGACTGCCGCCCCGGTCCGAATGGCGAGCCGCCCGTCGTGAATACCCGGACCGCGCTGGTGAAGAAGGCGCGCGAAGGCGTGATGGAATTCCTGCTGATCAACCATCCGCTCGATTGCCCGATTTGCGACCAGGGCGGCGAGTGCGATCTGCAGGATCAGGCGATGGCCTATGGCGTCGACAGTTCGCGCTATTCGGAGAACAAGCGCGCCGTCGAGGACAAGTATATCGGCGTTCTCGTCAAGACGTCGATGAACCGCTGCATCCATTGCACCCGCTGCGTCCGCTTCACGACGGAAGTCGCAGGCGTGCCGGAGCTCGGCGCCATCGGTCGTGGCGAGGATATGGAGATCACGACCTATCTCGAACAGGCGATGACCTCGGAGTTGCAAAGCAACGTGGTCGATCTGTGCCCGGTCGGCGCGCTGACCTCGAAGCCCTACGCTTTCGCGGCGCGCCCGTGGGAACTGTCGAAGACGCCGTCGATCGACGTCATGGATGCGCTCGGCTCCGCCATCCGCATCGACGCGCGCGGCCGCGAGGTGATGCGCATCCTGCCGCGCACCAATGACGACATCAACGAAGAGTGGATCTCCGACAAGACCCGCCACGTCGTCGACGGTCTGCGCACGCAGCGCCTCGACCAGCCCTATATCCGTCAGAACGGCCGCCTGCGGCCGGCGACCTGGCGGGAAGCCTTCGCCGCGATTGCCGACAAAATGCGGCCGGCCAAGTCCGAGCGCGTCGGCGCGCTCGCCGGCCAGCTCGCCGGTGTCGAGGAGATGTATGCGCTGAAGTCGATGATGACGGCGCTCGGCGTCAAGAATATCGACGCGCGCTATCCGGGTTCGCCGCTGCATCCGAAACATGGACGCGGTAGCTACCTGTTCAATTCGACCATCGCCGGCATCGAGCAGGCCGATGCCATCATGTTGATCGGCTGCAACCCACGCCGGGAAGCGCCGGTGCTCAACGCCCGCATCCGCAAGCGCTGGCGCCAGGGCAATGTGCTGATCGGCGTCGTCGGCGAGAAGGCCGACCTGACCTACGACTACACCTATCTCGGCGCCGGTGCCGACAGCCTGGCGCAGTTTGTCGATCATCCGCCGGCCAAGGCGCAGAAGCCGATGTTCATCGTCGGCCAGGGCGCGCTCAACCGCGCCGA
>NZ_DATMRV010000169.1:0-26998 GCF_035565795.1 Pseudorhodoplanes sp.
CGCCGCGCCGACAGCCCTGCCACCTGCTCCGACAGCCACGCGGCGCCGGGCAGGACGTTGCGGGCATTCATCAGCCACGGCAGTCTGGCCGCATAAGGCGCATAGCGCGGCAGCCAGCCGATCAGCCGGTCGCGCAGTGAAAAGCCGAAGCGCGCTGCGCGCGCAGCCAGCACCTCGATCTTCATGCGCGCCATGTCGACGCCGGTCGGGCATTCGCGCCGGCACGCCTTGCAGGAGACGCACAGCTTCATCGTCTCCAGCATGTCGTCGGATGTCAGCGCATCCGGTCCGAGCTGGCCGGTCACGGCAAGACGCAGCGAATTGGCGCGCCCGCGCGTCACATCACGTTCATCGCGTGTCACGCGATAGCTCGGACACATCACGCCGCCTTCGATCTTCCGGCAGGCGCCGTTGTTGTTGCACATCTCGACCGCGCCCTGGAAACCGCCGCCCGAGCCCGGCCACGCAGACCAGTCGAGTTTTGTTGCGATGTCCTCGCCGCGATAGTCGGGCTTGAAGCGGAAGTTCGTGCGATCATCGAACTTCGGCGCGTGCACGATCTTGCCGGGATTGAAAAGCCCCGCCGGATCGAACCGCGTCTTCACCTCCTCGAAGGCGCGCACCAGACGCTCGCCGAACATGAATTCGTGAAACTCCGAACGCACGATGCCGTCGCCGTGTTCGCCGGAATGCGAGCCCTTGTATTCGCGCACCATCGCGAACGCGTCTTCGGCAATTGCGCGCATTGCCTTGACGTCCTTCTCAAGCCGCAGATTAAGCACGGGACGCACATGCAGACATCCCGCGCCGGCATGCGCGTACCAGGTGCCGCGCGTGCCGTGCTTCTCGAACACCGCGGTGAGCCTTGAAGTGTATTCGGCGAGATGCTCGAGCGGCACCGCGCAATCCTCGACGAAGGAAACCGGTTTCCCCTCCTCCTTCATCGACATCATGATGTTGAGGCCCGAGGTTCGCACCTCGGTGATCGCGGCCTGCAGCGCAGGATCGAGGATCTCGACCACGCCGCCCTTCTTCGCGCCATCGTTCTTCCAGGCGTAACCGAGATCGCCCATCAATTCGCCGAGCTGCTTGAGCCTGCGCAGATTCTCGTCCTGATCCTCCTCGCCGAACTCGACCAGAAGAATCGCATCCGGCTCGCCACGCACGAATTGATCGAGCGTCGGACGGAAGATTGCGATCTCGCGCGCCAGTTCGATCATCGTGCGGTCGATCAGTTCGACGCCGATCGGCTTCAGCCGGACGATATGCTGCGCGGCATCCATCGCGTCATAGAAGCGCCCGAAGTGGCATGCGCCGACGGCGCGCCGGCCGAGCAATGGCGCGAGCTTCAGTTCGACCTGTGTGGTGAAGCCGAGCGTGCCTTCCGATCCGATCAGGATATGCGCGAGGTTCAGGTCGTTGCGTCCGGGCAGGAGCGCGTCGAGATTGTAACCGCCGACACGGCGCTGCACCTTCGGGAAGCGCGCCTTGATCTCATCGGCTTCCCGCGCACCGAGCGCGAGCAGATCGGAGGCAAGCGCATGCATCTGCGGCGTCGCCGCAAACTCCGTAAGGCTCGGCGACGCAGGACCGAACGTGGCGGATCGGCCATCGGCGAGGAGCGCATTCACGGAGATGACGTTCTCGCGCGTATTGCCGTAACGCAGCGAGCGCGCGCCACATGAATTGTTCCCCGTCATGCCGCCGATGGTGGCGCGCGACGCCGTCGAGATATCGACGGGGAACCACAGGCCATGCGGCTTCAACGCACGATTGAGATCGTCAAGCACGATGCCCGGCTCGACCACGCAGCGCCTGTTCTCGGCATCGAGCTCAAGAATGCGATTGAGATATTTCGAGCAGTCGATCACCAGCGACGCATTGACCGTCTGCCCGCATTGCGAGGTACCGCCGCCGCGCGGCAGCACCGAAACGCCTTCCTCGCGCGCGATCTCGATCGCGCGTGCGGCATCCTCCATCGTGCGCGGAGCAACGACGCCAAGCGGCATGATCTGGTAGTGGGACGCGTCGGTGGCATAGCGTCCGCGGGTGAAGCGATCGAAGCGGACGTCGCCGCGGATGTCGGATTTCAGCCGCCGCTCCAGCACCGGCCGCAAAATATCAGCCAAAACGTCAGTCCTCCGGGCGCCCATTCTTACCGTCGGCAGGCCTGCATACCGGGCCTGAAACCAGGCCGTCGATACACCTTGCCTATCAGGCCATGCCGCGTTTGGGCTTGACCGGACCTTCGCATTCGGTGTTCATCCCCGCAAGTTTTGGCCGCTGGGGCGGCCATTTGCCCTTCAGGGCAAGGCTTTGATTATCCTGGAGATTTTTCACGATGGCCCAGAATTCCTCGCGCCCCGCCGGGCGCCATTTCCTGCAGATCCCCGGGCCGACCCCGGTGCCGGACCGCGTCCTGCGGGCAATCGACCGCCCGGTCATCGACCACCGCGGCCCTGAATTCGCGAAGATGGCCAAGACCGCGCTTGAGGGCATCAAGACCATCTTCAAGACCGCCAACCCGGTCATCATCTATACCGCGACCGGCACCGGCGCCTGGGAAGGCGCGCTGGTCAACACCCTGTCGCCCGGCGACCGGGTCCTGATGGTCGAAACCGGCCAGTTCGCGACGCTCTGGAAGAAGATGGCGGAGAAGTTCGGTCTCAAGGCCGAGTTCATCCAGACCGACTGGCGCACCGGCACCGATCCGGCCCTGATCGAGGCCCATCTTCGCAAGGACACCAACAAGGAGATCAAGGCGGTCTGCGTTGTTCACAATGAGACCTCCACCGGCTGCTCGTCTCCGATCCCGGCCATCCGCAAGGCGATCGACGCCGCAGGCCATCCGGCCCTATTCATGGTCGACACCATCTCCTCGCTCGCCTCGACCGACTACCGGCACGATGAATGGGGCGTCGACGTCGCCGTCGGCGGCGCGCAGAAGGGCCTGATGATGCCGCCCGGCATGTCGTTCAATGCGGTCAGCCCGAAGGCGCTGGAAGCCTACAAGACATCGAAGCTGCCCAAGTCGTTCTTCGACTGGGAAGACATGATCAACATGAACAAGGTCGGCTTCTTCCCGTATACGCCGGCCACGCTGATGCTGAGCGGCCTCGTCGAAGGCATCGCGATGCTGCACGAGGAAGGCCTCGACAACGTGTTCGCACGCCACGACCGGCTGGCTGAAGCCGTGCGCCGCGCAGTGACGCATTGGGGCCTCGAGATCCTGTGCCGCGATCCGAAATACTATTCGTCGACGGTGACCGCGATCCTGTTGCCGGAGGGTCATAACGCCGACGCGTTCCGCACGCTGGCGCTCGAGCACTTCAATATTTCCTACGGCGCGAGCTTCGGTCCCTATGCCGGGAAGTATTTCCGCATCGGCCATCTCGGCGACACCAACGACGCCACCATCATCGGCGCGCTGGCCGCGACCGAAATGGCGCTGTCGCTCGCCGGCGTTCCGCACAAGAAGGGCGGCGTGCAGGTCGCGATGGATTATCTGATCACCGCGCATTCCGCGCCGGTTCGCGTCGCGGCGGAGTGATCCGAACGGCGCTTTATCGTTGAGCCATAAAAATGGCCGGGCCAACGCCCGGCCATTTTTATTTGGCTTGCATCGCGCGCTGCGCTCGCAAGTCGACCTCTCCCCGCAAGCGCTCAGAGAGGTGAAGAGGCTCGTTATTGCGGCTGGACCTTCGCCGCCTTCGCCAGCGCAACGGTCGAGCTCACGTCGTCATGGAAGAACCTGGCAAATTCGGCCTGACTGCCGGGCATCGGTTGCACGCCAAGCTGGGCGAAGCGCGTCTTGACCTCGGGCGCTTCCAGCGCCTTCGCGATCTCGCGATGCCACCGGTCCACGATTGCGGGCGGCGTATTCGCGGGCACATAGATCCCCGTATAGAACGGATAGACGGATTCAGGCGGCAGCCCGAGCTCGATCGTGGTCGGCGTATCCGGCAGCGACGGAATGCGCTTGTGCGCGCTGACTGCGAGCGGCACCAGCTTGCCGTCCTTGATCAGCGGCAACGTTGTGGCTGTGAGCTGCACGCTGAAATCCGAACGGTCGGCAACCACGTCGGTCACGGCTTCGGCCGCACCCTTGAACGGAAGATGCTGAGCATCGAATCCGCCGGCCATCATCAGCCGCGCAGCGCCGAAATGTGACGCCGAGCCCGGACCCACCGTCGAATAATTCAACGCGCCCGGCTTCGCCTTCCCGGCTGCGATCATGTCCTTCAGCGTCTTGTAGCCCTTGCCGGGCGACGTGACGATGACCAGCGGCTGCTGCCCGAGCGAGATCACCGGGATGAAGTCCTTGAACGTGTCGTAAGGCAGCTTCGCGTGCATCGCATGCGCCGTGTTCAGCGCGCCATAGGCGAGGATCGTGTAACCGTCCGGCGCCGCTTTCGCGACCGCATTGGCGCCGATGGTGCCGCCGGCTCCGGGTCGATTTTCCACCACAACCGGCTGCCCCACCTGCCTGCTGACCTGATCCATCACGACGCGCGCGATGATGTCGCTCGCACTGCCTGCGCCGAGAGGAACCACAGCCGTGATCGGCTTGGTGGGCCACTCCTGAGCGAAGGATGGCGTTGCCAACAAGGACGCTGCGCACGCGACTGCAAGCGACGCACGCCGAACGGACCGGATCATCATGTATGTCTTCCCTGGTTTCCTCAAAGTCCCGGCTTTTTTCGCCGGCGCATGGCTTGCCGCCATGTCATTGACCAGGGAGCGTAGCAGGCCGGATCGCGGCCGTCATTGTCCGGTTCGGATCAACAGCCCGCTCGGCCCCGCGAAGGCGGGGAGCCAAAATCAGGAAGCTGGATTCCCGCCTTCGCGGGAATGAGCGGATTACAGGCAGGGCGACGCGTGCGGCCGCGCCTAATACGTCTCGACGTGATAGCGGCCTTGCGTACGCATCGCTGCGCGCAGTTGCGCCCAGTCCATGCCGGAGCCGCGGCAGATATCGGCCATCGCCTCGTCGACGCCGGCCTCCATGCCCTTCAGGCCGCAGATGTAGACGTGCGTCTTTTCATGCTTGAGAAAAACCGACACTTCGTTCGCGGTCGCACGCATGCGATCCTGCACATAGGTCTTCGGCTCGTTCGGCACGCGCGAATAGGCGAAGTGCTTGCGCAACAGCCCGTCCGGCACTTTCTGCAGCGGACCGAAATACGGCAATTCCTCCGGACGGCGCGCACCGAAATAGATCATCATCCGGCCCGGCGCGTCGCGCATGGTGCGCCGCCTGCGCTCCGTGAAGCCCCGGAACGGCGCGGATCCCGTTCCCGTGCAGATCATGATGATGTTGGCCGATGGATCGTCCGGCATCAGGAATGTCGCGCCGAACGGGCCGGTCACCTGCACCTTGTCGCCCTTCTTCAGGTCGCAAAGATAGTTCGAGCACAGCCCCTGCGCCTCCCGCTTCACCGTGAGCGCGAGGTTGTTGTGCTTGGGCCGTTCGCCGTCGCGCGAACTCGCGACCGAATAAAGCCGGATCACATGCGGCTTGCCGCTGGCATCGGTCCCCGGGGGGATGATGCCGATGCTCTGGCCTTCGAGCACCGGGAATGTCACGTCGCCAAAATCCAGGATGATGTGGCGCACATCGTTGTCCGCAGCCGGGTCGGTCAGCCGGAAGTTTCCGGTAACGGTCGCGATCGCCGGCCGGCTGCGATTGTAGAGGTTGATCGTCGGCTTGCTGGCGGACGCGGGGGCCACGCTCTTTCCGCCGCTTCCGGCATGCGCCTCGGCGATGAGCCTCGCCGCTTCGTCATCCTCGGCCTCGCCGCCTTCGCCCGTGCCGGCGAGCTCTTCCTGCGCGGGCAATTCCTCCCATCCGAACTGGTCCTCGATCGAATATGGCGTCGCGACGATGCGCCAGTTGTCGATCGAGCCGGTCGGACACGGCGAGATGCAGTCCAGGCAGAAATTGCACTTCTCCGCATCGACGACATAGTTGTTGTCGTCATGCGTGATCGCGTCGACCGGACAGGTCTCCTCACAGGTATTGCAGCGAATGCAGATCTCGGGATCGATGAGATGCTGCTTTTGCGCGGATGGGGCGGTTGTTGCGTCCATGGCGAAGCCCTGATCCGTCACCCTGAGGTGCCCGCGCATAGCGCGGGCCTCGAAGGGCGACGGCCCATATGTGGCCCGCCATCCTTCGAGGCTCGCTTTGCTCGCACCCCAGGATGACGGAGACAGAAGCTGCGGCGAAAGCTACGCCGCGATCTTCACGTATTCGAAGTCGCCCGGCTTGTTGTCGATGCCGACCTTCGGCGGCGAAATCCAGCCGGCGAACTTCCCCGGCTCGGACACCGGCTTCATCAGCGCTTCAATGAAGTCGCCATCGGCCTTCGACGGCAGCCACTGATCGCGCATCTTCGCCCAGTCTGCATCGGTCAGGACGATACCGGTCGGCGACGCATGCGTGTTCTTGAACTCGCCGACCTGGCGATGGAACGCCACGTGCGGCAATTCGAGCCGGAAGTTCACGCCGGCCTTCTCGATCACCTTGTTCCAGCGCTCCACGCCCTTGGCGCAGTCGGCCGTGTAGTCGTCACGCAGGCGCATGTTGAGCGCGGTCAGCGCCGGCTCGTCCACGAGCTTGATCTCTCCATCCACGAGCTTGAGCACCGGATAGGTGTCGTTGGTCAGGCGGTGATCGTCCTGGATGCGGGTCTCCTGATAGCGGCCCTTGATGCCGTTGTTGTAGGCGTTCGCGGCATTGGTCGAGACTTCGGAGCCGAACAGGTCGAGCGACAGCGAATAATGCAGGTTCAGCTTCTTCTGGATGGTCGGCAGGTCGATCACGCCCAGCTTGCGGACTTTCTCGATCTCGTTCGGGTCCTCGATACCGGCTTCCTTCATCGCCTCGCAGGTGCGCTGCACCGTGCGCGAGATGCCGGTCTCGCCGACGAACATGTGATGAGCTTCTTCCGTCAGCATGAAGCGGCAGGTGCGCGACAGCGGATCGAAGCCAGACTGCGCAAGGCTTTCGAGCTGCATCTTGCCGTCACGGTCCGTGAAGAACGTGAACATGAAGAACGACAGCCAGTCCGGCGTCGCCTCGTTGAAGGCGCCGAGCATGCGCGGCGCCTCTTCCGAGCCGGAGCGGCGGCGCAGCAAATCATCGGCTTCTTCGCGGCCGTCGCGGCCGAAATACTTGTGCAGGAGATAGACCATCGCCCAGAGATGGCGGCCTTCTTCCACGTTGACCTGGAACAGGTTGCGCATGTCGTAGAGCGAGGGCGCTGTCTTGCCGAGATGGCGCTGCTGCTCGACCGACGCCGGCTCGGTATCGCCCTGGATCACGATCAGGCGGCGCAGCAATGCGCGATGTTCGCCGGGCACTTCCTGCCAGGCCGGCTCGCCGAGATGCTGGCCGAAATTCACCTTGCGGCCTTCTTCCGCCGGAGCGAGGAGCACGCCCCACCGATATTCCGGCATGCGCACGTAATCGAACTTGGCCCAACCCTTCGGATCGACCGACACGGCGGTGCGCAGATAGACGAGCGATTCCTGGAACCCCTCTGGTCCCATGTCCTTCCACCAGCTCAGATAGCCCGGATGCCAGGTCTCCAGCGCCTTGAGCACGCGCCCGTCTTCGGTGAGGCCGACATTGTTCGGGATCTGCGTGGAGTAATCGACATTCACGTAATTCATGGGTCGCTCCTCTATCTTCTTTACCTCCCCTAAAAGGGGGGAGGTCGACGAGCGAAGCTCGCCGGGTGGGGGTCTTGGAGGACGTCAAAAACTTGACCCCTCCCCGGCGCTGCGCGCCGACCCTCCCCTTCCAAGGGAGGGTTCAAGAAACGAACTCACACCCGCCGCGTATCGAACACGGCCTTCTGGCCGGTGCCGTAGCGGCGCAGCGCGCCTTCTTCGCCGACTGCATTCGGACGCTGGAAGATCCAGTTCTGCCACGCGGTGAGGCGCGCGAAGATTTTCGATTCCATCGTCTCGGGACCGCCGAAGCGAAGGTTTGCTTCGAGACCGGTGAGTCCGTCCGGCGAGAAGCTCGCGCGCTCTTCCAGGAAAATGCGGATCTCGTCGTCCCAGTCGATCTCGTCATAGGCGAAGGTCACAAGGCCGAGCTTCTCGGCCTCCTCCGCGTCCAGCATCTCGCCGATCTTCGCTTTCGCCCTGTCGAGCGAGGCCTTGTCCTCAAGGAAGCGGCTCTCGAGACGGCTGATGCCATTCGGCATCGGATACGCGCCGAAATTCGCTTCACTTAAGGCGATCGCAGCCGGCGGACGATTGCCGCCATTGAGCTGGCCGATCAGCATGTATGAGCGGTCGCAGGCAAAGGCGATTTCCGCGAGCGTGCCGGCAAAGCAGGAGCCCGGCTCGATGACCGCAACGAGGGAGCGCGAGGTCAGGTCGACGCGCTTCAGCACGCGCTTCCAGTAAAGGCGGATCTCACGCGCCAGCCAGTTCGACTGGTTGGCGGCGAGGAAGGCGTCAAAGGCGAGGACCTGCTCCGGATCGCCTTCGGATTTGAACACAATGACGGCGATGTCGCCTTCGTTCGTCCGGATGTCGAGGATTGCGTCGTCCAGCTCGCGAGCAAGCCGTAGCGGCCAGAATTCCGCGCCGAGCGTCTGCATGTCGTTGAGGCTTGCCGGCGGCGGAAGATCGGGACCGCGCAGCGTGATCGTGGCGATCCGCGCGCGCCGGTCGATCGCAACCATCACAGACTGGTATTCGCAGGTGTCGCCGGACCAGGTTTTCTTCAGGGGGCTCAGAACAACGCCGCTCACGCCAGACGGTCTGTCAGACCTGGCCGCAAATTCCTTCGCTCGCTTGCTGACGATCTCCTCGAGCTTCGGCGCAGCAACCACTTCATCGACCAGACGCCAGTCGACCGCGCGCTTGCCCTTCACCCCCTCTTCGGTGGTGCAGAACACGTCGGCATGATCGCGCCGCACTTTCCTCTTGTCGGTGACGCGCGTCAGACCGCCGGTGCCCGGAAGCACTGCAAGCAAAGGCAATTCGGGCAGCGACACTGCGGACGAACCGTCGTCGACGAGCATGATATGATCGGCGGCCAGCGCGAGTTCATAACCGCCGCCGGCACAGGATCCGGTCACGACGCAGATGGTCTTCTGGCCGGAATTCTCGCTCGAATCCTCGATGCCGTTGCGGGTCTCGTTGGTGAACTTGCAGAAGTTCACTTTGTCTGCATGCGTCGACCCCGCCAACATCCGGATGTTCGCGCCGGCGCAGAACACGCGCGGCTTGCCCGAACGCAGCAGGATGACCTTCACCTCGGGATGCTCGAAGCGCAGCCGCTGCAGCGCGTCCGCGAGTTCGATGTCGACACCGAGGTCGTAGGAATTCAGCTTGAGCTGGTAGCCCTCGAACAAGCCGCCGTTCTCATCGACGTCCATCGCGAGGGTAGCGACGTGACCATCGATCGACAGCTTCCAGTGCCTGTAACGGGACGGATCAGTCTCAAAACCTATACGAGTCAAGCCGTTAGCAAGCTTACGGGCATTTTCAGCCATCCCTGGACCCCGGCTTTTCGGTTGTTTTGATGACATGCACTATAGTGCATGTCGACCGAGAGTCCAGCGGAAACTTGGTGCCGTTCCAACCCCGGACCCGCCGGCAGAATCAGCGGCGGGCGTTCGGAGCCCGCACCGCCAGGCCCCGCTCAGGCCGCGAATGCGGCCTGCTCGTGCCGGCGCAGGATACGGTCGACGAATTCCGAAACGGTGCGTAGCGTGACCTCCGGCGCCTCACGCGCGGGGTTATGCTTCACGCCCGGCAGCAACGCGACATCGACCGGGCAATAGCATTCTTCCTGCGCGATCTCGATCTGCCGGATCGTGCCGTACTGATCGTCCTCGCCCTGTACGATAAGGATCGGCACGCGGATATAGGCTAGCTCCTCCGAGATATCCCATTGCCGGAAATCGTTGTTCAGCCACACATCGTTCCAGCCGCGGAAGGCGACATCGACATTCGGATGCCACTTCGCAAGTCGCGCGCGCAGGTCGCCGTTGTTATACGCCTCGCGCGCTTCCGCGATCGACTTGATGCTGACGTCCTCCACGATGAAATGCGGCGCCATTAGCACAAGCCCGCGCACGCGATGGTCCTGATGGCTTCCGGCATAGATCGCCGCGATCGACGCACCATCGCTGTGGCCGACCAGCACGCCGCGCTGAAAGCCTATTCGTTCCAGCAAGCGGGGCAGACTCTCCCTAGCCTCGTCATGCATGTAGCTGATCGGACGCGGCAGTTTCACCGGGCTCGACTTGCCGTATCCCGCGCGCGAATAGACAAACACGCCGCAGCCGGTCGCCGCGGCGAGCTTGTCCGGAAAATCGTTCCACATCCCGACGCAACCCAGCCCCTCATGCAGAAGGACAAGCGTTGGCGCGTCGCCGGGCCGCGGCCCGATCATGCGATATTCCAGTGTTTCCGGGCCTAACTCGAGCATCCCTTGATCGGCCAGCCCGTTCATTTGATCCACTCCTGCACTAGGCGAAACAGCCTGTCAGCGCTCTGCTCAACCGTCAGACCCGACGTGTCGAGTTGCGCCTCAGCCTGCGCATAATCCTGCGAGCGCGCCTCCAGGATCGCGACGAGATCAGACATCGCCTCGCGGTTCTCCGACATCGGACGCAGGTCACCCTGCGCCATCACGCGGCTCATGTGCTCCTGCGGCTGCGCCTTGACCCACACCGTATGCGCGCCTCGCAACAGAAGCGCATAGGTCTCGGGCGACGACACGATGCCGCCCGCCGTCGCGATCACGACCTTGTCGTGACTGCCAATCACCTTCTCAAGCGAGGCGCGCTCGTAACGACGGAAGGTCGACACACCAGACATCTCGATCAGCATCGAGATGTTTGCGCCGTATTCCTGTTCGACAACGCGATTGAGTTCGACGAAATGATAGCCGAGCCGCTCGGCGAGGATCCTGCCGAGCGTCGACTTGCCTGCACCGCGCAAACCGACGAGCGCAATGCGATGTGCGCGTTCGGAATTTGCGCTCTGCACGATGCGATGTTCGATCAGTTCTTCAAGCGCGGGCCATTCCGACGGCGCAAGGCGGTTGACCAGATCGATGATGCGATTGAGCCGTTCGTGGCGATCGTCGAGCGGCAGAAGGTACGTGATCGGGCTTTCCAGCGCATCGGCGACAGCCTTCAGAACCGTCAGCGACGGGTTGCCGTAACCGCCTTCGATCTGCGCGAGATAACGCTCGGAGATGCCGGAATCGCTGGCCAGTTGACGCCGCGTAATACCCCGCCGGGCCCGGCCACGGCGCACCAGCCGGCCGACCTCTTCGGTGAAGGCCATGCTCGTAGAAGTCTGGTTGCTCGGCTTGGGAGCAGACTTCTCGCCGCGTGTTTCCTGGGTTTGGGACAAGAGATCACCGGAGCTACGTCAGCATGCACAATAGTGCATGCTGGGCGAGGCGCAACGGGTTCCCTGCCGGAAAAATCCTTCTTCCGCGGGCCCCCGGGCGCTACTCACTGCGCCCTGAATGCCAATGCCGGGAACTTCCGAACCTGGCGATCCGGAGGACTTCCTTGACCGTCACCATCTACCACAACCCGGCCTGCGGAACCTCACGCAACACGCTCGCGATGATCCGCGAACGCGGCGTTGAGCCGACGGTGATCGAGTATCTCAAGACGCCGCCGAGCCGCGACCGGCTCGTCGCGTTGCTGCGCAAGATGAACATGACGCCGCGTCAGTTGCTGCGCGAGAGGGGTACGCCCTACGCCGAACTTGGGCTTGCCGATCCCAAGTGGACCGATGACGAACTGATCGACTTCATGATGGCGCATCCAATCCTGATCAACCGGCCGATCGTCGAGACGCCGAAAGGCGCGCGGCTGTGCCGGCCCGCCGACAGGGTGCTGGAGATCCTGTAGGGGCGCGCGCTCGCGATCAAACCCCGAGATACCGGTGCTGGATATCCGGCGCGGCGCCAAGCTCTTTCGAAGTTCCGCTCCACACCGTGCGGCCACGCTCGATCATGTAATGGCGATCGGCGATCGCGATCAAAGCGGCGACATTCTTGTCGATCACGAGTATCGACTGGCCGGCCTGCTTCAACCGCGTGAGGCATTGCCAGATTTCCTCGCGGATCAGCGGCGCGAGTCCCTCGGTCGCTTCATCGAGAATGAGCAGACGCGGATTGGTCATCAGCGCGCGTCCGACCGCGAGCATCTGCTGCTCGCCGCCCGACAGCAGATTGCCCATCTGGCCGGCGCGCTCCGCAAGGCGCGGGAACAGCTCGATCACCTTCTCATAGGTCCAGGGATTGGACGAGCCGGATGTATTGGCCGCTGTGGCAATGAGGTTTTCCCGCACGGTCAGGTTCGGGAAGATCTGGCGTCCTTCCGGGACAAGACCGACGCCGAGCTTCGCCACGCGATACGACGGCAGCCCGCGGATCTCCTTGCCGCCAAACCGGATGGTCCCGGCGCGGGCCGGGGTCAGGCCCATGATCGAGCGCACCGTCGTAGTCTTGCCCATTCCATTGCGGCCCATCAGCGTGACCATTTCGCCGGCGGCAATGGCGAGCGACAGGCCGAACAGCACCTGGCTGCGGCCATAGGCCGTTTCGACGCGATCGATCTCGAGCAGGGTTTCAGCCATTGACCACCACCGCTTCCTGCTCGCCGAGATAGGCCTGGCGAACGTCGGGGTTGGCGCGGATCTCATCGGGAAGCCCGGTCGCAATCACGCGGCCATAGACCAGCACCGAGATGCGGTCCGCCAGCGTGAATACCGCTTCCATGTCATGCTCGATCAGAAGGATCGTGTATTGCTTTTTCAATTCGAGAAGTAGCTTGACCATGCGCGCGGATTCTTCCGGACCCATCCCCGCCATTGGCTCGTCGAGCAGAAGCATGCGCGGGTTGGTCGCCAACGCCATCGCGATTTCGAGCTGGCGATGTTCGCCATGGCTGATGCTTGATATCAGCGTATTCGCGCGATGCGAGAGGCCGACGCGCTCGAGCGCGGCGCGCGCAGGCGCACGCAACTCGTCTTCCGTGCGCGCCGCACGCCAGAAATGGAACGAGTGCCCGGCATGGGCCTGGACCGCCAGCGCGACGTTGTCGAGCGCGGTGAAATCCGGGAATAGCGAGGTGATCTGGAACGAGCGCGCGAGACCCTTCATCGAGCGCGCATGCACGGGAAGCGCCGTGATGTCCTCTCCGCCGAACACAACGGTGCCGGAATTCGGCGTGATCTCGCCGGTCAACTGACCGATCAGCGTGGTCTTTCCAGCCCCGTTCGGCCCGATGATGGCGTGAAGCTCACCTGCGGGCACCGACAGCATGATGCCGTCGGAGGCCAGCACGCCGCCAAAGCGCTTGGTGATACCGTTGACTGCAAGCAGCGTCTCAGCCACGGCGAATCTTCTCCAGCAGTCCGTCGATGCCGCCGCGCGCGAACAGCACCACCAGCAGCAACATCGGCCCAAGGATCAAGGCCCAGTATTCCTTGGCCGCCACGACCGGCTTGCCGGTCACGAACTGGCCAACCACGGAAATGGCGTGCGGCAACCATTCTTCCAGAACCAGAAGCGCGACGGCGCCCATCACCGGTCCGAGCACAGAGCCCATGCCGCCGAGCACGGCCATCACAATCAGGTCGCCCGACCGCGTCCAGTGCATCACCGCCGGACTGACGAAGTCGGTGTGGTTCGCGAGCAGGATCCCCGACAGGCCGCACAGCACGCCCGCGATCACGAAACAGGTGAGCTGGTATCGGAAACACGGGAACCCGATCGCGCGCATGCGCCGCAGGTTCGACCGCGCGCCCCGGATGACCATTCCGAAGCGCGAATTCACGATGCGCCACACCAGGTAGCAGGTGAGCATCAGGAAGCCGAAGCACACGTAGTAGAAGACGGTCTTGTTTGAAAGGTTGATCCATCCGCCAAAATCGCTGCGCCGATAGATCGTGAGGCCGTCGTCGGCGCCGTAGCGGTCGAGGCTGACGCCGACATAGTAGATCATCTGCGCGAAGGCGAGCGTGATCATGATGAAATAGACGCCGCGCGTCCGCAGCGACAGCGCACCGGTCACCAGCGCAAACAGCGCGCAGGCGAGCAGCGCCACCGGCCACTGGACGAAGCCGGAATTGACGCCCTCATGCGCGAGGATGCCCACCGCATAACCGGCGATTCCAAGATAGGCGGCATGTCCGAAGCTCACCATGCCGCCGAAGCCCATGATGAGATTGAGGCTGACGGCGGCGATGGCGAGGATGACGATGCGTGTGAACAGCGTCATCAGGAACAGATTGCCGGTCATCTGCGAATAGACCGGGACCAGCGCGAGGAACAGGAGCAGCGCGCCGACGACGATATTGCGAACAGTCAATGCCTTCATTTGCTCGCCGCCGGGAAAAGACCTTCCGGCCGCCAGACCAGGATCACAGCCATCACAAGATAGATCAGCATCGACGACAGCGCGGGACCGGCGGTCGACGCCGCAGCGTTAGACAGGAACAGCTTCAGCACATCCGGTAGGAACGCGCGGCCGACGGTATCGATCAGGCCGACGAGAATGGACGCGACGAACGCGCCACGGATCGAGCCGATGCCGCCGATGATGATGACGACGAAGGCGAGGATCAGGATATTCTCGCCCATGCCGATCTGCACGGTGAGGATGGGCGCCTGCATCATGCCGGCGAGACCGGCAAGTGCCGCACCCAGGCCGAAGACGAAGGTGTAGAGCAGCTTGATGTTGATGCCGAGCGCACCGATCATTTCGCGATTGGACGCGCCGGCGCGGATCAGCATGCCGACGCGCGTGCGCATCACGACGAGATACAGCAGCGCGGCGACTGCGAGCGCCACCACGATGATCATCAGGCGGTAGGTCGGATAATAGACGCCCGGAAAGATCGGGAAGCTGGTGTTCAGCCAGGACGGTAGCGGCAGGCTGAGACCCGCCGGCCCCCAGACCAGCCGCACGAATTCGTTGAAGAATAGCAGCAGGCCGAACGTGCCGAGCACGTGATCGAGATGATCTCGGCCATATAATCTGCGCAGCGCTATCACCTCGACCGCCATGCCGACGATCAGCGTGGCAACAAGCGCGAGCATCACGGCAAAGACGAAGCTGCCGGTCAGCGCCGCAAAGGTTGCGGCGAAATACGCCCCGATCATGTAGAGCGAGCCGTGCGCGAGATTCACGAGATCCATGATCCCGAACACAAGCGTCAGTCCCGCCGCCAGGAGAAACAGCAGCAGGCCGAATTGCAGGCCGTTCAAGGTCTGTTCGATAAAGAGAAGCATCGCCCGAATTGCCGCCCCTCGCGGCGTAGTGTCAACGGGGCAGCGTACCGGATATCGATGCCGCACCGCGCGATAAAAAAGGACCGGGCGGCGGGAATTCCCCGCTGCCCGGCCCCGCGTTCACATTACCACTTCATCGGGCACTTGCCGTGGAAGCGGTCCTGGCTGTCCTTCACGATGGTGGCAACGGTCTTGAGCGAGAGCGCGAAGTCCTTGTCCTCGCCCTTCACCACGTCCTGCAGATAGAAGTTCTGGATCGGAATGTGGTTGTTGCCGTACTTGTACGAGCCACGCACCGAGTTGAAGTTCACCTTGCGCATCTCGTCGCGCATCGCGTCCTTCTTGGTCAAGTCACCCTTCACCGCGACAACCGCGCTGTTGATCAGCTGGGCCGCGTCATAGGCCTGCGCGCCATAATAGGTCGGACGGAGGCCGGGGTATTTCTTGCGGTAGTCCGCGACGAACTTCTTGTTCGCCTCGTTCGGCAGATCGTGCACCCATTGCTGCGCACCCGGCACGCCGAGCGCCAGCTCCTTCTGAAGCGGCAGGGAAAGCTCGTCGACGGTGAAGGCAGTGTAGAGCGGGATCTTGTCCTTCAGACCGGCCTGCGCGTATTGCGTCAGGAATTGCACGCCCGAGGCGCCCGGATAGAACACGAACACCGCTTCCGGATTGGCCGCGCGGGCCTTCGACAATTCCGCGGAGAAGTCGAGCTGATCCGGCCACTTGGTCAGGTCCTGACCGAGCACCTTGCCCTTGAAGGTCGAGGCGAGGCCGGACAGCATGTCCTTGCCGGCGGCGTAGTTCGGGCCGATCAGATAAACCGACTTCACACCCTTCTGGTTCATGTATTCGCCGACAGCCTGCGGCGTCTGGTCATTCTGCCACGACGTCGAGAAGAAGAACGGCGAGCAGAGTTCACCGGCGATCTGCGAGGGACCGGCATTGGCGCTGATCAGGAAGGTCTGTGAGTCGATGACCGGCTTCAGCGAGGCCAGCAGCACGTTCGACCAGATATAGCCGGCGATGAAATCGACCTTGTCAGATTGCAGCAGCTTCTCGGTCTTCTGCTTGCCGATGTCCGGCTTCTGCATATCGTCTTCGTAGATCACTTCGACCGGGCGGCCGCCCATCTTGCGGCCCAGGTGGTCGAGCGCCAGCTCGAACGCGTTGCGCATGTCGTTGCCGATCACCGCCGTCGGGCCCGAGAAAGTCGAGACGAATCCGATCTTGATCGGCTTGTCCTGCTGGGCCAGGGCAGGCCCCGCAGCGAGCGCGAGCACCGCGCCTGCTGCCATCAGTGATTTTCTCATACTTTAGTTCCTCCGTTGACTTTTGGGCCGCCCACTTGCGGCCATACTATTGAACCGTCCCGGATACCGGAAGCCCTGCGGCCGCGCGACATACCGCTGCGGTTAAATAATCGACGCGCGCGCCCGGATTGCAGTCAGCCTCCTGGCGCTTCCGCGCGCAGCCTGAACCGCTGGATCTTGCCGGTCGCGGTCTTCGGCAGATCGGCGCGAAACTCGATCCAGCGCGGATATTTGAACGGCGCGAGCATCGCCTTGACGTGATCCTGAAGCGCGCGCGCCAGCGCGTCGCACGCCTTGCTCTGGTCTTTCAGGACGATGAACGCTTTCGGCTTGATCAGGCCGTCGCCATCGAGCCAGGCGACAACTGCGCATTCCAGCACATCCGGATGGGTCTGCAGCGCGCCTTCAACCTCGAACGGCGAGACATACAGGCCGGAGACCTTCAACATGTCGTCGTTGCGCCCGCAATAGACGTAATAGCCGTCCTCGTCCTGCATGTACTTGTCGCCCGAGCGCGTCCATTCGCCCATGAAGGTGCGGCGCGACTGCGCGCGGTTGTTCCAGTACATCACAGCGGCAGTCGGACCGTTGATGATGAGTTCGCCCATCTCGCCCGGCTTTACCGGCTGTCCGCTCTCGTCGATGAGCATCAGGCTGTAGCCCGGCACAGGCTTGCCGGTGGTGCCGTATTTCGTGGCGCCGGGCGCATTCGACAGGAAGATATGCAGCATCTCCGTAGAGCCGATGCCGTCGAGGATTTCGCAGCCGTATTTCTCGCTCCAGCGCTTGCCGACTTCCGCCGGCAGCGCTTCGCCGGCGGAAACGCAGCGGCGCAGCTTCAGATCGCTTCGCGACGGCATGCCCTCGCTCGCCAGAAACGCCGCATAGAAAGTCGGCACGCCATAGAAAACGGTGACCGGGTGCTTGCGCAGAAGCGCGGCCACGCCATCCGGCGTCGGCCGGTCCGCGAGCAGCACCGTCGTCGCGCCCGCAGACATCGGAAAGGTCATCGCATTGCCGAGACCATAGGCGAAGAACAGCTTGGCCACCGAATAGCAAACGTCGTCTTCGCGCAGGCCAAGGGTCGGCACCGCGTAGAGATCGTTGGTCAGCTTCAGGCTGGCATGAACATGCACCGCACCCTTCGGTTTTCCGGTCGAGCCGGAGGTGTAGAGCCAGAATGCGATGTCGTCGCGCGTCGTGGGCGCGGTGTAGTCCTCAGGCTCCGACGCCTGAAGCAATTGTTCGAAGTGATCGTGACCATGCGCATTTGCGCCGGACACCACGACATGCGCGAGATCGGGCGCTTTCGCGATGATGCCGGCGAATTTCGGATAGAGCACCTCCGACACCACCAGCATGCGCGCGCGGCTGTCGGTGAGCATGAATTCGTAGTCGCTCTCGGTCATCAGCGTGTTGACCGGGATCGCGACAACACCCGCCTTCAATGCGCCCAGAAAGGCGGTCGGCCAGTCGATGGTGTCGGTGAGACAGATCAGGATGCGTTCTTCGCGCCGGATGCCCTTGGCACGCAGCATTGCACCGAAGCGGGCCGCGCGATCCGCCAGCTGGCCGTAGGTCCAGCTACCGTTGATATCGATGAAAGCCGGCTTGTTCGCCCGGCCCGCGGCGAGATTGGCCGCAAGGATGTCGGCAGCAAAATTGTAGTCGCGCGGAACGTCGGGGGACCTCGACGTCCCGGCCATATCGTTGCGTCCGAGCGACGCCGCTGTCGCAGCCTGAGCCATATTCCATCCCGCTTGCTGGTTTCTTGTTGTTGATTGAGTGGACCGAATTCGATCCGTTCCAAACATGCACTATAATGCATGCCGGGTTTGGCCCGTCAATTCCCGGAGGGCGATACACCACATGCCTCTGTTTTGCAGGCGGTTTTTACGGCGCATCCGGGCCATGCTAGGCGGACGGGCCATAGCCTGTTCGTCGAGATCTTCGGAGAACCGCTGATGCTGACCAGCCGCGACCGCATCCTGACCACGCATGTCGGCAGCCTGCCGCGCAATGCGACGCTCACCGACCTCCTGATCCGGCGTGAGGCGGGCGAAGCGGTCGACAAGGCATTGATCTCGTCCGAAATGGACAAGGCCGTGCGGGAGGTGGTGGCGAAGCAGAAGGAGGCCGGCATCGACATCGGCAACGATGGCGAGCAGCAGCGCGTCGGCTTCCAGACCTATGTGCCGGAACGCATGTCCGGGTTCGCAGGCGAGTCAAAACGCAAGGTCGGCCGGGATTTCGCCGAAACGCCGGAATTGATCGAGCAGTTTCTGCGACGCTTCCCGCGTCGCGGCAAGATTTCAAACGCACCGCAGGCGCAGGCCGAGGTGAAGTATCACGACGTTTCGCAGATCAAGGACGAGATCGAACGTTTTCGCCGCTGCGCGCCCAGGGGCGTGTTCCTGGAGGAGTTCGCGACGGCGCCATCGCCCGGCATCGTCGCGACGACCCTGCAGAACGCCTATTACGACAGCCATGAGAATTACCTGAACGCGCTGGCGCGAGAGCTGCGCCACGAATACCGGGCGATCCATGAGGCCGGGCTGATCCTGCAGATCGATGCGCCGGACCTCGCGATGGAACGCACGATGCTGTTCCAGGATCTGTCGGACTCGGACTTCCTGGCGATGTGCGATCTGCATCTTCACGCCATCAACAAGGCCGTTGAAGGCATTCCGCGCGACCGCTGGCGGCTGCATGTCTGCTGGGGCAATTGGGAAGGCCCGCACGAGCACGACGTACCGCTCGCATCGATCCTGCCCATTCTCTACAAGACGACGGCAGGCGCGTTGACGATCGAGTTTGCCAATCCCCGTCACGCCCACGAATATGATGCGGTCAGGAAAGCCGACTGGCCCAAGGATCTGATCCTGATTCCGGGCGTGATCGAGTCGACGTCGAACTTCGTCGAGCATCCCGAAGTCGTTGCGAGACGGATTGCGGAAGCCGTTGCGGTCGTGGGAGACCGCGAGCGCGTCATCGCCTCGACGGATTGCGGCTTCGGCACATTCGCCGGCCGCGAATGGGTTGCGAGATCAGTCGTGTGGAAGAAGCTGAAATCACTGCGCGAAGGCGCGGACCTCGCATCCGCGCGACTCTGGGGCAAGAAAACCGCGGCGTAACGCGGCTGCTTGAATCCGGAACACGGCGCTGCACTCCGTGCATCGCCGCGTCCCGAATGCGCGCTGAGGGGTGCTTACGCGCGGGTTGCTTGAGCGTCGGGAGCTTTTGCGGGCTTCGGTTCGGTGAGGCGCACTGCGATCACCCAGGCCAGCCAGAAGGTCAGAAGATACGACGCCATAAAGACGACGCCGCTCCAGCCGTTCAAGAGCGGCTCGATCACGATGATCACGCCGATCGCAAGCGCCTGAAGCACGAATGCGATCACCGTGTAGGCGAACATCAAGGGCAGTGAGGACTGCATGGTCGAGCCTCTCGATAGAGAAGGCTCAAATCTGGCTCCGACGCGATCTCGCGGATACCTGTGAAGCTTTACAGGGGGGCCTTCAGGGCTCGATCAGGCCGAGCATGGCGCATTTGACCGCCGCCTGGACGCGGGTGGCGACGCCAGCCTTTCGCATCGCATTATCGAGGTGGAAATTGACGGTTCGCTCACTGATGCCGAGGATCGTCGCGATGTCGGAGGACGACTTTCCGCGTGCGACCCAGGTCAGAACCTGTCCCTCCCGATCCGTGAGACGAAGCTCCGATTTCTCCGTGCCCTTGTCTGTCGCGGACGCGAGACGATGGCGGATGATTGCAATCAGCAACTCGAAATCGATCGGCTTGGTGACGTAATCATCGCAGCCCAGTTGCCGCGCCTGAAGCTGATGCGCGCGCTGCGAATACGCCGTCAGGAAGATGAACGGAACTCCGATCGGCAGCAGATTGTCTGCACGGATTTTCGTCAGAATCTCGAAGCCGGAAACATCGGGCAGATCGATGTCGCACAGCACGAGATCGGGCCGCTTGTCGAGCGCCGACAGGCCGGCTTCGCCGGAGAGCACGGTCGACACGCCAAAGCCTTCAGCGGTGAGAACCTCGACCAGCAATTCGCAGGTATCAGGATCGTCCTCAATGCAAAGGAGATGGGCCATCGCTTTCCTTTTCACCTGCGTCGCCCGGCCCGGATACCGGCAGAGAGATCGTCACCCGGGTTCCGGCATCCAGCGCACCGTCGATCCGGATCGTTCCGCGATGATTCTCGACGAACTTTCGCGCAACATAAAGACCGATGCCGGCGCCGTGCACGCCGCGACTGTTGCGCGCCCGGTAATACGGCTCAAAGATCAGTTCGCGCTCGTCCGGCGCGATGCCGCGTCCGCGGTCAGCAATGGTCAGCACAGCCGAGCCGTCGCGGTTCTCGCCCTTCACCTGCACCTCGCCGCCGGGCGGCGAATACTTGATCGCATTGGACATCACGTTGCCGACGATCTGCCTCACCATATCGGGATCGCACATGATCGTTTCCGGCAAACCGGACAGGTCGGTCGTGAGCGATATGCCGCTGGTATCGAGATCGACAAAAATATCTTCAACCAGTCGCCTCAGGTCGACCACCCCGGTGCGCATGTCCGTTACGCGCTCACCGACTTCCGACGCCAGCTGCACCTGCTGCACAATGGCCTGAATATGACGAACGGCACTGCGAATCTTCGAGGCGCGAGCCTGCTCATTTTCATTCAGATGGCGCCGCAGGAGGAAGGCCTGTCCGTCGATGGTTGTCAGCGATGTTCCTATTTCATGAGTCAGCACGTCCAGAAATCGGCGGCTGGTTTCGGCGCTCGCGGTCTGCTCCTCAAGATCCGACAACATCAGGGCTTCGGCATCCTTTCGCGTCGTCACGAGCACGGCAACGACCCATTGGGCCGCGATGGCGATCGCGCGATTGGCAAAGAAGACGATGCTCAGCGTCTCCGCCGGAGGATTGATGAATGATCCCAGCAGGGAAAACAGCGTCGCGACCGCGGCCGCGATATAGGCCGAACGGTAGAAACTGAAGATCGACAGGAAAATGATCGCCGCGTAGATGAAACAGATCGTGACGTGATCTGGCGTCGTGAAGATATCGGCGACCAGCACGGTCGCCATCAATAGCATCACGACCGCAAAGACCAGCCATTCCTTGGTGCTGATCCCGTTACGCAAAGACGAGGTTACCTGATCTGACATTCGCGGCGGCCGGCATCACTATATTCGCCCTGTGTCCGCATAGCCCTGATCGGATGGCGGGACAATCTACTATCCGGCGTCCCGCTCAGGCGGGCCGCCGCGGCACCACCAGGTTCGACACCATGATCTGCACCGGTTCGTCATTCTGGTTGAGAACCGTGGTGCGCACTTTCATCAACCCCTGATCCGGTCGGGATTTCGAGGGTCGCACTTCGAGCACTTCGGAGTGGAGGCGCAGGGTGTCGCCCGGCCGGGTCGGCCGCGGCCAGCGGATCTCGTCGACGCCCGCGCCGATGATGCCGCCCGCAATGGGCAAGCCGCCGTCGACCAGAAGCCGCATCGTCATCGAGACCGTGTGCCATCCGCTCGCAGCGAGCCCCTTGAAGAAGGTGCCGGCAGCCGCCGCTTCATCGAGATGGAACGGCTGCGGGTCGAACTGGCGGGCATAGGCCTTGATTGCGTCGGCATCGACGATCACGGACCCGGAGGCAAAAGTCTGTCCTGGTGAAAAATCTTCCAGATAAAGCAATGGCTTTGGCATTGCGCTGCCCCTCCCCCTCGCAGGTGTTGCGGTGTACAATATGTCAAATCCGCCGCAACGGATGCCAGACCTCGCGCAAAAGCGCCAACAACACTGAGGAACCCCATGGACCAGTCGCTCCGCAAAGTCAGCGCCGAAGACATCAACCCGCGCTACAACTGGGGCCGCGCCCTGCCCTCACTGGGCATCATGGGCGTCGATTTCGAGGAGCGTGTCGATTACCGGCGCCTGCATAACTACCGCCTGTCGCGCGCCCGCATGGCGCTGGAAAATTCCGACCTCGGCGCCCTGCTGGTCTTCGACGTCAACAACATTCGTTATCTCACCTCGACCAAGATCGGCGAGTGGGAGCGCGACAAGCTTTCGCGCTGGGCGCTGCTGACCCGCGACTCGGCCGACCCGATCATCTGGGACTTCGGTTCGGCCGCCGTCCATCACAAGCTCTATTCGCCGTGGCTGAAGCCGGAGAATTGCAGGGCCGGCCTCGTCGGCCTGCGCGGCACGGTGCATCCGGAATTCGGACTGATGAAGCGGCATGCGAACGAGATCGCCGCGATCCTGAGAGAACATGGCGTCGCCGACATGCCGCTCGGCGTCGATATCATCGAACCGCCGATGATGTTCGAACTGGAGAAGACCGGACTGAAAGTGAAGGACGGTCAGCAGGTCATGCTGGAGGCGCGCGAGATAAAGTCGATCGACGAAATCGCGCTGCTCAATCGCGCGGCCGCGATGGTTGACGGCGCCTACGACCTGATCAACGAGAAGCTGCGGCCCGGCGTGCGCGAAAACGACATCGTCGCCGAGGTGAACAAGTTTCTCTACACCCACGGCTCCGACGACGTGGAGGCGGTAAACGCGATCTCCGGCGAACGCTGCAATCCGCATCCGCACAATTTCACCGACCGCCTCATCCGCCCCGGCGACCAGGCGTTCTTCGACATCCTGCAGAGCTTCATGGGCTACCGCACCTGCTATTACCGCACCTTCAACGTGGTGCGTGCGACCGACAGCCAGCGCGATGCCTACAAGAAGGCGCGTGAGTGGCTCGACAATGCGATGGCCCGCATCAAGCCGGGCGCATCGACAGCACACATTGCAGAAGCTTTCCCGAAAGCCGGCGAATTCGGCTTCCCGGACGAGATGAGCGCCTTCGGCCTGCAATTCGCGCATGGTCTCGGGCTTGCGCTGCACGAGCGGCCGATCATCTCGCGCGTCGTCTCGATGGATCATCCGACCGAGATCAAGGAAGGCATGGTGTTCGCGATCGAGACCTACTGCCCGGCGACCGACGGCTATTCCGGCGCGCGCATCGAGGAAGAGGTCGTCGTCACCGACAAGGGCTGCCGCGTGATCTCGCTGTTCCCGGCGGAAGACCTGCCGATCTCGGCTAAATACTGACGGCGTATCGCCTCTCCCGCGCGCCGGGAGAGGCAAACTCTCATTCCTTCTTCAGCTGCTTCTCCGCCGTCCGAAAGACGATGGTTCCGGCCGCATCGAACTGCATTGCGGCGATGAGATCCTTTACCGCGTAGCCGGGCAGCTGCTTGTGAATGTCGGCGAGATAGGCGCGCGCTTCGTCGCGCCGGCCGGCCAGAGCGAGCGAATAGGCCGCGATCGCCTTGATGTGCGCGAACGCATTCGGTCGCGACGCCGCCTTGATACCCCACTCAGCCGCCTCGTCGAACTGGCCGAGCCGGACCAGCGCCATCGCACGCGCACCGAACATGCCGAACAGCATCGGATCGAACGGGCTGAGATCACGCGAACGGTCGGATGACTGGATCGCCGATTGCGAATCTCCTCCGGTCGAATTCACGAACGCCAGATTGTAGTGCGCCAGCGCAAAATTCGGGCTGAGATCGACCGACTGCGCCAGTTCGACAAGTGACTGATCGTGCTGTCCGCGCAGCCAGAGCGCGCGCCCCATGGCCCAGTGAGCTGCCGGGTCGCGATCATCGGCCATCAGGCTCTGCCCTGCGGCTTCGTAGGCACGATCGATCTCCGGCCCGCGCCTGGTCCAGCCCTGGAACGCATTCTGGAAATGCGTGAACGACAGCCCCGCATGCGCGCGCGAAAAGGTCGGATCAAGGCGGATCGCCATCTCGAAGAAGTGCCGCGCACGTTCGTTGTCAGCCTTGCTGAAGCGATACATATGCCAGAGCCCGCGGTGATACGATTCCCACGCATTGAGCGAGTTCGGCGGGCGCAGGATCGCGCGGTTGCGTTCGATCGTCTCGATTTCGCTGGCGATCGACGCGACGATCCTGTTGCCGATCTCGTCCAGGACGAGAAACGCATCGTCCGGCTTGCGGCTGAACACTTCCGCCCAGACGATCCGCGCCGTTCGCGTTTCCGCGAGTTCGACCGCAACCGTGATCCGGTCGTCCGTGCGCTGCATCGAACCGCTGACGACATAGTCCACGTTCAGCATCCTGCCGGCAACGTTCGACGCGATGCCCCGCTCGTGCAGCACAAACACCGTTCCCTGCGCGATGACGAACAGACTGCGCAATTTGGCAAGGCGCGTGATCACATCGTGCGCGAGCGCGCCGCCCGAGCCGGTAACCACAGCGCTTTCCGCAAACGGCATGACCGCAATTGATGCGCGGCGCCCCATCCCGACCGCTGCAATATCCTGACCGGCGGATTGATCCGCGGCCAGTTCCGACACGGCGACAACCGGACGCTCCGACCCGGATTCGGCCTGTGCGCGCGCTGCTTTCCAGAGGGTCCGGATCGGCGTCGCATCGAGCCCTTCGGCCTCGAACAATCGCGTCGTCGCGATGACATGCTCCTCGCCTTCCCGGATGCGATTGCGGCGCGCGAGCGAATTCAGAAGAATGTCATGCACGCGCTGATCGAACGGCGCGAGTTCCAGCCAGCGATCGAGATACGTCACCGCCTCATCTTCCGGCATCGCCTGTACCGCATGCTCGAGGATCGCTGTGTGATATGCACGGAAGCGCCGGCGCTGTGCCGTCAGCCAGTTGTTGAACGCGTGGCTGCGGTCGATGTCGACGTCTTCCAGGAAGTCGCCGCGGAAATGCTTAGCGAGAGTGCGCAAACGCTCCGGCGGCTCCGCTCCCAGTCCATCCTGAACACTGCGCGCGACCAGCGCCACATCCGCCACGCAATCGGACAGATCCAGCCTCACCGTGTCGCCGTCAGTTATGACCCGTTGCTTTTCGCGATCGTCGATAACGCCCCTGATCTTGCTGAGACACCACCGCAATTCGCCGCGCGGATCGTTCGGAACATCCCAGAGAAGCTCGCACAACTGGCTGCGGGTTACAGGATTGTGCGCGAGCGCGAGATAGGCAAACAGCGCCCGCACTTTCTGCGACGGAGGCAACTTAAGCACGGCGGCGCCACGGCCGATTGTCAGCGGCCCAAGCATCCGGACTGCGATCGCCGAGCCGGATTCGCCCGGCTCGTGTGTTTCCACGGGCATTTCCACGCTGCCTACCACGCTCGGCCCCATACCGCGCCGCTAGTCCTGACCACATGAAGTGCTTCGGAGAGCCTGCGGCGGACATGCGGACGCCAGAGGAAAGTCCAGACGGCCTCCGGGACTATAGCGCAGATCCGCACGAAAGGAGCGACCCCATGCAGACACGTCCGGTTTTCGCGGCTGCGGTGATTTCGCTTGCGGCATTGGCAGCCGCGACTGCCGAGTCGCCGAACGACATCACAGTTCCGGGCGGCACGCTGGTCGCGACCGTCCATGCGGTCGGATCACAAGTCTATGAGTGCAAGGCCGATCCGGCGGTCGGCACGTTGACCTGGCAATTCCGCGAACCGGTCGCGACGCTGTTCATCGCCGGCAAGACTGTGGGCCGCCATTTCGCCGGGCCAAGCTGGGAGCTGGTCGACGGCAGCTCGGTTCAAGGCAAGGTGATCGCACGAGCTCCGGCTGCCAGCGACAAAGACATTCCGTGGCTCAAGCTCAGCGTCTCGGCACGACGCGGCGAAGGTCGCCTGAGCGACGTCTCGATCATCCAGCGGATCAATACGAGAGGCGGCGTGGCCGAGGGCATCTGCAATGAGGCAGGCGCGTTCCTCAGCGTCCCGTACTCCGCCGACTACACGTTCTTCAACAAGACGAACGCGCAGCAATGAACTTCGAAGTCCACATCAAAATGGGAGCAATCGTCATGACCAATGCAGCACTTGCAACGAAGCCCGCGTCTGCACCGGACCTCACCGCGATCAAGACCCGCCAGCAAGCCGCCTGGACATCCGGCGACTATGCGATCGTCGGCACCACGCTTCAAATCGTCGGCGAAGACCTGTGTGAAGCGCTCGATCTGCGCGGCGGCCAGTCCGTGCTCGATGTCGCAGCCGGCAACGGCAATGTGTCACTCGCGGCCGCTCGACGCTGGTGCGATGTGACATCGACCGACTACGTGCCGGCTCTGCTCGAACGCGGCCGCGAACGCGCCGCTGCCGAGCACCTGCCGATCACCTTCAAGGAGGCTGACGCCGAAGCCCTGCCGTTTGCCGATGAAGCATTCGACACGGTCGTTTCGACCTTCGGCGTGATGTTCACCCCCGATCAGGATCGGGCGGCATCCGAGATGATCCGCGTCTGCAAGCGCGGCGGCAAGATCGGACTCGCGAACTGGACGCCGGACGGCTTCATCGGCCAGCTGTTCAAGA
>NZ_DATMRV010000170.1:0-14858 GCF_035565795.1 Pseudorhodoplanes sp.
GGAGACAGGCGGTCCACAAGTGGCATGTCGTTGAAGCCGGTGACGGAAACATCGCCCGGGCAGGCGACGCCGTGCCGCCGGAAGGCCGAAATCGCGCCGATCGCGAGCCGGTCGTTCGCGCATACAAGGGCGGTGAAGCGCCGTCCGGCCGCCAGCAATTCTTCGGCGCATCGTTCGCCTTCGGCCTCGTTGAAGGCCTTCGCGAAAACGACGTGAGAAGAGCGCTCCTGTAGTCCAGCGAGGTCCCGATGGCGGAGGAAGGCGTTGTAGCGATTGAAGCCGGTCGACACGGTCTGCGGTCCCGCGATGCAGGCGATGTCGCGATGGCCGAGCGAGACGAGATGCGTAACCAGACGCCCGATGCCGTCGTCCTCATCGTGCACGACGGAGGAAAACCGCGGATCGTCGGTGCGCCGGCTGACAGTCACGACCGGCAGATCGGCGGCGAGACGCGACACCATCCGGTCGCTGCGCTGGACGCTCGCAAGGATCAGTCCGTCGACACCGCGCGCGCGCATGGTCTCCAGTACCTTGACCTGCCGGCGCGGATTGCCGTCTGTATTGGCGAGCACGGCGACATAGCCATGCTGCGCGAGGCCATCCTCGATGCCGCGGATGATCGGAGGAAATACCGCGTCGGTGATGTCGGGCACCACGACACCGATCGTGCGCGAACGATTGGTCTTGAGCGAATAGGCCGCGAGGTTCTGACGATATCCGAGCCGCTTGCTGGCCTTCCGGATCTGCTCGATCAGCTCGGGCGCGACGGGATGCCCGCTCTCCGGGTTCAGCGCGCGTGACACGGTGGAGACGTGCACGCCCACCTCGCGGGCAAGGTCTTTCAAGCCGACCCGCGTCTGCTTGCGGGATTTCACCGGACGGTCCTCGGCATGTCATTTCGAAGGATCCGGGCGGCGGGCCGCCCGAATCTCTCGTTCGCTATGAAGGCAAGGTGCGTCATTTGTTACTTCGATGCATCGGCGTAGGGGTAGATCAGTTCGCCGGCCTTGAACTCAGGCGGATAGACCACGACCTGACGGTTCCAGTCGGTGAACTGGTTGAGTTCGCTGCCGGTCACGCCCTTGAACTGGATGCAGATGATGCGGGGCGATTTCCACTCGCCGTCTGATCCAAACGAAATCGGGCCGATCACGGTGTCGAACGTGTTGGCGGCGAGATACTTGGCGAGCACGTCGTCATTCAACGACTTCGTCTCGGTCACGGCCTTCGCCAGGATCTGCCCCGCGGCATAGGCGTAAGGCGGGTAGGTGAAGCCGAGCGGATCGAGGCCGAGATCCTTCGCGCGCTTCTGGTATTCCGACATCATCTCCCTGGTGCCGGTGAATTGCAGGCTCGGCGCGGGGATGTAGAACTCGTTGCTGATATAGCCGTTGATCATCGGTCCAAGCTGCTGCTTGATTCCAGTGACCAGCAGCCCGAGCATGGCGCCCCCGATGATCTTCGGCTTGAACTGGATCTCGTTCGCGGCGCGGATGATGCCTGCGGTGTCGATCGGCAGCGTGGCTGCGAAAACCACGTCCGGATTGGCGGCCTGCACAGCGCGTATTGTGGACGTCAATTCCGTGGTGGATGGCGGATAGGTCCGGTCGAAGACGATCTCCATCCCGAGCTTCTTGGCGTTCGCGCGCGCGCCATCGAGCGCGTTCCGGGAATATTCCACGTCGGCCCCGATCAAGGCGACACGCTTCGGCATCGGTTTCTGCTGGGCGGCAAGGTCGAATACGCATTTCGAATAGTTCGCCGTATCCGGGCCCTGCGAGTTCATCGAAAAATAGCGCGGATACTTGAATTCCTTGTTGGCCCCGAGGCCGAAAATCCCGATCGTGGTGCGGTTGGCCTGAATGATCGCCGGCATGGTCGCCGCGATGACGTTGGTGCTGTAGGGCCCGATCAGGAGATCGACCTTATCGACACTCATCAGCTTCGCGTAGATTCCCGGCGCGTTGGCCGGATTGCCCTGATCGTCGTAGTAGACGAACTCGACCGGCCGGCCGAGCAGGCCGCCCTTCGCATTCACATCGCTACGCCAGATTTCCAGACCGGCCAGCACCTGTTTGCCGGCGGGCGATGTTGGGCCGGTGGCGCTGATGCTGAAGCCGATCCGCAGCGGATCAGCCGCATTCGCATCATGTGAAAAAACGCCGAGCGTGAAGACGGCAGATACACCAGTTGCAAGAGCCGCGAGCCCGCGGCGATATCGATCAAGCATGAAATGTCCTCCCAATATGGCCTTGTTTTCTGGCCTTGGGCGAACGCTAGCGCGGCTGGCAAAACTTGGCAATCGTTTGCCATGATGCTAGCAGTGAAAGCTGTTGCTATTGGCAAGGCGGCATTTATGGATGCTGCACCGATCCGCGCTCAACAGCGGACGGAAGGGAGAACGAGAATGTTCAAGGCCTCGGCCGGCGTCATGCTGCCTACGTCAATCATCGGTTCGCTTCCGCGTCCGACCTGGTACACCGCAACGCTCGGCTCGACGCCGTTCCTCGAAGCGATGGTGAACTCGCGTTATCGCGAGCAATATGAAGACGCGGTCTCCTGTTATCTGCGTGCGCAGGAAACGGCCGGCCTCGACATCGTGACCGACGGCGATGCCCATTACGACGAGCAGGTCGGCGGCATGAGCTGGCAGAGCTATCCGCTGACTCACATGGAGGGATTCTCCAAGGAATCGATCCCCTCGACCTACAAGGTCGGCGCCGTCGCCTATCCGCGTGGACACATCCTGCACGATTTCCTCGAGGCGCGGGTGTTTCCGAAGATCACGGGTCCTGTGGGACGCGGCAATCTGCAATACGCACCGATGTGGAAGGTCGCGCAACGCATGACGACGCGGCCGGTGAAGTTCGGCACGATCCTGCCCGAACTCCTCGCTGCGTCCTGCGAGGACAGCTACTACAAGGACCCGATCGAGCGTACCTGGGCGCTGAGTGACGCGATCAACGAGGAACTGCACGACCTTGCCGATGCCGGATGTCCGGTGCTGCAGATGGAGGAGCCGCAGATCCACATGGTGCCGGTGCGCGGCAAGGCGTTCGGCAAGCTCGACGTCGCTGACCTCGTGAAGGTCTTCAACAACACGGTGAAGGGTCTGCGCGACAAGACCGAGATCTGGTGCCACACCTGCTGGGGCAATCCTTCGCAGCAGCGCATCTTCAAGGAGCCGCAAAGCTACCAGCCGACGCTCGAGGCGCTCAATTCCGTTGAAGCCGATGCGCTGACATTCGAGACCTGCTCGTCCGGGACCGGCGATCTCAAGGCGATCGGCGAGATCATCAAGGACAAGAAGGTGGTGATCGGCGTCATCGACCATCACACGCTGCAGATCGAGCGGCCGGATGAGGTCGCCGCGCTGATCCGCGAAGCGCTGAAATATATTCCGGCCGAGCGGCTGATCATCTCGTCCGATTGCGGCATGGGCCGTGAAGGGATGGGCCGGCGTCATGCCGCCTACAAGATGGTGTCGATGGTGCTCGGTACCAACATCGTGCGCAAGGAACTGGGATTGCCGGAAGCTGAATGCCTCGCGGCGGAGGGCCGCTACTCGCTGACCGTCGCGGAGCGCTAGACCGTTCAGGACATCCGCGGCCGGCCACAAAATAACAAGGCCGCGGCCACACAGGGAGGACTTTCCATGCGCAAGCTCGCGTTGGCGTGCCTTGTTGCGTTCGGTTTTGGCGCGAGCGGCGGCGCCGCGCCGGCGCAGGCGCCCGTAAAATTCCCTGATCAGCCGGTGCGTATCCTTGTGCCGTTCTCGGCAGGCAGCGTCACCGATCTTCTGGCGCGCACGATTTCCGACCGGCTCGCCGAACGCTGGGGGCAGCCCGTCATCATCGAGAACCGTCCCGGTATCGCGGGAACGGGCGTGGCCGCCAAGGCTGCGCCCGACGGGCATAATCTCATGCTCACCTCGAACGGGCACACCATCATAGGACTGGTGAACAAGAACCTGACATTCGATCCGATCGCCGACTTCACCGGCGTGATCCGCGTCGCATCGATGCCGACCATCATGATCGTGCCGCCGGATATGCCGGTTTCGTCGCTCAAGGAGTTCGTCGACTACGTGCGGGCGCGCCCCAAGCAATTGAATTTCGCCTCGTCCGGTCTGGCCAGCACCGCGTTTATCGGAGCCGAACTGTTTCGTCAGACAGCGAAGCTCGACATGACGCATGTTCCGTTCAAAGGCTCTCCGGAAGCGCAGACTGCCGTGATCCGCAATGATGCGCAGATGTTCTTCACGCTCTGGAATGTCGGTTCGGATCTGATCCAGGCCGGCAAGCTGAAGGCGCTGGCGGTGACGACCGACAAGCGGCTGCCGACATTGCCGAACGTGCCGACCTTCGCAGAAGCTGGAATGCCGGAATTTTCCTACGATGCGTGGTTCGGCCTGCTCGCTCCGGCCGGCACGCCGCCTGCCATCGTGAACAAGATCAACGCGGACGTCGCGGCCGTGATTGCGTTGCCGGATGTGCAGCAACGGTTGGCGCAGCAGGGCGTGACCTTCGCGCCGAACCAGGCAAGCTCATTCAGCGCGGCGATCGCGAGCGATGCCGCGCGCTTCAAGACGATGTTCGCCGGGGCGGGTATCGGTAACTGACGTTCACGGCGCGCTGCGCCGACGAGGTCAGGCCGGCTCGAGCAGTTTCGGATAGGTGGCCGGCTTGAAGAAGCTCGCGCCCGGCACATAGACGCGGCCGGGCGACATATCCGGCCGTTCGTCGCCCTCGATGCTGCCCTCGAAGGTGAGCTCGAGCTGCACGCCGCTTGGGTCATACACGAACAACTGCCACAGCGTCGTGCCGGGGACTTCGAATTCGCGCCAGTCGAGGCCGGCCTTCTTGAAGCGCTCGATATAGGAGCGAAAGCCAGAGCATGACAGCGAGACATGGTCGATGGCCGCTGTTCCGTACGGTGCCTTGCCTTCGGGACCAAGGGCCGGGCCGCCGGCATAGACGTGGATGATGCCAAGTCCGCCCGGCTGCGGACAGGCGAGCCAGGCGCCGGGATAGCCGAAATCCGGCCGGTGCATGTCCTTCAGGCCGATGATCTTGGTCCAGAAATACCGTGTTGCGGCGAGGTCCGCGGTCTTGATGGCAATGTGAAAAAGGCCGTGAACGGTGGCGAGCGGAAGCTGGGCCATCTGGATCTCCAAATCTGCGGGCGCATTATACGCGCTGCGCGGCGTACTGCGAGCGTCGGCGCGCTGCTCAATTAATGGGCTGCCGCGACTGGATTGCGCCCGGTCCTATGGCACGGCCTCAAAAATTCGCGTGCCAAAGGCGCGTGCCGTGCGCGGTCCTGCCGCTAAATCTTGCGCTGTCGTTTCGGCATCGTGCCAGCAAGAAATCGGCGGCAGATGGGCGCAGTGATTGTGCCTAGCGTTGCGTGACGGGCCGGTGGCACGCGCCTTGCTGCTCCGGTCCCGCAGTTCAACGCGATTTCGCCGGTCAAACGCCACGCCGCGGCTTGAAGCGGCACCAAGGAGTTTTTTTTATGATCACTAACAGATTCGCGCGCCGCGCCGTTCTCGCCGGCGCGCTATCGGTCATGATGGCCGTGCCGGCCGTCGCGCAATCGCTGACTCCGATTCGATTCACGCTCGACTTCAAGCTTCAGGGCATCCATGCCTGGTACTATGTCGCGCAGGAGAAGGGCTACTTCAAAGCCGAGGGTCTCGACGTCAAGATCGATCAGGGCGAGGGATCGGCGGCGACCATTACCCGCATCATGTCGGGCGCGTACGATGCCGGCTTCGGCGACATGAACGCCATCATCCAGCAGGCGGCGAACAAGCCGGGCGAAGCGCCGGTGATGGTCTATCAGATCTATAACCGCCCGCCCTTCGTGCTGGTGACCAAGGCCAGCGGTCCGATCAAGACCATCAAGGACATCGAAGGCAAGAAACTGGGCGGCCCTGCGGGCAGCGCGACGCTGCGCCTTCTGCCGAGCCTCGCAAAGGCGAACAAGCTCGATATTTCAAAGATCGAAATTCTGAACATGGCTCCAAACCTTCAGGAGCAGATGCTGATCCAGGATCAGGTGCAGGGCTCGCTGGTGTTCAATGTGACGAGCTACATGAACCTGATCCAGCAGAAGCAGGATCCCGACAAGGACTATCGCTGGTTCAATTACGGAGATCTCGGCCTTGATCTGTATTCCAACGGCATCATGGTCTCGCAGAAGCTGCTGAAGGAGAATCCGAAGGCGGTGGCGGGTCTGGTGAAGGCGATCAACAAGGCTATCAAGGAGGTCATCGCCGATCCGGAAGCGGGCGTGAAGACGCTCGCCAAGGTCGAGCCGCTGATCAACTCCGATGTCGAGAAGAAGCGCATCGCATATGCGCTGGGCAATCTGATGAATGGCGCGGAGTTCACCGAACTCGGCTTTGGCGATCTCACCGACGACAAGCTCGGGCGATCGATCGATCTGATTGCGGAGGCCTATGACCTGAAGAACAAGCCGAAAGCGTCGGAGGTGTTCAACCGTTCGTTCCTCCCGGCCAAGTCCGAGCGGATGTTCGCACCCAAGTCGAACTGACGCCAAACGCTTCCGGGAGGGATTTCCGTCCCGGATTCAACGTCTTACGATGCCGGGTCGTATGAAAACACTGATCACGGGCGGCCGCGTCTATGACCGGGCGGGCGATGTGCATCGCCCGCCCTTGCGCGATGTCATCCTCGAAGAAGATCGAATCCTCGGTGTGGTAGAGCCCGGCGAGCAGGCCGCGAGCGATATTGCTCAGGCCGCGAGCAAGGGCGAGCCCGGCGCGCGCGTGATCGACGCCACCGGCAAGCTCGTCATCCCCGGCCTCGTCAACGCGCATTACCATTCCTACGATGTCCTCAGCAAAGGCCGCTTCGAGGACATGCCGTTCGATGTCTGGATGCTGCATTCCCAGCCGGCCTATTGGGGCACCCGCATCAAGGCGGAGCTGCGCGCGCGCACGCTGCTCGGTGCGCTGGAGGCGCTGCGCCACGGCATTACGACCATCCAGGACATGAATTCGCTGGTCCCGCAGGATGAGGAGACGCTCGACACGATCCTGTCCGCCTATGACGAGGTTGGCATCCGCGTCGTGTTCTCCGTCGCCGTGCGCGACCTCGCGGCACTCGACATCCAGCCGTTTCTTCCCGCCGGCATTCCGGCCGACATTGCGTCTCTCATCAACGGCAAGCCCGGCGATGCGAAGGCCGATCTCGCGTTCATCCGCGCCCAGATCGCGCGCCGCAATCCATTGCCCTCGCGCCTGCACTGGGCGATCGGCCCATCGGGGCCGCAACGCTGCTCGACGGAGTTGCTGGAGGGGCTAGCGGCTGTCTCCTCCGATTTCGATCTGCCGATTCTGACACATACCTACGAGACGCGCGCGCAACTCGCGAAGGCGCGCACAGCCTACGAGAAGTTCGGTGGCTCCTATGTCCGCTACATGCGCGAGATAGGCCTGCTCACACATCGCACGACATTGGCGCATGGCGTTTATCTCTCGCGGCCCGAGATCGAAGATCTCGCAAAGGCCGGCGCCGGCGTGGTGCACAACCCGCTTGCCAATCTGAAGCTGAAGAACGGCACGGCGCCGCTGATCGATTTCAAGCGGGCAGGGATCAATCTCGCGCTCGGCTGTGACAATTGCAGCTGCAGCGACTGCCAGAACCTGTTCCAAGCGATGAAGATGTATGCGCTGCTGGCGCAGGGCATGGACGGCGAGCCATCCGGCGTGTTCGCCTGCGACGCCATCGATGCAGCCACCATCGGCAGCGCGCGGGCGGTCGGGCTGTTCGGGCAGGTCGGTGCGCTGAAGCCCGGCATGAAGGCCGACCTTGCACTGATCGATCTGTCTGACCTCGCCTATCAGCCGTTCAACAGCGCCGCGCGCCAGATGGTCTACAGCGAGACGGGCCGGGGCGTGGATACCGTGATCGTCGATGGCGAGGTGGTCCTGTCCGGTGGCAAGCCGACGAAGGTGGACTGGGACAGCTTCCGCGGAGAACTCACCGAGATCATGACCAAGGCCGACGCGGACTATGCAGCGATCGCAAAACGCAATGCGGCTGCGGTGCCATATCTGATCGAGGCGGCGCGCAACGTGAACCGGGCGGCTCTCGGATTGAACCGCTATGCCGGCGGCGGCGTTAGCGATCCAGACCGAACCGTGTCATAAGAGCGGTATGCACGCTGTGCGCGCCAATGGCGGCCGAAGAGCGACGAGCGCGCGCGGCTATGTTGTTCAGTGCCCCTATCCAAAAGGTAAGTAGAAACCAACGGGGGCGAACATTTCGCCGAGGCTCTTCGGACAGGCCGCGATCTATACACATCACCTTCACCACCTATCGCTGCTGCGAAAAATCTTGCTACGGATGAAAAGCTGGCAAAACTACGTGTTCCTGGAACATTGACAGGCATCGCCGTCCCGATTGCGGCACTCGTTGAAAACAGGCTGCTTGCTTTGGGCTAGGCTTTGGACATGCTTGCCGCTTGAGCGGCGGTATCATCGCGCCGTCATTGTCTTGAGCGAGATCATGACACGCACCGCTCGTGGCTCCTCGCGTCGCCGCCGGGATGCCGTAATTCCGAAATTAAGATTTCTCACGCATAATCCGGTTTGTGTCCCTTGCCCCGCGCGATCAATGCACGAGGTCAGCCATGTTGATGCGTCTTCTGACCCACTCCATTCTGGTGATTGCCATTACGGCTGTGATGTCGACTGCATCGCAGGCGCAGCCGATTTTCGATCCGTTCGGACTTTTCAGACGCGGCGCACCTGCCGAAAGGCAGGACATGTATGGCGGCTCTTATGGCGGCTCTCCAGTGACGCGCGGCGTGGTTTCCTATCCGAGCGGCGAGCGCCCCGGGACCATCGTCATCAGTACAGGTCAGCGTCGGCTTTACTACATTCTCGGCAATGGACAGGCGATCGCCTACGGCATCGGCGTCGGACGCGACGGCTTCGCCTGGAGTGGTGTGAAGACCGTTTCCGCCAAGCGCGAATGGCCGGGCTGGACGCCGCCCAGGGAAATGCTGCGACGCCGCCCGGACCTGCCGCGCTATATGGCCGGCGGCCCGGATAATCCGCTCGGCGCCCGCGCTCTGTATCTCGGCTCGACGCTCTATCGTATCCACGGCTCGAACGAGCCTCACACGATCGGCCAGGCCGTGTCGTCGGGATGTTTTCGCATGACCAATGCAGACGTCATCGATCTCTATAATCGCACGAGGGTCGGCGCCAAGGTGATCGTGCGATAGAGCGGCGCGGACCTGCACGTTCACCGTACACGAGAGCGCACGACCGCGGCTGTTACAGTCCGCTCTCGATCGCACGTAGCAACTTGAAGCGCATCGCGCCGTCGTTGCTCTTGAGCGAGATCACGACGCGCACGCGCCCGTTCTCCTTGGTGTCGGCAAAGCCGGCGAGCGTGCGCACGCCGTCCATCGTGCCGGTCTTGGTCAGGCTGCCGTCCTGTCCGCGCAGCAGGCTGGCGTTTGGCTCGAAGAGCTGGAGCACCCTGGCGAGGCCGCGGGCCGTGAAGCGGTTGTCACGGCTGATGCCCGAGCCTTCCAGGAGATGGATGTCCCCGGACAGATTATTGGCCGCCAGCATTTCGTTCGCGACCTTGAGCGACTTGTCGAGGCCGACCGGCGCGTCCAGGCGATGCGCACCGATTTCCAGGAAGACCTGATTGGCGATGTAGTTGTTGGAAGCGCGGAGCAGCTCGATGAGGATTTTCGAGAGCGGCCGCGATTGTTCGTGGACATAGACCGGCTTCAACCCTTCCGGCACCGGACCGGTCGAGATCGCGCCCTTCACGCTACCCCCGGCCTTGACGATGAATGCGGCGATCAGCTCGCCGGCATATTGCAGACTGACGGCCGGGTTCTGGCTCAGGCTGATGCGGCCTTTCCCTTTCGGACCGCGTTCGCGAAACTCCGAGATGGCGAGCGGCGTGATCGGGGTCTGCTTCTCTCCGGAACGCACCGCGTCGCCCTTGCGCACGGCGTTGACCGTGTTGAAATTCACCGCGAGCGCGGAGTTCAACGCATTGTAGGATTCGTCGGTGTCTTCGATGCCCGGGATGCGGATGTCCGGCGGGAAATAGCTTCCGTCCAGGACGATGCCGGTGAGCGGCTTTTTGCCGATGGCGGCAACCAGCTGAGGCGCAAGCTGCGCCAGCTCCTCCGAAATCAGAAACGGATCGCCGCCGCCGCGGATATAGAGCACGCGCTTGTTGTCGAGATAGAACCGGGTCTTGAAGCGGTAATCGCCGCCGAGAACCTGCATCGCCAGCCATGCGGTCACGACCTTTGCGACGGAAGCCGGCACGAAGGGTTCATCGACGTTCTGGGCGACGAGTTCGTTGCCCCTGGAATCCACCACGAGCACCAGTGCTTGTGGAGCCAGCGCGGCAATCGTCGCTTTCACCTCCTTGACGCCGGCCAGGGCCGGAGCAGGAGCAAGGAGCAACGCGAGGATGAGCAGGCGGGGCAGCATGGCGTCTCCGCAGTCGATGACGGTTCACAGCTATGCGGTCGCCCGCATTGCTTCCCCGCGCATTGCCAAGAGCGATTGTGTCAACTGTTCGGCGAACTTCGCCGACGCGACCGGAAGATTGCGGTCGTACAGTTGGCCGAGCACGAGATCGGCCCGCGGCGCATCGCGTTCGTCGATCTCGCGAACGACAATGCCGCGCGCCTCGTCCGATGTGGCGCCGATGCCGATCTGGAACGAAATGACGTTGTCGCGCATCACGAGATGGCGCAGGAATTCGAACGAGTTGGCCTGCGCGACGATGTTGAAGCGGAGCTTGCGCCGCGCGAGCGCCTCGTCGAGAAGCTGGCGGCCGCCAATTTCGGGCTCCGCCAGTGCGACCGGAAAGCTTGCGCAATCCCGCAAGCGGATCGATGGCCGCTTCGCGAGCGGATGATCCGTCGGCATCACCGCTACCAATCGCTGCTCGAGCGTCATCAGCGGACGGAAATTCGGCAGGAAAGGCGGCCGGAAAACCATCACGAGATCGACTTCGTAGTCCGCGAGGCTCTGCATCGCCTTGATGTGATCCTGGACCCGCACGTCGAAATTCACGAAGGGAAAGCGCGCGCGATAGGCCGCGACCTCCCGCGGCAGGAAATCGAGCGCCAGCGCCTGGCTGACGGAGATGCGCACGGTGCCGCGCCGCATCCCTTTCAGGTCCTCGATCTGTGAGCGCACCCGGTCGAGGTCCGCGGTCTGCTGGCGGACGTGATGGATGAACAATTCGCCGGCGGCGGTGAGCCGGACGCCCCGTGGCCGCCGCTCGAAAAGCGGGGTTTCCAGCTCGGCCTCCAGATCCATGATCCGCCTGTTGACGGCGGAGGACGTGACATTGAGCCGCTCGGCCGCCTTGCGGATCGATCCGGCCCGCGCCACGGCGTCGAAATAGTGCAGAAAACGCAAGTGTCTCATGGACTTATGCCTCGTCGGCGTCGGTGAGCCCGCAGCTGGTGATGCCGAAACGACAGCGCCCCGGCAAAAAAACAGCGGCAGATCGTAGCACTCATGCGTCCTAGCGTCTTCCCCCAGGTGGCGGGGCTTGAGCCGAGGGGGCGGCCTCCGAGCCCGAAACAGGAGCGCGTCATGAAGCACTTGCGAAGTCTAACCCTGGGCCTGGCGGCAGCGATCGGCTGCACCCTTGCGTTGTCCGTGCCGGCAGCGGCGCAGACCAAGCTGAAGATGGTGCTGAACTGGAAGTATCAGGGACCGCAGGGCTGGTTCTTCCTCGCCGACGACCGCGGCTATTTCAAAGCCGAAGGCCTCGACGTGCAGATCGATCAGGGCAACGGTTCCGGCGCGGCGGTGCCGCTTGTTGCCAACGGCACGTACGACGTGGGCTTCGGCGACATCAATGCGCTGATCGAACTTGCGGCGCGCAAGCCCGACGAAGCTCCGATCGCGGTCTATGTCATGTATAACCGCCCGCCTTTCACGATCGCGGTGAAGGCTGATTCCCCGATCAAGAAGCCTAAGGATTTCGTCGGCAAGAAGCTCGGCGGCGCCGCGAACGACGGGGCCCTGAAGCTGTTCCCGGCGCTCTGCAAGATGACCAAGGTCGACTGCAGCAAGGTCGAGATCACCAACATGCAGCCGAACCTGCGCGAGCAGATGCTGATGCAGGGACAGGTCGACGGCGTGTTCGGTTACGTCAACACCATCCGCTTTTCGGCCAAGCTGATCGGCGTCGCGGATGACAAGCTGCGCTACATCAATTTCGGCGATTACGGCATGGATCTCTATTCCAACGCCATCATCGTCTCCAGGAAGCTGGTGAAGGACAACCCGAAGGCGGTCGCGGGCTTCCTGCGCGCACTCAACAAGGGCCTGCAGGATTCGCTGAAGGATCCGAACGCGGCCGTGGCCGCTGTTGCCAAGCGCGAACCCCTGATCAAGACGCCGGTCGAGCGCGAACGCTTCGACGCGACGCTTCAGGACGAGATGAACCATCCGGAGATCGCCAAGATCGGTCTTGGCAACGCCGATCCGGAACGTCTGAAGAAGTCGATCGACATTCTGGTCGAGGCCAATGGCCTGCCGCGCACGCCGAGCGTGGCGGAGATCTTCACGCCGGCCTTCCTGCCGCCGGTCGATGATCTGCCGAAGAAGCTGTTCTGATCTGACTGATCCCTCCTCCGCAAAGCGGGGAGGGACATCACGTGCGTATCGAAGACCGGGAAAACACCAATGGAACTTGGACTGACGGATCGCGTGGCCATCATCACCGGGCCCGCGAAAGGCATGGGTGCGGCCATCACCAGATCATTCGCAGCCGAAGGCGCGAAGCTCGCCCTGATCGGACGCGATGTCGCGGCGATCGAGCCGGTGGCGAAGGAAGTGAAAGCCGCGGGTGCGCAAGCGATCGTGATTTCGTGCGATCTCACCAGGCCCGAGCAATGCGACAAGGCGGCTGACGAAACGAAGAAAGCCTTCGGCCGCATCGACATCCTCGTCAATGTTGCGGGCGGCTCCGGTCCGGTCGGCAAGACCGGCGCGGAAACGACGCCCGAGGAATTCGACGAGATCGTCACGCTGAACATGAATGGCTGCTTTCACACCATGCGCAGCGTCACGCCCGTAATGATCGCGCAGAAATACGGCAAGATCGTCAATGTCGGTGGCACCTTCGGCATGCGTGGGCGTGCCGGGCGCATGGCCTATTCCGCGTCGAAATGGGGTCTGCGCGGCATCACCAAGAGCTTCGCGCTTGAAGTCGGGCAGCACAACATCAACGTGAACTGCGTCGCGCCGGGCATGGTCGACGGCCCGCGCTTTCGCGACAAGGTGTGCGCGGACATGGCGAAGCGGCTGAACATCACGGTGGAAGAGGCGATGGAGCGCCATGCTGCGGATTACGCGCTGAAGCGCGTCACGCTCGATCAGGACGTGGCCAATGCCTGCCTGTTCCTTGCGAGCGACGTGTCGCGGCAGATTACCGGCGTCGACCTTCCGGTCGATGGCGGCTGGGCGATGCTGTGAGGAGCGCCATGACAGCCGATCTCGTCATCAACAACGGCATCGTCGTCACGCCCGACGCGGCGTTCCCTGCAAGCGTTGCGATCAGGGACGAAAAAATCGTGGCGGTCGGGGCGCCGGACGCCATGCCGGCCGCGCGCGAGACGCTCGACGCATCCGGGCTGCATATCCTGCCCGGCGCGATCGACGTGCATGTGCATTTCCGCGATCCCGGCTATCCGAACAAGGAGGACTGGGAGAGCGGCACGGCGGCGGCCGCCTTTGGCGGCGTCACGACCGTGTTCGACATGCCGAACACGATTCCGCCGACCGGCACCGGCACGATCCTTGCTGAGAAGCACAGGATCGCGGCCTCGAAAGCGCATGTCGATTTTGGCCTTTACGGGCTGCTCGGTGCGGACACCATCGACAATGTGCCGGAGCTTATCGCGGGCGGCGTGATCGGGTTCAAACTCTATATGGGCAACACATTCGGCAAAATCCCGTCTCCGTCCACCGGCGAAATGCTGGAGGCGTTTGAGGTCGTTGCCGAGACCGGCAAGCGCATCTCGCTGCATGCCGAGACGAACTCGATCATAGAGCGGCGCCAGACGCGGCTGACGCAGGCGGGCCGGCACGAGCCGCTGGCGCATCTCGACTCGCGTCCGGCGGTGGTGGCAGTCGAGGCGGTGAGCAGGGCCTGCACGCTTTCGGAATGGACCGGCGCGCGCATCCACATCCTGCATATTTCGTCGGCCGACGAATTGCGCCCGCTGCGGGAGGCCAAGGCCCGCGGCGTCGACGTCACCGGCGAGACCTGCCCACAATACCTGTTTCTTTCGACCGATGACTACGAGCGCTTCGCCGGCGTGATCCGGGTGAACCCGCCGGTGCGCGAAAAGGAGAACCAGGAACCGATCTGGGCCGCATTGGCGGACGGCACGGTCGACATGATTGCGACCGATCACGCGCCGCATACGCCGGAGGAAAAGACCCGCAACGACATCTGGGCGGTGGATTGCGGCTTCCCCGGCGTCGAGACGCAGATGCCGGCGATGCTTACGCAAGTGAATGCCGGCCGCATGTCGATCTCCGATTATGTGCGCTGGAGTGCGTTCAACCCGGCGCGGCAATGGGGCCTGTATCCCCGCAAGGGCGCGATCCAGCCCGGAGCGGACGCGGATCTCGCGCTGGTCGACCTGTCGTGCGAATGGACCATCGACGACGCCAAGATCCAGTCGCGCTCGAAAATCTCGCCCTGGCATGGCCGCAAGGTGAAGGGGCTGCCGATCCACACCATCGTGCGCGGCCGTTTCGTGATGCGCGACCGCACGCTGGTTCCCTCGACTAGGGGATGGGG
>NZ_DATMRV010000171.1:0-1552 GCF_035565795.1 Pseudorhodoplanes sp.
CTTCTTCTTCGCCATCGACGGCCACAGCCTGTGGGCCAACAGCAAGGCGCTGGAGATCGCCGGCGTCAATCGCGACACGCCGGACCCGATCCCGCGCTTCAGCTATTACGTGCGCGACAAGAATGGCGAGCCGACCGGCTACGTGCTCGAAGTGAACGCGGTGCTCGCGCTCGTCAACGCCGTCGAACCGATTTCGCCCGCCGCGATGGGACAGCTCATGGAAGCCTGGCTGCCGAAGGCCGCCGCCGCGGGCATCACCACGATCTTCGATGCCGGCGTGCCGCCGATCGGTAGCGATCAGGGCTCGCTGATTGCACTCTACACCGACGTTGAGAAGCGCGGGAAATTGCCGTTCCGTGTCGTCGCGTCCTATGCGGTCAAGGGATTGCCGGTCGACGACGCGGTGCAGCAGCTCACCGACATTCGCAAGCGCGTCTCCAGCGAGCTGGTGCAGGTCAATGTCGTCAAGATCGTCGGCGATGGCTCGCAGGAAGGGTATACGGCCTGGCTGCTTGAGCCCTATGCCGACAAGCCGGACTCGATCGGCGCGTCGCCATTCAGCGTCGAGCAATGGCATCAGCTCATCGGCAATGTCGATGCTGCCGGCTTTGACGTGCACGTCCATGCCTGCGGCGAGCGCACCGCCCGCACCGCTCTCGACGCCATCGAAAAGGCGATCGCGACCAATCCTCCACGCGACCGCCGCCATGCCATTGCGCATCTCGTCTATGTCGAGGACAGCGACAATCCGCGCTTCGGCAAGCTCGGCGTCACCGCGCAATTCTCCGCCAACTGGCTATCGGCCGATCCCGACACGATGATCAACATGCTGGAACGGTACGGGCCGGCGCGCCAGAGCCGGATGTATCGGCCGAAGTCCATCCTGAAATCCGGCGGCCGCATCTCGTTCGGCACCGACTGGCCGGCGGCAGGCTATTTCTCGACCTACAAGCCGCTCGACGCGATCCAGGTTGGCGTCACCCGCCAGCTGATCGGAAAAACGGATGCGCCGGTCCTGAGCCCCGCCGACGAGCGCCTGACCGTCGCCGAGGCGATCCATGCCAACACGCTCGGCGCCGCCTGGCAGCTTCGGATGGAGGACAAGGTGGGATCGATCGAAACCGGCAAGTTCGCCGATCTCATCGTGCTCGACCGCAACATCCTCGAAGGCGATCCACATGACATCCACCGCGCCACGGTGACGATGAGCATGATGAACGGGCAGATCCGTCACGAGAGCTGAGCACGGTCTTCCGCAAAGCGCGTTCGACGAGGCGGATATCGCGATCGCCCGGTCCTACGACGCTTTCGCCATCTTCTCCCGCGCGGCCTTGAAGCCGGTGACGAAGCGATGCAGCGTGTGCGAGGTCTCGCCGCGCTTCAGCATCACCTCGACCAGCGAGAACACGCCGCGGCGCGCGACCGCCGCATCCAGTGCGTCGCGCAACTCGCGGCGCGTCGTGACGCGTACGCCATGGCCGCCGAGCGACGGGGCGATTGCCGCGAAATTCCAGTCCGAAAGATCGTTGAACTTCGACTCGGGCTGGAACAC